>DIWN01000056.1 GCA_002423495.1 Anaerolineaceae bacterium UBA6105 | reverse complement strand
TCATTTTCCGCATTAGAGTAACATTCTTTATGAGCCACCGTTCTTTTGTAAAGTTACATTAATTTTGAGGCAATGCGCCCTGCCAAATTACACTTCTTTCATGCCAAATTTCATCCGCAATTACATCGCCGGCGGTACCTATTTCTTTACCCTGGTGACATCGAAAAGAACCAGATTTTTCGAAGATAAAAGGTGTATCGAAGCGTTTTTATCTTCCTTATACACGGTTCAAAGTTATCACCATTTTAATTTAATTGCTTATTGCATCCTGCCTGATCATATTCATCTCCTGATTACCCTTGCTGAAGCCGACCACAATTTCTCCTCAAGAATCAAAGAAATTAAAAGAAAGACCACAACCTCAATCCGTAAAATAATGGAAAAACCTAACATTGATGTCTGGCAGGGACGATTTTGGGAACACACCATCAAGGATCAGGATGACTTCCAACATAGTTTTGATTACATTCATTACAACCCGATCAAACATTGCTATTCTGACACCTTTGATTGGGAATGGTCCAGTTATTGGAGTTATTACAGCAAAGACGAGCATGCCTCGCCAGTAATTGATCCAAAAGACTTCCATGAGGGCAGGTATTCATACGGGGAGTGAAGGGTTTTTATGCAGCGTTTATGGATGAAAAAGAATTGGAATTGCATAGGCAGACGCATGTCATGTCAGGTTCCACAGTTGAACCTGACATGACATGCGCATTCAAACAACGGTTTTATTGCAATGGATTACGCCAATGAACGCCAAATCAAGAAATGATGCATGCCAGAGCTTGTTATGTTTGGAATTAGAGGAAAGAATCCAGGGTTTTGTTGCAATGAATCGCGCGAATGGAAGCCGAATAAAAATGATACATGCCGAGGTTTGTTATGTCAGGTTCAAAAGCGGAACCTGACCTACGAAGATTCTTGATGGAGTGGGACGTCAGGTTGAAAGTCGCAACCTGACCTACACCTTCTATCCAATATACAATTTGCCCAAGACTGGAATTACAGAAAAAGCACCGTAATCAGCCAGAGGCAGACCATCAAGAATCCCATGACCAGCCGAATGATTGCCGCCAGACCGTAACCGAAGGCCAGCGCCTTGGTGGCTGCCCAGGCTTTTTCGCGGTCATTATTGAGGCGGCGATATTCCAGGATGTAGAGCAGCGCCAGGGCAACCCCAATCCCGCCAATGGGGGTCAGGAAGATGCCGCCAATCAGCATACCCAGCCAACTCACAATAATCTCCGACCAGGGCACCCCAGCCTTGCGGCTCTTGTTCGCTCCCAGCAGGTTATCGGTCAGCGATCCAACCAGCATCAGCAAGGTGTTGACCACGAAGAACGCGATCGTAAGACCGAATTGCAGCGGCGTATGCCCGCGGTTGAACCCAACGTAGATTACCCAGATCAGGTGACCCAACCAGCTAACCGTCAAGCCGGGGAAGAACACCAGGAAGAGACCAAAAAAACCAACAGCGTTCAGAATGCCGCTGAAAGCTATCAGCAAAATCTGGATCCAGTCAGGACTCATTCTATTACCTCAATTCCACCCATAAGGGGTTGTAGAACATCCGGCACGACGACGCTGCCGTCTGCCTGCTGGTAATTTTCGAGCACGGCAATCAGCGTGCGCGGCAAGCCAAGCCCCGAGCCATTCAGAGTGTTCACAAACTGCAGGGAAGAGCCATCCTCCGGACGATACTTAATGTTGGCGCGTCTTGCCTGGAACTGACCGATGTTGGAAATAGACGAGACCTCGAGCCATTCCTGGCAGCCAGGCGCCCAGACTTCCACGTCATAGGTCTTGTGCGAGCCAAAACCCAGGTCGCCAGTGCACTGCATGAGCACGCGATAGGTCAGCCCAAGCCCTTCGCAGGTGGCACAGGCATCCGCAACCATATTTTCAAGTTCCTGCTCAGCGTTTTCGGGCAGACAGTATTTGTACATCTCAACTTTATCGAACTGATGCCCGCGTTTGATGCCTCTCACATCTCTTCCCGCGCTCATTTTCTCACGCCTGAAGCAAGCTGTGTAGGCGGTAAGGTTCATCGGCAGGGCTGATTCCTCTAGGATCTCGCCCATCAATATGCCTGTTAGCGGCACTTCAGCTGTCGGAACCCACCAGAAATCCTCCTGGTGGTCGTGGTAGAGATTGTCCGCAAATTTCGGTAGTTGCCCGGAAGCAAACATAACTTCTTCGCGCACCATCCAGGGCGGATAAAATTCCTTGTAGCCCTGGCGAATGTGGAGGTCGAGCATCCAAAAGATCAGGGCGCGTTCCAAGCGGGCACCAGCTCCCTTGAGCACGTAAAAACGCGTTCCGGAGAGTTTCACGCCGGCTTCAAAGTCGATAATATCCAGGTCGGTGCCTAAATCCCAATGGGGTTTTGGCTCAAAGTCGAAGTGCTTGGGTTCACCAATAGTGCGCAGGACCACGTTGTGCTTGTCATCCGGACCAATCGGAACGTCCGGGTCTGGGATGTTGGGGATTCCAGCCAGAGTGTTGTAAAGTGCAGTTTCGGTTTGCTTGAGGGTCTCATCCAACGCTGAAATTTCGTCCCCAAGGAGGCGCATGGCGCTGATTTTTGCTTCGCGCTCTTCCTTGCTCTTCATCCTTCCGATTTCTTTGCTGACGGCGTTGCGTTCCGCTTTTTTGGATTCAACGTCCAGGATCAGGCGGCGGCGCTGTTCATCGAGCGCGATGACTTCATCCACGACAGCAGTTTCCATCTGGCGCATTGCCAAACCTTCTTTTACGAGTTCGGGATTGTCCCGGAAAAGTTTTATATCCAGCATGATGACCTCTTCTCTGGCTCCTTGCGAGCCTAACCTATTGATTTTACCATTCCAGCAGCCCGATAGTGGTAATAGGGCATTGTGCCAGGGACTTTTTTGGAAAATAGATAGGATTGGAGGTGGGGATAATGATCACAGGAGAACAAAAAACGGTCTGGTCAATGAGTTGCATCGAACATTTTTTTAGGGAACGGGGCAAGCCGCGTTCCACAACAAAACCGGAACGGCGCAAGGCCGTTCCCTACAAGGAGAATTTAAATATATCCTCGCTTGATGAGTATCCAACCTGGCCAATATCTGCCAAGCAACATTCTTCCTGACCCAATTAAGCAAAACAGCTATAATATAGCCCATGAAAACCGTGAAGATACTNNACCTATGGCATCCTGACCTCCACACCGCAGCCTGACGGCTCCATCTATCACATCGTCCAATCGGGCGAGAGCTTGTGGTCCATTTCGGCCGCGTATGGCATCTCTGGCAGTGATATTATGGTGCTCAACGGCAATAGCCCCGAAGCTGACGAGGTCTATATCAACCAGATTCTGCTCATCCGCCGGGCAAACACCCCAACCCCAACCAGCAATGCCACGCCCACGCCTATCCCCACCACCCCGCAACCGACAGTTTTTGTCCCCAGCCGCACAGCTATTCCGACCAAAACCCCTTTGCCAACCCCCACCCCCACCCAGCCGCCCTCAACCACGCAGCTCATCTTCGGAGACAGCAAAAAGATCGGCCTGACCATGGCAGGCGTTAGTGGGATCGGTTTGCTGTTGGTGATCTACTTTGGCTTCGTCAAGAAACCGCGCTAATTCACGACATATGTCAACGGATCAACGCATCGTCATCCTCGCCGATACCCATGTTGGAGATCGCACACAGGAGATTGAGCCCGCCCTTCTGCTCGCGATAGAAGCGGAGCACCCAGATCGCATTCTTCATGCCGGCGATGTCTGCAAACCGGAGGCGATTCAGCGGCTATCACAAATCGCGCCAACCGACGCCGTCCAGGGCAACCGTGACTGGTTTATGGGCTACCGTCTGCCGATGGAATGCCATCATCAAATCAATGGTGTCAGGATCACCCTGGCACACGGGCACATCAGCATCTGGCAGTGGTTCCTGAATTACGTAGTCCTCTTTTTGTTCGGGACGATGAGCGGTCATCGCCAGTTTCAAAAAAAACTCGCTCAAAAGTACCCGGAAGCGGATGTGATCATTTATGGTCACATTCATTCCCGCCAGGATGAGGTCATGGATGGCATCCGGTTCATCAACCCCGGTGTCGGCTATCCCGAGCGCCGCAACCAGTTCAAACCGCAATTCGTCGTCCTGACCGTTACAAGTGAGGGGGAAATCCGGGCAGAGTTCAAATCGGTCCATCCGGATGCGCCAGCATCGGTATAATAAAGGCATGCCCAACGAAATATTAATCTCCTCCAAAAATCCAAATATCCAACTCACGCGCAGCCTGCTTGAACAAAGCAAAGTCCGCCGTAAACACAATGCCTTCGTCGCAGAAGGGGCGCGCTTGCTGGAAGATGGGCTGGCTTCGGCTGTGCCCCTGCGTTTTATTCTTTATAAGACCAGCCTGACGCCCCGCGCGAAAACACTGCTTGAGCAGATCAAGCCGGACCAAACCGTTTTTGAAGTAGAAGATCGCCTCTTTGAAAGCCTGAGTGATACGGAATCTTCCCAGGGCATCCTGGGTGTTTTCGACATCCCGGTGCCCTCCCAGCCGGCAAAACCCGGTTTCGTGGTAATCCTTGACCAACTACGGGACCCGGGCAACCTGGGCGCAATCCTGCGCTCGGCAGAAGCGGCTGGTGTGCAGGCAATCTGCCTGCCTCCTGGTACCACAGATGCCTGGGCGCCAAAGGTGGTTCGCTCGGGGATGGGTACGCACTTCAGGCTGCCGTTACTGCGCTGGCCCTGGGAGGCGATCTCGGCTTACGTGGAAGACCTCACGGTTTACCACGCGGATATGGACGGGCAGGAAAGCCTCTGGCAGGCAGACATGCGCGGACGGATTGCGCTGCTGATCGGCGGTGAAGCGGAGGGAATCAGCCCTGAGGGGCGCTTGTTGGCAACCCATAGCGTGAAAATTCCCATGCTTGGAAAGACAGAATCACTCAACGCCGCGATTTCGGCCAGTGTGTTGATGTTCGAGGTGCTGCGCCAACGCAGTCAGAAAGGCTGATCATGAAAATACGCTCAATCACGGTCTTTTGCGAAACGGGTTACCCCATCAATGGCCTGCTTTTACAGCGGGTGGGGATTTTCAGCAATCATGCCCGCAAGTTATTCAGGGATGAAGGTTTTGAGGTTCAATCGCTGCGGCTGGCGACGCCGCCTTTTGGGCAATTCGTGGCACCGATAGATTTAGCGCAAGCTGCCCAGGAATACGCAACTGAAGCACATGGCGATGGATTTGAGTACATTTCCATGGGTCCTGCAGGCTCGGACCCAGCCGAGTGGGCTGCAATTCCAAATGCCCTGATGAGCAGTAATCGCATCTTTCTCTCCGGCTCGCTCACAACCCAGGAAGGTGAGCTCGATCTGGCAAATGCGGCGCGTGCCGCGGAAACAATTGTGAAACTTTCAACCCAGGAACTTCACGGCTTCGCAAATCTACGCTTTTGCGCGCTGGCAAATGTGCCCGCCTGCACGCCATTCTTCCCCGCGGCTTATTCGCAGCGTGAGCGCCCTGCTTTCGCGCTCGCCCTCGAGGCTGCAGATCTGGCACTCACCTGTTTTAGCCAAGCCAAAAGCCTGCAGGAAGCCCGGCAATGCCTGATCGATACTGTTAACGCGAATGCCGCAAGACTGGAAGCGGTTGCTGAAAAAATGCAAAAAATCTATGGCTACGAGTTCAAAGGGCTGGACTTTACGCTTGCTCCTCACCCGGACCAGGTCGCTTCCATCGGCAGCGCGCTCGAAGCCTTGGGGCTATCCTCTTTCGGTCCGCATGGCAGCCTGTTTGCCAGTACTTTTCTCACCACTAGTCTGCAGCAAGCCCAATACCGGAAAACCGGCTTCAATGGCTTGATGCTGCCCGTTCTGGAAGACAGCACCCTCGCCCTGCGTGCGGCTGAAGGCAGCCTGAGCGTGACTGAACTGCTCATGTTCTCGGCAGTCTGCGGGGCTGGACTGGACGTCATCCCCCTGCCTGGGGACACCACACCCGAAGAAATCTACCCCATCCTGCTGGATCTTGGGGCGCTGGCTCTGCGGCTCAACAAGCCTCTGACTGCCCGCCTGATGCCCATCCCGGGCAAGAAAGCGGGAGATCCAACCACCTTCAACTTTGGCTATTTCGCCAACAGCTGTGTGATGCCTTTGCAGTCGCAAAAGTTGACCGGGTTGATGACTGGTAATGAGAAGATTAAGTTATCGCAGCGGGAAGCTTAGGGCTGAATTTCGCGTACTTGTTTGTAATTGACAATTAAGAGGTTGCTGTCACAATTGCCCGTGATGCTCAGATATGTCAGGGCTGATAAAGCCTTACCGTTTGCGTCGAACAACTGGATGGTGATGCCATTTTCCCTGATGCGCTGGTTTTCAATCGCAAAGCCAAAACCCGACTCCCCATAGACAGTCACATCTCCCGATTCACTGACCAGATCAACCAGGCTGCCCCCGTAAGTACCGCCGAGTCTGACTGTCAGTCCAAAAACCGGGGCTTCACGCAGGTCCAGAATTTCGCCGCCTATAAAGAGATACTCCTCGCAACTGTATTGAGGGAAGAGCATTATGTTCGGGTTCCCGCTTGGGGTGCCCCTGATTACAAAGGGCATTGGTTTTTCGGTGGGTGTGGGTGTGTAGGTCAGGGTCGGTTTGGGGGTGTGGGTGGCGGTTGGCTCCAGCGTCTGAGTCTGGGTGGAGGTCGGTGTCGCACTCGAAGCAGGCGGCACCTCGGTAGTCACGCCCGGCTGATTCGTAATACCTGCGGGCAGATTGGTGGCGTTGGGTTTCGCTTCCAGCGGGTTGGGCAGGATGCCCATCATCATCAACAACACCACCAGCACCAAAGCCAACAGCAAGACGCCAACTCCGATGCTTCCGCAACCGGTTGATTTTTTGGGCGGCTCGATCGGCACTGCCATCGGGCGGGCGGCAGGGCTGGATCGGCGGGCTGGTGGGCGGTTTCGAGTGCTCACGGGATTTGGATGACTATCTGTGAATTGGCGATTGCCGCACTGAGCCAGTCCTGCAGGGCTTTGCTTTGCAGGGCGATGCGCGCGTCGGTTGTGAGGGGGTGGGCAGACTCGTGCGCCTGTACCTCGATGATATGGTAGCCGATTTCGGTTTGAATAATCTCCGAGCGAGCTCCAACTTCAAGGCTGAAGGCTGCTTCTTCGACTTCAGGGTAGAGCAGGTAACCGCGAGGGAACCAACCCAGCTCGCCGCCGGATTCGGGGCTGTACTCCCAGGCCAACTTGCTAAAGTCCGTGCCGCTGGCAAGGCTTGTCAGTGCGCGCTGCGCGCCTTCGGGGGTGAGGGCGAAGATCTGCCTTGCCCGCACCTGTTCGACCTCCTCAGGGATAGTGGCTGAGATCTGGTCGCGCTGCCAGGCAGCTTCTGTGGCAAGGGTGAGTGCCATGCGGAACTCGGTATCGTCGTAATGATTATTGCTCAGCCAGGTTGAGAAGGCTTCTTGCGAACCCAGCTCAGCAATGAGTCCATCGATCCTGGCTTGCAGGTCCGATTCGCTGAGGGTATATCCGCCCTTGCGAGCTTCCTGTGCCAACAACTGTTGTTCGATCAGAAAATTGATGACATCCTGGCTGATTTCAGCATCTTCCGGCCTGACATCCTGACCAGCCAGCGAATCGCGATAGCGCCAGACTTCATTATTGAAGTAACTCAGGGGGATGGGCTCGCCGTTGACAATCGCCGCGGCGGGAATTGAAGTGGGGGTGGGTTCCTGGGTGACGGTTGGGGGGGTGGCAGCTTCGGTTGATATGATTACCTCAGGGCTGGGGTCAAGCGGTGGGGTTTGGGTCTTTTCACAGCCGGCAGACAAAAGAAGCGCCGCGATCGAAAGCGCCAGCGCGAGATAGGTTAGAGGTTTGGGCAGAAACATGCGCTTATTATACTCACTCTTGGTTTATGGTTCAGAAAAGATCTTGGCGATCAATAATGTTGGACTCTGATCATGCGTGGTTTTTGACCGTGAGGCTCCCAATACCGTCACAGAGTTTCTCAGCATGCTATGCTGAATGAGCAAATTGGGAGTATTAGACCTTAATTTATCTGCTCCATTGCCGGTAATCAGTAATGGGGAAAGGTACTATAATATGAAAATTAGAGGTAATTCAGATATTAATGATGAATGAAGAACGATTAAAGCAAATATTGGAAGCTGAAGAGCGAGCACAGTCAACGTACGAAATGGCTGCAAAGAAAGCCGGATCGCTGCCGGAACAAGCGGAACACGCCGTTGAAATCTTACTGGATGAAAACAGGCAGAAGGCTGAACAGGACAGCGCGCGCTTGACAGAAGAAATCATCAATCCAAAAATTATTGAGGATATCGTCAATCAATACGCCCAAAGAACAACTCAAAGAGATGTTTTAGCTCAAGAGAACATGCCAAAAGCTATTGATTATGTCATCCAAATATTATTAGGAACAAAAAAATCGCATGATTCTTAGCAGCGTAAGTGCTTACGCCAATGTCCACACGCGCGTCCGTGGCATGATTGGCAATTTGCTGGGTGATGAAACAGTCGCCAGGTTAAGTGCTTCCCCAGATCTCAACACCCTTATCGCGAAACTGGATGAAACCAGCTATGCATCCTGTCTGGCTACCTCAGAAGAGACAATTAAGTCCTCGCGAAGGGTAGCCTATGAAATCCGCAAAAAACTAACACGGGATTATAAAATCATCATCCAACACGCGCCATCTTTCGCGCGCCAACTGCTAATTCAACTTTTTAAACTTTACGAAGTGGACAATCTGAAGGCAGTACTGCGCGGTATTGAAGTTGGGGAACAGTGGGAAAAAATCCGCTACACCTTATTTCCGATCGAAGATTACCCTACCTTGCCCTTTGAAGAGATGGTTCGATGTGGAACTGTAGAATCGGCAATCGCTTTGCTACACAATACTGAATATGAAGCGGATTTAAAACTGGCATTAACCCGTTTCCACGACGAAAAGAGCTTATTCCCCGTTGAGGTGGCAATCGACCTGAGCTATTGGCAAAGACTCTGGGATCAAATTGACACATTACCCCACAAGGACCAAAAGATCACTCGAATATTAATCGGAATGATGGTTGATAAGAATAATCTCACCTGGGCTGCACGCTATCGGATTTTTCACCGTTTTTCAGAGAGCGAGATTATTAATTACACCCTTCCATTTGGTTATAAAATTGATGATAGCATCATTAGAGCGATCGCGGCGGATAGAGACCCTTATCAGCTTATGGCGGAAATTTATCCTGCCATTCTCAAAGAAGGAAATTTCGACAGCAAAAACACAAGCAAGTGGCAACTAAACGAAACTATCTTCACAAGAATGATTTATTCGACATGCAGACATGCCTTTTCAGATGGGTCCTTCACCATCGGCTTACCCCTGGCATACTTACTTGTATTAGAAATGGAGATACAGGATCTAACCTTGTTATTCGAGGCAAAATCGCTTGAAATGCCGGTAGATCAATATGCCCCCTATCTCATTCGCAAATTACCACATTTGACGAAAAACTAATCTAAGGATTACTAAAATGAAATGGTATCCCGAACGCATGACGGAAGTTGAAATTGAAGTCCCTAATCACTTTGCCAGGAAGGTGACAGAACTCCTGGCTGATGAAGGCTTTCTGCAAATGGAAGATATCAGCTACTTGCACGCGGAGGAAAGTGACGTTCGTGGATCGAATTGGCAGGTGAAAGCCAATCAGTTCGCAAACCTTGAAAAACAACTTCTCGAAACATTACACTCTCTGAACATCGACCCAGGCCAATCACCTGATGAGCACATCAAGATGATTTCGGAACCTGAAGACATTCAACCCTTTGTAAATCAATTGGAGGAGGAGATACAAGCCAGATCAAAAGATCTGATGGCGTCACAGCAGGAGATTAACCTGCGCAATGCTTATATTCGTTTGCTCAATCCCCTCTCTGACGTAAAAATCCCTTTCGAAAGGATCCGCAACCGGCGTTATATTTATTCGGTGCTTGGCACAATGCCAGCAGACAAAATTGACCGCTTCAAAACCAGCATGACTAACATTCCGTTCGTACTGCTGGAACTAAAAAAAGAGGGCGACCAGGCAATAGTGCTGCTGCTGGGGTCACGCCAAAACAAAGAATACCTCCATAGGGCAGCCCGCAGTGCTTACCTGGTGGGTGTTGATTTGCCCGACAGTTACCGTGGAACTCCCGCAGAGATAATCGAAGTTCTGAACAAAGAAAATGAGACGCTTCAATCCAGGATAGATAGCAGCTCGCAGGAAATTGAAAAGATCCGGGACAGCCGGTCAAATCGCTTGCGAGAACTCTATTGGCGGGTGCGGTACAGCCGTTTGTTATCTGAATCATTGATGCGCTTTGGGAAGTTAAAGCACAGCTACCTGGTGGCAGGGTGGTTGCCGAGCAACAAACTGGAAAAGCTTTCCAGCGACCTGCAGGCTATCTCTACCTCTATCATCATTGATGTCAAAGAAAGCGGTATGGATTCGGAATCAAGAAACGCCCCAATCATGATCGAAAAGAAGGGTTTTGACCAGGGCTTTCAGAAGTTGGTGACCACTTATGGAATGCCTTCCTACAATGAGCTCAACCCAACATTGCTATTACTTCTGACTTTTCCGTTAATTTTCGGAGCCATGTTCGGAGATGTTGGACACGGACTGATTCTCGCAATTGCCGGATTGGTTCTGATGCTCAAAAAAATCAAAAAACTGGAGCGTTTGGCCAGCCTGGGTTCAGTGGTTCTGCTGTGCGGCATCTCAGCAATCGTATTTGGTTTCCTTTTTGGAAGCATATTTGGTATCGAAGATCTGCTGCCAGCTGTTTGGATGCATCCGATGCACAACATAATGAATTTGCTTTTGATTACAGCCGGATTTGGCGCAATTTTGCTTTCGCTTGCAAATATCCTTGCCTTGGTCAACGACTTTCACCAGCGCCACTGGGTGCATTTCTTTTTCAACAGCAAAGGTCTGGCGGGTTTGTTGCTTTATTGGTCCCTGTTAGGGTTGATCTTGAGTTTATTTATCAAGAATTTTCCGGTGGATCAGCTTGTTTTCATCGTGGTCGCGATCGTGAGTATCCTGATGATCTTCCTCTCTGGATTTCTTGAGCGCTATTTCGAAAAGAAAAGGCCGTACTTCGAAGGCGGTTTTCTGCTCTACTTCATCCAATCTTTCTTCGAGCTCTTTGAAACCCTGATTGGCTACCTGAGCAATTCTCTGTCCTATGTCCGCATCGGTGCTTTTGCCGTCGCGCACGCCGGCTTGAGTTCGGTCTTCTTTATTTTGGCTAATATTGTAGACCCTGGCAAAGGGGTTGGTTATTGGCTGATCGTTGCCTTTGGTAATATTTTTGTGATCGGTTTTGAGGGGATGATCGTAAGCATTCAAACGCTGCGATTGGAATACTATGAATTTTTCAGCAAGTTTTTCTCAGGCGGAGGGCGCAAATATCAACCTTTCCAACTGGCTAAATCGAATAAAGAAGGAGCAAAATAACATGCCTATTCTAACTTACACAATCATTTTTCTTATCGGGCTTGTCCCACTGATCCCCGCCCTTATCTATTTTCGATATCGGCGCAAATCCCAACCGGTAAAAGCCACAAAGAATATGCTCGTCGGATTGGGCGGACTGAATGTGGTTATTGGCTTGATGGCTGTTGCGTTGGGAGTTATCTGGCTTATGACGCCCACAAGTGTGGAGGCTGCGGGTTTCATACAGGAGACTGCCAATGATCCTTACGCCTCTCTTGCTGCAGCCCTCTCAACCGGTATAGCCGCCATAGCATCTGGTATCGCGGTTTCAAATACTGGATCTGCTGCTTTAGGCACAATTACCGAGAAACCAGAACTATTCGGTCAGGCTCTGATCTTTGTCGGTTTGGCTGAAGGTATTGCCATTTATGGGTTGCTGATTTCTTTTCTCATTCTTAATAGATAAGGCAATCATGAAAGTCTGGGTCATTGGACACGTTGATGCCGTACTCGGGTTTGCCCTGGTTGGTGTTCACGGTGAAGCCGTAGATTCTGTGGAGAGCATGAATCAAGCTCTCGATGCCGCACTTGCCAATCCTGAGCTTGGCTTGGTTTTGGTAACAGAAGATTGTTCCAAACTGGCATCAGAACGTATGGCCCAATTAAAAAGCTCAATCGAACCACCTCTGTTCTTAGAAATCCCTTCGCCAAACAGCACGGATTCCCCAGGAATTTCTTTTATGGGATTAGCTGAACAATCGATCGGCATTCGAAAATGATGATTACCGAAACGGATTAACAACTATGTTGAAATCGATAGATGACAGAATTACCGATTTAACACGAACGATCTTAGATGCCGCACAAGCCGACGCTGAAAAAATAAACGCGGAAGCCAAGCACCGAGAGTCGGAAATTCTAAAACGTGGAGAATTGCAGGCAAAGCAGCTATACGCGGAGATTCTCGAAAAAGCCAGGAGAGAAGCCGAGTTGCGCAAGGAGGAGAAACTTGCTGAAATTACGGTTAAAGCCAGGGTTGAAGCATATGAGAGGCGGGAGCAACTCCTGGAAAGCGTTTTTTCACAAGTCAAGGATCGCCTGGCAATTATCCCAAATGAGCCTAGTTACGCCGAAGCATTGATGGGCTTGATTCGGGAAGCCATCGGGCAATTGCAATCCAACAACGTGGTGCTCAAGTTTGACGCCAAATCACGGAAGATAGTCACGGAAGAAGACTTGAGAAAACTCAGTTCTGAGCTTGGTACTCAAATCGAGATCGGTGAAAATCTGAGTGAGGGGACCGGGGTAGTAGCCAAGGACGAAAAAGGACACCGCAGCTTCGAAAACACGCTCGAAAGGCGCTTGGAAAGGCAAATGGAAAGGCTTCGAAGTAAGGTATTTGAGATCTTGATAGGAGAGAATGCATGACAGATGCAGCAGCTGTTATCACCTGGATCAATGGGCCGGTCATTCGAGCACGAGGGTCAAGCAAAATTGCCATGGGAGATATGGTAGGTGTTAGTGACCAGAATTTGATCGGGGAAGTGATTGGTCTGCACGACGATGAGATGACTATCCAGGTCTTCGAAGAGACCAGCGGTCTGACACCTGGCATGCCAGTATACAGCACTGGTTTACCGCTCTCTGTCGAATTAGCGCCTGGATTAATTGGCAGCATTTTTGACGGCATTCAACGCCCACTCCCAGTGATTGAACGTAAAACCGGTTCCTTTATTGGGCGTGGTTTTGGACTAACGCCTCTTGATCGGCGAACACGATGGTCATTTACTCCCCTGCTAATAAAAGGAAATAAGGTCTCAGAAGGGATTGCGATTGGATCCGTGCCAGAGACAGGCGTGATTACGCACAAGATCATGATTCCACACGGGATCTCGGGAACACTAACCTGGGTTGCGCCTGCTAACGACTACACAATCGACGAAGTGATTGCCAGGGTTGAAACTGAACATGGAGAAGAACCCATCACCATGTTGAGGCGCTGCCCGGTACGCAAAGCGCGTTCCTTTAAAAATCGCAAAGAGAAGAACGAACCCTTACTGACAGGTCAACGCGTTTTGGACACCTTTTTTCCTCTGGTCAAAGGCGGCTCCGCAATCATCCCCGGAGGTTTCGGAACCGGCAAAACGATTACCCAACACCAGGTTGCCAAGTGGTCAGACGCAGATGTAGTTGTTTATATCGGTTGTGGTGAACGCGGCAATGAAATGACCGAAGTCTTGCAGGAGTTCCCCAAATTAATTGACCCGCGTTCGAAGAGACCTCTGATGGAACGTACCATCCTGATCGCCAACACCTCCAATATGCAGGTAGCAGCAAGAGATGCCAGCGTGTACACCGGAATAACCATCGCGGAATATTACCGGGACATGGGTTACCATGTTGCCCTGATGGCGGATTCCACATCGCGCTGGGCGGAAGCAATGCGCGAAATATCCGGCAGACTTGAAGAAATGCCAGCTCAGGAAGGTTATCCCGCTTATCTCTCATCGCGCCTGGCTGAGTTCTACGAACGGGCAGGATTGGTTGAAACCTTCAATGGAGATACAGGCTCTGTCAGCATTATCGGTGCAGTCTCCCCTCCAGGTGGGGATTTCTCCGAACCCGTCACCCAACAAACGCGTCAATACACCCGTGTATTCTGGGGATTAGATAAAAATCTGGCTTCAGCACGCCATTTTCCATCAGTGAACTGGTTGAATTCCTATAGCGAGTATCTGGACAACGTAACTGAGTGGTGGCAAGCAGAAACTCAAATGCCCTGGCGGGAACTGAGAGCGAAAGCTATGCAGATTCTCACCGAGGAAGGTCACCTCGACCAGATTGTTAAATTGGTTGGTCCGGACGCGCTGCCGGATGATCAACGTGTCACTCTTGAAACCGCTCGTCTGCTGCGTGAAGCCTTTTTACAGCAAAACGCACTGGATGAAATTGACACCTATGCTACGCCTCAGAAGCAAATGAAAATGCTTGAGTTGATCCTGCATTTTCAAGCACGAGCAGAGGCAGTTGTTTCACGAGGTGCGATCATCAACACGATTCAGGAATTGCCCATTCTCAATTCCCTCATCCGCATGAAAAATACCATACCAAATGAACAGCTCGAACGGCTTGATGAGATCCGCAACGCACTCGATGAGCAATTCGATCAATTGGAGCTACTTTATCGATGAAAACGACTGAACGAAGCGCAGGTTTGTTAATTGCTGGCATCACAAGTGTCGAAGGACCAATTATCCGGGTTGAAGATACGGGTATAGTCGCATACGATGAATTCGTTGAGATTATAGACTCCAAGAATCAAACGCGGGTAGGTAGAGTTTTGGAAGTTGGTGAAAATTTTGCCGTGATTGAAGTCTTTTCAGGCACAAGCGGCTTAACTACCGCGGGTACAAGTGTGCGTTTTAGTGGAAGATCACTGCAAGTGCCCGTGAGCCGAGAGATGCTCGGGCGGATCTTTAATGGAATGGGAAAGCCAATCGATCATGGTCCATTGCCGTTAGCGCACAACTTTGCGGATATCAACGGACAACCGATCAACCCAACAGCACGGATTTATCCTCGCGACTATATCCAGACCGGCATCTCCACCATAGACGCCATGAATACTCTGGTCATGGGTCAAAAAGTGCCCATTTTTTCAGGAAGCGGTATCCCTCATGACCTTTTAGCCAACCAGATTGTCCGGCAGGCGCGAATTGGCAGCCAGGCTGGGACCAATGAAGAACGAGACGAAAATTTTGCGATTGTTTTTGCCGGCATGGGAATCAAACATGATGTGGCAGAATCATTCCGAAATGCTTTCACCGAAAGCGGCGCGCTAAACCGGGTGGCCATGTTCCTGAATCTGGCTGATGACCCTGTCGTGGAGCGCCTCGTTACACCAAAAATTGCTCTAACATTGGCTGAATACCTGGCATTTAAGTGTGATCTGCATGTTTTGGTTGTGATGACAGACATCACAAATTATTGTGAAGCACTCAGGCAGATCTCCAATAAACGTGGCGAAGTTCCCAGCCGAAAGGGTTACCCCGGGTATATGTATAGCGACCTGGCAAATCTTTATGAAAGAACGGGCAGGATTAAGGGCAGTGAAGGCTCAATCACCCAGATTCCAATTCTAACCATGCCCAATGACGACATTACGCATCCCATTCCGGACATCACAGGTTATATTACGGAAGGGCAGATTGTGTTATCACGCACTCTCACAGCCCAGGACATTTATCCGCCTGTCAGCGTGCTTCCCTCACTCAGTCGCTTGATGAAAGACGGCATTGGAGAAGGCAAAACACGTGCGGATCATCCCGCGTTAGCCTCACAACTTTATGCTGCCTATGCGCACGTGCAGGATGTGCGTTCACTAGCCTCGGTAATTGGTGAGGAAGAGCTCTCGTCAATTGATCAAAAGTATTTTGAGTTCGGCAGGGCTTTCGAAAAACAATTTGTCAACCAATCGTTCTCCGAGAACCGATCTATCGAAGAAACACTCACAATCGCATGGAGGATTCTTTCAATACTTCCAAAAACAGAACTTACCCGCATCAAAGAAAGCGATATCGAAAAATATTATGGCACCGCTTAACATTGCCCCTACCCGCAGCAATCTTCTCCAGATGCGGTCAAAGCTGGCTTTTGCCAGGGAAGGGTTCAGCATCCTGGACAAAAAACGGGAGGTGCTGACCGGGGAACTGCTGCGCGTGGCTACAGAAGCTGAAACATTAAACCAGCAAGCCCAAGTCTTGTTTAAGGACGCTTACCAGGCGCTGAAATTGGCGCGCTTGTCCATGGGCCAAGAAAGGATCGAGTGGGCTGCGATGGCAGTGACCCACTCAGTTGAAGTGAATGTTCTCAACCACGGCATGATGGGAGTGCCAATACCAAAGGTGGAAGCCCACGGGGAACCGCCAGCTATCTCGTATAGTCTGGGAGACACTTCTCTTGCCTTGGATGTATCAAATGAAGCATTCCGTAAGGTGTTACAGATTATCCCCCGTCTGTCTGAGATGTCTGTTTCGGTTTGGCGTCTCTCACGCGAATTGATCAAAACACAACGGCGCGTGCATGCTTTGGAAAAGGTCTTTATTCCTCAGTATGAAGAAACGATCCTCTTTATTGAAAACACGCTTGAAGAGCAAGACAGGGAGGAAATCTTCACGCTCAAGTGGCTAAAAAGCCACCAATCCAATCAGGCTTGAGTAAATAACTGAGTGCGCAAATTGGATACCACCTTCTTAACGTAGAAGTTTTAATCGACCAAATGGGGAATCATTAATAGGGTGTGTGATTGATCACCCGCCTTCACGTCAATCTTCTTACCCAACAGATCTCGGCTGGTGTCACAGTGAAAGGATCTTAATCGTCAAATTTCCAGTCACATCCAAGTGGTATCACTCGTCCAACAACCACCACCTGATCCAGTCATATCAAAGCCAACTGTTACTAAAAATTTTCATCATCAGACCATTTAGTTAAACCTCCCGCCAGTAGTCTCAACTGCATAGTCTCAACTGCATTAATAGTTTTCTCCCGAAATGGTATACTTGACAAAAGCGGGTTGCACCGTTTAATATGCTATTAATCGAACTTTGTTACTCAACAAAGGAAGGAATTACAAAACATGGCAAAGAAAAAATCTCAGAGTTTGCTCTCTTCTTATCGAAAGAAATCGCGCAAGAATACCAGCAAAGCATTGCTACTGGTCCTGGTTGCGGTTCTGATCATCGCCGGCTTGGTGATGGTGGCTTTGTGGGCAACTGGTAATCTGGGCGGCGGCGGTGGACTGCAGATCTTCGCGACCGACACCCCCACCCCTACCATGACCCTGACCCCGACCCCGGTCACACCAACAAATACTAACACTTTCACTCCAACCATCACCCAGACACCAATTCCATCAGCTACCCCTACTCTGGATGGACCTTTTGATTATGTGGTTCAGGAAGATGATATTTACTGCGCGCAGATCGCTGAAAAATTTGGCGCGGACCTGGAAGTGTTGTTGATGATCAACAATTTCAATGATGGAACCTGCTATATCAAACCTGGTGACATCATCAAAGTGCCTGCCCCCTGGCAGCGCATGCCCACTTCCACACCAGTTCCAACCGATCTCCGACCGGGTACAGTCGTCGACTACATCGTTGAATCTGGCGCCACGCTTAATTCGATTGCAGCTTACTTCCGTTCTACTGTTGAACGCATTATTGCTGAAACCAATCGCTACCGCACTGCCGAAGGCATCGAGACACTTCTGAGTGACACGACACCACTGTTCATTGGTGAACTGCTCAAAGTGCCAGTCAACATTGCCACACCAGTGCCGTCGGCGACTGCCACGCGCACGATGACACCCTCACCCACACCCTAATCCTGAAGCAAGAATCAAAAACGGATGCGGCAACCGCATCCGTTTTTTTGTCAATTTTCAGGTCAAATTTCGTACACCTTCTGTGGTTTCAATACCAACGAAATTTGCTCTTATCGATTGTTGCAAAGCTCATAAACCATCATCAGAGTCGCAAGTGTCAAGGTCAGGATACTTTCCTGTCGCTTTAATGGTTTCGAATTCATCTTCCAAGAAGAAGTTCATTAAGAAGCGCAAAAGTATGATAATCATGAGAAACGTCAAGTCTGAAGAAGAAGGTGAAATTAGCAGACGCAAAATATCCGAAGCAACCGCAAATTCCAAAGCCAGACTCAGACGGTGACCCAAGCGCAATCTTAAGCGTTCAGAAGATCGCAGTTTTCTGGAATACTTGAAATCAACCAAGCCCCTAAGAAAATTGTACGTCACTTGAAGCGCAGATATACCTACGATCAAGGTCGCTGCTCCTTCACAAATTAAGATTGCGAAGCCTACAATTTTTTCCATGAAAAATTCATAAGGAATTTGAACTGAAGGTTCAATAACTGGATTAGTTCGTATTAGATAGAGCAAAAGGATGATGGCAACTATCAAAATAAATGGAAGTAGCCATTTCCCTACTCCTGAATGGAAATGATTTGTTTTGCTTTCTTCAGGTTTGTCGATATCATCCATTATTAATTTCTTTCCTTGTCAATTTTTAAGGTAAACTGTGCTGCCGTTATCCACAGCAGACTGGAACAACGCGTCGATCACAACCATGTTGTTGACGGCATCAGAGAGTGGGAATTTTGGCACATCCTTGCTGACAGCCACGTTATAGAAGTGATCCAACATGTGTTTGTAGTCGTTTTCGGCACGGAAATTGATACGCTTGCTTTCCTTACCATTCACGCTCAACACAGCGCTGGTGCCCTCACCGATAAGCAGGAAGGGTTTTTCGATCTGGAGCGTGCCGGCTGAGCCAACTACACGCAGAAAGTGTGAGCCGTCAGCATTGAACGACACCATGAACTGCCCAAACACCTGGTCGCCAAAGTCGAGCGTGGAAACGGTTTGCAGGTCCACCCCCGATTTACTCATCTGGCAGATAGCCTGGACACTGGATGGCTCGCGTCCCACCAACAAACGCTGGATGTTGATGGAGTAAGCACCCAAATCATACAAGGCTCCGCCGCCGAGATCTGGCGCGAGACGGATATCATCCGGGTTGCCAAGCGTAAAGCTGAAGCCAGACTGGAGCAGCCGAATTTTGCCAATCGTGCCCGAACGGATAAGCTCATAGAGCTTATCAAAGCGCTCGCTGTAGCGATACATAAAGCCTTCCATCAGCACAACCGAATTTTCAAGGGCGGCGCTGACCATCAACTGGGCTTCATTCGCGTTGAGGGCAAAAGGTTTTTCCACCAACACGTGTTTGCCGGCTTGCATCGCCTTGATCGCCCAGGAGGCGTGCTCGCTGTTGGGTAAGGGGATATAAACAGCCTGAACATTACTATCAGAAATCAGATCTTCGTAATTGCCGTAAACGCGGGGAATCTCGAAGGGGGCGGCAAACTCCTGCGCGCGCGTCAGATCGCGGCTGGCAACTGCAATAACAGGAGTGTTTTTATTACTCTGTAGGGCAGGAATAATGGCTCTTGCAGCGATTCTGGCGGTTCCAAGAATTCCCCAGTTTAACTCCGGTTTCCTAAAAATGTTGCCCCCGATAGGCTTTGATGATAAGATATCCATAAGACCTCAATTCTTTAACTGTGCGATCGTGTTTAGAGACATTATATACCGTAATCGTGCAGTTTTTTAACTCAAAGAAATATTTTTGATTAAAGGAGAAACATGCCCTCACCCGAAATAATTGAACAACTGCAGGAAAAGATCCAATCTCAACGCGAACAGATCATTCGCTTTATGCGCGAGATTTGCGCCATCCCCAGCATGGACTCCAACATTGAAGCCGTGGGCAAACGCATCGCGGCGGAAATGAACGCGCTGCATTTCGAAGAAGTTCGCTTCGACAAAATGGGCAATATCATGGGGCGCATTGGCAATGGCGAAAAAGTGATCGTCTTTGACTCTCACATCGACACCGTCGGCATCGGTGACCCGCATGAATGGCAGTGGGATCCTTTTGTAGGCAAGGTGGAAGATGGCGTGCTCTATGCCCGCGGCGCCTGCGACGAGAAAAACTCCACTCCCGGCATGGTCTATGGGCTGGCTGCCGCCCGCGATTTGGGCTTGCTGGAGGGTTGGACTGCCTGGTACTTTGGCAACATGGAAGAGTGGTGCGATGGCATTGCCCCCAACACCTTCGTGGAAGTTGACCCGAAGATCAGACCAGATTTCGTAGTTATCGGCGAACCGACCAAGATGAACGTTTATCGCGGTCACAAAGGTCGCATCGAACTCAAAGTGACTGCCAAGGGCGTTTCGGCACATGCCGCCAGCAATCACGTTGGCATCAACGCCATCTACCTGCTGCTGCCAGTCATCGCGGGCATCCGCGACCTGGAACCCGAGCTTGGGGATGACCCCTTCCTGGGGCATGGCAAAATTACAGTCTCGGACATGGTCGTTAAAACCCCCAGCATCAACGCGGTGCCTGATGAGGCTGTGATTTACATCGACCGGCGGATGACTTTTGGAGAGACGAAGGAAGCGGCAATTGCCCAGGTGGAAGCGCTGATCCCGGAAGAGAGCAAGGACCGGGTGAAGGTGGAAGCTTTGTTTTACGATGTGCCTTCCTATACTGGTTTCGTTTTCCCGGTGGATAAATACTTCCCCGCCTGGGCGATCCCGGAAGATCACACGTTGGTGCAGGCTGGGCTCGAATCCCGCCGCCTGATCGGGCTGGAAGATGCCCCTGCTGGCAAATGGGCATTCAGCACAAACGGGATTTATTGGGCAGGTAAAGCCGGTATTCCCTCGATTGGCTTTGGCCCTGGCGATGAAGTGACCGCGCATACGGTTAACGACAGCGTGATTTTGGATGATGTCGTCAAGGCGGCTGAGTTTTATGCTTTGGTCGCAAGCTTGATCAAGTAAGCATTTTTTAGGAAAATCCCTTGAACGGATGGTCCAAAACCCATCCGTTTTTTATTTTTCGGAACCTCGGTGGAGGGAGCAAGCCCCCACCGTACTAAAGAACCTCGTAGGGATAAGCCTCGTGTCCATCCGTTTTGTTTTTTTTGTAGGCCGGGTTGTTCTTCTCAACCCGGCTTTCTTGGAGACCTGGCGGTCAAATGCCTTTCATGGTCTGCAGACCATGAAAGAACAAAGAGAGCCCCAAAGTAGGGATGGGCCTTGTATCCATCCGCTGTTTTTCGTAGGCCGGGTTGTTCTTCTAAACCCGGCTTTCTTGGAGACCTGGCGGTCAAAGTCCGTGCTCGGTCAGGAGACCGGCACGATCAGGAATTGGCGGAGGGACCAAGTCCGATCTGTACAAAGGATCTTTGATTCATCCGTTTTGTTTTTCGTAGGCCGGATTGCGCTAGTCAATCCGGCTTTACATATTCCTCCATCACGCCATATTCTTTTGCAATAATTAAGCCTTGCCAGTCAGAACTCTGTTATCGGCGGATTGAGGGCACAATCCCTTCCTTTGCGACATCGTTCTTGGTGCCCTCAATGTCGCCCTACGAAAAATTCCATTCTCGTAAAAGGGTATGGCGATCTGGCTTTAGATTGTAATAGTCGTAGGTCATACATCCATTTTAGAGTTTGGCATTTTTTGTTTTAGAGTTTGGCATGATTTTGTTTTAGAGTTTGGCATACTCCTCACGATTTGTGTGAGGGACAGGGAAGCTGCTCTTTAAACCCAAAAAATAAACTTTCAGTATTCAATTTCTTATGGTCAAAGCAAGGCTTGCTGAGTATAATCAAGAAAAGAATTCTCAAGGAGAGTAATAATGCAAACTTTTTTACATGGTCGTGACCTGATTGGTGATCTGGACTTCTCAAAAGAGGAAGTCGAAACCGTTCTGGACGTCGCCTGGGACCT
>DIWN01000097.1 GCA_002423495.1 Anaerolineaceae bacterium UBA6105 | reverse complement strand
TTTTGCGAAGAATCTTAACCCAAGGTTCAAAAGGCAAGATCCTTCGTTCCTCAGGATGACAAACATACACTGTCATTCTGAGCTGCTTTTGCGAAGAATCTTTTGGAATTGATAATGAAAATTCTTCTTTTCCATCATTGCAAGTAAAATTACCAAGTTGCTCAATTTATAACAATGAGGACATGTATTTTAATGAAGATGTACTATGTTTACATGATTACCAATTGGAAAAACGAGGTCTTATATACAGGGGTCACTAATGATCTTGCCAGGAGAATAAATGAGCATAGAGATAAGAAAATCCCAGGCTTTGCCAGTCGCT
Source organism: Anaerolineaceae bacterium UBA6105 (assembly GCA_002423495.1). Taxonomy (GTDB): domain Bacteria; phylum Chloroflexota; class Anaerolineae; order Anaerolineales; family Anaerolineaceae; genus Mesolinea. The sequence continues at coordinate 9,552 of DIWN01000097.1, read as the reverse complement.
ATAATGTATACAAATTGGTCTTTTTCGAATCAAATACGGACATAAATGCTGCAATTGCAAGAGAAAAAGAGATAAAGGGTTGGGTACGCAGAAAAAAGAATGCATTAATTGAAACACTGAATCCCAATTGGGCTGATCTTGCAATCGAGTATGGAATAATTAACGACAAATAGTTAGCCACACGTTGACGGAGTATTCGTTGCTTTATTCAGGATGACAAACATACACTATCATTCTGAGCTGCTTTTGCGAAGAATCTTAACAGATGGTTCATAAGGCGAGATCCTTCGTTCCTCAGGATGACAAACATACACTGTCATTCTGAGCCGCTTTTGCGAAGAATCTTAACTCAAGGTCCAAAAGGCAAGATCCTTCGTTCCTCAGGATGACAAACACAACTAAAACCAACCGAGTATAATAGCGCCCAGAACCATTATGCAACTATATCTCATCCGTCATGGACAGTCCACGAACAACGCCCGCTGGGAAACGCAGGATGGTGCGGCTGCGTCCCTTTCCTCTGACCCAACTCTCACGCAAAAAGGTGTGCGGCAGGCAGAACTGGCGGCCGATTTTCTGGCTTATTCCAAACCTGGTGAAGAAGACTTCTGGCGTGACCCACAAAACAGGCGCGGCTTTGGTCTTACCCACATTTATTGCAGCCTGATGAAGCGTGCCATTCACACTGGCAGCATTATCGCCAATCGGCTCAACTTAGCACTGATGGGACTGCCCGAGGTGCACGAGGTAGGCGGCATTTTCCTTGAATCTGTGGTCAATGACGTTGTTGAGCTCAGTTGGGAGCATGGCGTTGACCAGGAATTTCTCTCAACTTATTATCCTCAACTCAAACTGGCGCAGCCGATCGACAGCAAGGGCTGGTGGCGTGGGGGCAAGGAAGATAACAACCTGGTGCTGAAGCGGGCGCAGGGGGTCTTGAATTGGATCAAGGAACATCATCTTGGCTCTGATGATCGCGTGGCGATTGTGACACACGGCGGTTTCAGTAACTCCCTTTTGCGCGTCATGCTTAAGATTTCCCTCGATGAACCGGATAATCGCAAGCTGGATTACCGCATGATCTATAACAATTGTGCCATCAGCCGCTTTGACTTCGTTGATGATCGTATCCTGATGGTTTATCACAACCGGGCTGATTTCCTGACAGATGACCTGATCACTTGACGCGACCGTTCGAAAATTCTAATGCCTGCAGAAGCCATTCTTCATTTATAGCCCTTGTACCGATTGTCCTTGAGTTTAAGCAAAACCTGACCTCTGGTAAAATTGCGGTTAATCGCCCAGCAAGGGCAGAAAGTAATTAACGATGCCTTTTTACGTAAATATTCTCATAATCTTCATCCTGTTCCTCTTCAACGCTCTCTTTGCAATGTACGAGATTGCCATGGTTTCTTCGAAGAAGACACGCCTGGTGGCTCGCGCTGAAGATGGCATGAAGGGTGCTTCTGTTACCCTGGAGCTCTTACAGGACCCTGATCAGCAATACCTCTCGGCGATACAGATTATGATCACGATGATCGACACCCTGGCTGGTGGTATCGGTGGTGCCCAGTTATCGCGACCTCTGGCTGAGGTTTTTAAGCGCATCAACTGGTTGGAGCCCTTTGCTGAGATCGCTGCTTTGATCCTTGTTGTAATTATCATTACCTACTTCTCGATTGTTATTGGCGAGTTGATCCCCAAACGCATCGCGGTCAGTAAACCTGAAGATGTTGTAACCAAGCTTTCACCGATGATCAGAGGGTTAACAAATGCGGTACGCCCGCTCACCAGGTTGCTGAGCGGCTCGACCAATTTGGGTATCAAAATCTTCAATATCGATGTCACCAAGGAGCCTTCCATCACCGAGGAAGAATTGAAAGGCTACATCCAGGAAGGGCGCCAGACCGGCGTTTTTGATGAGGCCGAACAAACCATGGTGTCGGGCGTTTTTCGTTTTACAGATCGGCGTGTGGACGCCATCATGACCCCGCATACGGAATTGGACTGGATCGATCTCAATGACGACAATGAAACGATCATAAAAGAGCTGATGGAAAGCAGCTATTCCCGTCTGCCTGTCGCCCATGGCGATTTGGATCGTTCGATGGGTTTCGTCAACACCAAGGATCTGCTCGGGGTTGATATCTATAACCCGCAGTTCAAACTTGAAGACTACATCAGAGAACCTTTATTTTTCCCGGGCAACATGCCGGCAGTCAAGGCCTTTGAGCAATTTCGCGAAACTGGCATCCATCACGCCCTGGTTCTGGATGAGTACGGTGGCGTGCAGGGCTTTGTGACCCTCTACGACATCCTGGAAGCGATTGTTGGCGATATCCCACTGGATGAATTTGATACGGATCAGGATGTGGTTCAGCGGGCAGATGGTACATGGCTGGTGGATGGGCTGATCCCGATTGACGAGCTCAAAGAAATCCTGCATGTGGACGAGTTGCCTGAAGAGAACCAGGCTGGTTTCCAGACCTTAAGCGGCTTTGTGATGAACCAGATGGGGCGCATCCCCAAAACTGGTCAGACCTTTGAATGGGATCACTGGCGCTTTGAAGTGGTGGATATGGATGGTCACCGGGTGGATCGGGTGTTGGTGACTGACATATTAACTGAAGGAAATCCTTCGGTCGAGATCTAGGCTCAAGGTCGCCAGCGGGTAAAGATAGCGTGCGAAAGCACGTGACCCGCACTTTCTTCAACGGTAACCAGTTCGCCAGTGGTGAATTCTCCACGTTTGCCAACGATCTCTTCCATTGCCTGGCGCGTTATCAGAGCTGACGCCGTGATGGCGTAGGCGGTCAGGATGACGAAGCCCGCATCTTCTGCGACCAGCGAGCGGCAGGCTTCGATCAGTTCCGGCATGCGCTTGAAGAAATCCCAAACCTCACCACTTGAGCCGCGCCCAAATTTTGGTGGATCCATGACAATTCCCTGGTAAGTGTTGCCGCGGCGTACCTCACGCTTGATGAACTTCAGCGCGTCTTCCGCAATCCAGCGCACTGGCTTATCGGAAAGCCCGGAGAGCTTCATGTTCAAATTAGCCCAACTGATGGCATGCTTGGAAGAGTCGACGTGTGTCACTTCGGCGCCGGCAGCCGCAGCCGCCACGCTTGCCAGCCCCGTGTAGCCGAAAAGATTCAAGACCCTGAATGGCTTTTGCGAGGCGTTGATCTGTTCCGTCATCCAGTCCCAGTGACTTGCTTGCTCAGGGAAGACCCCCACATGGCGTGAGCTTGAAAGCTGCGCTTGAAAATGCAGGTTGCGATATGACAGTTTCCAGCTCTTTTCCATTGGATTGAGCATATTCCACTTGCCCCCATATTCTTTCTTTTCTTCCACCAGCAAAGCATGCGCCTTTTTCCATTCGCTTGAGGGCAGGCTCTTGCTCCAGATTGCCTGGGGACGCGGGCGGACAAGCAGGTAGGGCCCAAAACGTTCAAGCGTTTTACCATCGCCGCTATCGAGCAGTTGATAATCTTTCCAGTTGGGAGAGTCTTCGAGAATGAGGGGAGTTAAGTCGGTTTTCATAGGGGTTCCATTTTAGTTGATGAATAGTTGCATGAGGTAATTGATGATCAGCGAAAGGGCTGTTGAGATAGCGAGTGAATCGAACAGGATTTGTGGCAGGCTGTGTTGCTGGGGATTGAAGCGGTGCTTCAACAAGGAAAAAGCTGCGCCAAGCAGCACGATTAGTAACAAAATCCAAGGTGAAATCACCTCGAAAACAATAAAAAGCACGTAAGCCGAGCCAGATGCAAATACCATCAAGATCATCAGCAGCGCTTTGCTGAGCGGTCGGGGCGTTTTTTCAGCAGTCCAGGCAGCGAAGAGGAAGCCAATTGCCAGGAGAAAAATTGTCAGCAAGAGGGCTTCGGATTTCAGCGTTTCTGCGGTGGCCAGATATCCAGACAAGCCGAAGATGACCGAAAACAGGGGTTGGTGTTTTCCGATGCGCATCAGGGTTGAGTTACCCAAATTCAGCTCGTGATGAGAAAGCGCAATAGCGGCTAAAATCCCCAAAAATTTCAGTGCTATGTCGAGAACGCCCAACAGGGCAGCCAAAGAAAGAGAAAGCAGCGCCAGGATCGCGCTGAGGGTCGTGGCGAATTTCATCGATACTTCCCCCGAGGCAATTGGGTTTTGCCGCACCGCATCCGGGGAAACAGCTGCTGCAGGGGCAGTTTCGATTTTTTGATAGATCACCGCAAAGCTGAAGAGCAGCAGATTGCTTAAGATCGCAATACCAAGACGCGCCTCGGAGGCTTCGCCGCCGACAATCGCGCCCAAAAGCGTCGCTGCGAGCGTGGCTGCCAGGCAGTCTACACGTCCCACCAATTTGTAAATGGATTGCAGGATCTTCATCACTTGTAAAGTATACCAAAGGACCCTGTTGGAGAAATCTGCAAGAATCCTGAGCAGCAACCTTAACCATTTCGGTTGATCTGGGTTTAGAATTGCGGGAAGGAGAAATTTATGGACTTTAACCGTGTAATTGATCGCCGTAATTCTGAATGTATCAAGTGGAATCGTTTTGATGAAGATGTTTTGCCAATGTGGGTGGCGGATACTGACTTTAAGTGTTCCGATGCAGTTATCAGCGCTTTACACGAGAGGGTCAATCACGGCATCTTCGGTTATGGTGCTCCGCCGAGGGAGCTGAACCAAACGGTCGTTCAGCGCATAAAGCGTTTGTACGATTGGGACGTGGCAGAAAGCGAGATTGGATATATCCCTGGCATTGTTACCGGCTTTAATGCGGCGATCAGGGCTTTTTGCGAAGCGGGCGAAGCTGTTATTTACCAAACGCCTGCCTATCCGCCCTTTATTGGCGCGCCTAAATCAGCAAGATTAAGGGGCGTCCAGAATCCCCTCCCCCAACAGCAGGACGGCACCTACACCCTCGACTTTGATCGCTTTGAGCAGCAGCTCATCAGCGAAAATGTACGCGCCTTCATTCTCTGCAACCCGCAAAACCCGACCGGCAGAGTCTTCACGCGTGAAGAACTTACCCAACTGGCAGAGATCTGTCTCAGGCATAAGGTCTTGATCATTTCCGATGAAATCCACTGTGATATTCTCTATGATGGTCATAAACACATTCCAATTGCTTCGCTCTCACCAGAAATTGCGGCGAACACCATCACCTTCATGGCGCCAAGCAAGACTTACAACATTGCCGGGCTGCATGCTTCAGTCTATATCATCCAAAATCCCGAGCTGATGGAGAAGTTTCATGACTTCTGCAGCGGTTTGGTTGGCTGTCCTGGTGTGCTGGCTCTGACGGCTGCCTACGCGGCGTATGCCGAAGGCGATGCATGGCTGATTGAGCAGAACCGCTATTTGCAGGAAAACCGGGACTTCCTGGATGAAGCGCTTCGCACTCAGCTAACAGGGATCCATTGGAACAAGCCCGAAGCCACCTTCCTGGGCTGGCTGGATTGCAGCGAACTGGGATTGGCAGAGGCGCCTTATGAGTTCTTCCTGCGCGAAGCTCGCGTTGGCTTGAACGAAGGCCTCACCTTTGGCCCGCAATGCCGCGATTTTGTGCGTTTCAACTTTGGCACCACGCGCGCAAACATGCAGGAGGCAGTTGACCGCATGCAAGCTGCACTGGCAGCCCGTTGAGACGACTGATGGATTTGGAATCATTCAGTACCGATCGGAATTATTTGCGCCAGGTGCAGTATGGCAGTGCCAATAACCTGAATGCGCGCATTCAGATCCACAAGCGCTTCACGAACAGCGCCGAGGTCTGGGAGGACTTCATCTTTGAGCACCTTCCTGACCTGAGCGGCAAGCGTTTGCTGGCGTTGGGCTGCGGTAATGCCGTCCAATGGCGCAAGAATCAGGATCGGTTTGCCCCCGACGCCACCATTGTTCTAACCGATCTCTCAGAAGGCATGCTCGAGGAAGCCCGCGCCGACCTGAAGGGGAATAAACGCTTCACTTTGCTTTGCATGGATGCCGCTAACCTGGAATTTGCGGATGACAGTTTTGATTTTGTAACTGCCAACCACATGCTCTATCATGTGCCGGACATTGACCATACTCTGGCGGAAATAACGCGCGTGCTAAAACTAGGCGGCGCGATGATGGCTGCCAACAACGGCGCAAATTACATGGTGGATCTCGATGTATTGCTGACGGAATTCTGGCCGGCTTACGGCGGTTTGCACACCATGTCGCTCAAGTTTAACTTGCTTAACGGCGCGGAAATGCTTCAAGCGTGGTTCGGAGAGGTTGAAAAGAGGCTCTATGCGGGTGATTTGTGGGTGACAGAAGCCCAACCCCTGGTGGATTACGCCTTTTCCTTACCCAGAGTGCAGCAACTGATCCCGTTGGACCAGGAGGAAGCACTGCGCGCGTTCTTCCAGGCTCGCATTGACCAATCGGGCGGCATTTTGATCCGCAAGGAAACAGGGCTTTTTCTCGCAAGCCAGCCAAAAAAGGCTTAACGGAAATAGGCGATAAAGATCGTCAGGATTGAGACCACCGCGCAGTAGACCGCGAAGGGGATCAGCGAGCGCGATTTAAGGAAGTTCAAGAGCCAGCGGATGCTCAGGTATCCCAATACCAATGCCGCGATAAACCCAACGCTCAACACCGGCAGGAAACTGCCGAAATCAGGGATTTTAACCAGGTCCAGCACCGAAAGCAAGCCGGCTGCCAGCATGACCGGGATTGACATCAAAAAGGCAAACCTGGCGGCTGCCTCGCGCTTCAACCCGCGGCTCAAACCGCCGCTGATGGTCGCGCCAGAGCGCGAAATTCCCGGGAAAATTGCCAATAATTGGAAGAAACCAATCACTAAGGCATCAAGCGCGCTGACGTTCTCCAGGTTGCGCTCTTTGCGGGTGAATATCTCTGCCAGGGTCAGCATAATCGCTGTTGCGAACAACAGCACCGCCGTCATGATCGGGTTTGCAAAGGCTGCTTCCACCTTGCTTTTCAGCAGCAATCCCCCCAAACCTGCCGGGATGGTCGCCAGAACGATGAACCAGCCGAGGCGTGAGTTGTCTTCTTCGAAGGGTTTTTTGTCGCGAATGCCGGCAATCACAGCTTTGAAAATTGCCAGTAAATCCTTCCAAAAGTAGGCGATCACTGCCACAAGAGTGCCAAGCTGCACCAGCACGTCAAAGATAAAAGCCTTGGTCGGGTCGAGCGTCCAGTTGAGGACGAAGGGCACCAGCACCAAATGGGCTGAGGAACTGACAGGCAGGAACTCCGTCAGCCCCTGCACAAGCCCTAGGATCAGCGATTGGATAAATGTCATAAGTGAACCTCCGGAATGCGCGTAATGTCGAGTTTGGCCAAAGCCTCGTCTGCGAAAGCGTTCAGGTTACCGGCCAGGATGGCTCTGCGCAGGTTGCGCGCCAGCTCCAGCAGGGTGTGCAAGTTGTGGATCGAAAGCAGGGTGGCTGCCAGCATCTCTTTGGCTACGATCAGATGACGCAGGTAAGCCCGGCTGAAGGTACGGCAGGTGTAACACTGACACTCCGCGTCAATCGGGCGTTCGTCACGGGCAAAAGAGGCGTTCATCAAGTTTAGCCGGCCAAAATTGGTCATGGCCGTGTTGTGGCGTGCCAGGCGGGTGGGCAGGACGCAGTCAAAAATGTCGATGCCCCGCAGCACACCCTCAATCAGATCCTCCGGGGTGCCGACGCCCATCAGGTAGCGCGGTTTGTCTTTGGGCAAAACAGCATTGACGACCTCAATCGTACGGTACATGTCAGCTTTGCCTTCACCGACAGAAAGCCCGCCGATGGCGTGCCCGGGGAAGCCCATTCTGCTGATCGCCTGCGCCGATTCTGTGCGCAGATCCTCAAAAATGCCACCCTGCACAATGCCAAACAGCGCCTGGTCATCTCTTTTCTTGGCGTCCAGGCAGCGCTGTGCCCAGAGGTGGGTGCGTTCCATGGCTTCCTGGGAGTAGGAATGGTCAAGCGGGTTCGCGCATTCGTCGAAGGCCATGATGATATCGGCGCCGAGGTTTTCCTGGATCGCGATGGAGCTCTCGGGGGTCAGGCGCTTCATGGACCCGTCGATGTGGGATTTAAAAGTCACGCCGTCGGGGTCGATTTTGCGTGTTTTTGACAGAGAAAAAACCTGGAAACCGCCCGAATCGGTCAGCATCGGTCTGTGCCACTGCATGAATTGATGCAAACCGCCCATCTGGGCAACCAGCTCGTCGCCGGGTCTCAGGAAGAGATGGTAGGTGTTGGAGAGGACCAGCGTGGCGCCGAGCTCTTCGAGTTGGGCGGGCGTGATGGCTTTGACGGTTGCCTGGGTGCCAACCGGGGCAAAAACGGGGGTTTGAATCACTCCGTGCGGGGTGTGAAACTCACCAGCCCGGGCAGCGCCTTCTTCAGCCTTTATTGACCACTCAAACATCTTTGGTATCCTCTCAAAAAAACTCCCCCAATTGTACCTTTATTGTTTAGGTCCATGTCGGGATCAAGCATCGGGAGAGGGCGGAATGGGCCTGTCTCTTGAGAGTAATTTGGCACGAGCGTGGTGCAAGCTCTCTCCAACTTTGAGTTGCTTTATCCAAAATCGGTCGTAGGGCGAAATTGGAAGCACGCCATGCTTCTCCGTCACAATGTTCACGGTGCCCTCAAGCTTGCCCTACAATTTACATTTTCGTGGAGCAGGGTATAGCGATCCACCTCAATTCCGTCATCGCGAGCTTCTTTTGCGTGGCGATCTGCATACCTTAGCCCGATTTAAAGGCAGACTGCCACGCCCCCTATCTCACGTCACAACGAATTTTTCACTTAGAACGGGGGCTCGCAGTGACGGACACATCCACCATGGATCATTCACCATAAACGAACCTGGCGACCAAAGTTACCGTCATTGGCGGATTGAGGGCACGATACGCTTCTCCATCACAATGTTCACGGTGCCCTCAACCTTGCCCTAGGAATTCAAACATTCAATATTTTTATGCAGTTCCAGCAGAGTCATGTAAGGTCGGTATCCCAGGGTAGTGTAAAGGCGCATCGCTCCGGTCGGGTTTTGGGTGTCTGCGGTCAGGGCCACTTCATCCATATTTAGCGCTTTGAACATTGCCATCGAGCGGCAAATCAAGGCGCTTGCTATGCCACGCCCACGCCATTCCCTTCGGACGGAAATGCCTTCAGTGTATCCGCGCCGGCGGTTTTCCAACTCGTTTTCTTCCATTGAAACGTAGTTTTGTACCGAACCCACCACTTCGTCTCCATCCCAGGCAACCTGCCAAAGGATTGGCAGAAAATTGGGATTCGCGCTATAGCTCTGGTACCATTCTTCGGTAGGTTCTGATGCGCCGTATTCATCCTTGAAAGCCTCATTTGCTGCTTCCCAAATCTTGCGATAATCTTTGGGCATGGCAGGGCGAACGCTTATGCCATCCGGCAGGGGGCGCTCTGGCAGATCAGTGAGCGGACGGCTCATCGAGTGGTAATACCGCTCGATGGAGTATCCCGATTCCGTTAGAATCTCAAATCTGTTTCGATCAGTTTCCCGGCAGAGAGTCACAACGAAGCCATCTTCTCC
>DIWN01000003.1 GCA_002423495.1 Anaerolineaceae bacterium UBA6105 | reverse complement strand
TGGCGATCTGCCTTGGCCTTTTTTGGGGATTGCAGTGGCGGATCGTCAGGGAACAATAACCGGAACCATCTGCAGTGCTCAGAAATTGCTCGGGCGCTTTTTTGCCTCCGGTGTAATACTTTTAACTATGGATAAAGTCTTCAACCCCCCTCGCCGGTCAAGCATATTTTTGTAGGGAGTGTGGTCCTGCCCTGGCAGCGAAGCAGATAGGGTGTCTCGTTCCGTTTTACGTGTCAACCATACTTTGTAGGGAACGGGCCTGCCCGTTCCTCGACATAGTCCCCCTCCACCATCATGGTCGATGTTGGGGCCAACCCTACGTTGGCTGAGATTCTCCGTCATCGCGAGCGAAGCGAAGAGGATTTCCCATTCCTCGCCATCATCCCACTCCACCACTAAGGTCGATGCAGGCGTCGACCCTGCGTGGGAATCTTATTCTTTTTTCGTAGGCAACGTAGCGCGTAGGTCAGGTTGCGCTGTTCAACCTGACATCGGAAGCTTAGAATTTTGAGGGCGTTATCTGCCAACATTCGTAACTATATACATGCAGAACGGCGCAAGGCCGTTCCCTACGTCGTACAAGAATCTCATTCGTCGCGAGCGAAGCGCCTGTGCCTGCGAAGCAGAATATGGCGATCTGCCTTGGCCTTTTTTGGGGATTGCAGTGGCGGATCGTCAGGGAACAATAACCGGAACCATCTGCAGTGCTCAGAAATTGCTCGGGCGCTTTTTTTGCCTCCGGTGTAATACTTTTAACTATGGATAAAGTCTTCAACCTCCCCCACCATTCAAGCATATTTTTGTAGGGAACGTGGCCCTGCCCTGGTAGCGAAGCGGATAGGGTGTCCCGTTCCAATTTAGGCGTGGAACGGCGCAAGTCCGTTCCCTACGTCGAACGAGAATCTCCGTCATCGCGAGCGAAGCGCGGCGATCTGCTTTTGTCTTTGTTTTGGGTTGTGAGTGAAGAGTAATCCGAAAACTTCTGTGGTACTCAGAAATTGCTTGAGCGCCTTTTTCCCCCTCCGATGTAATACCTTTAACATTTATGCAGAGAACGTGGCCCTGCCCTGGTAGCGAAGCGGATAGGGTGTCTCGTTCCGTTTTACGTGTCAACCATACTTTGTAGGGAACGGGCCTGCCCGTTCCTCGACATAGTCCCCCTCCACCACCATGGTCGATGTTGGGGCCAACCCTACGTTGGCTGAGATTCTCCGTCATCGCGAGCGAAGCGCGGCGATCTACCTTCCCATTTGGGGAAACCAAGCTGAAACGCAGAAGAAAAATTTCAGTCCGGCAAAACTTGACTTTTACGTCGAAATCCAAATCCCCGTCCATTCAACCATAAATTTGTAGGGAACGTGGTCCTGCCCTGGCAGCGAAGCAGATAGGGTGTCCCGTTCCAATTTACGTGCGGAACGGCGCAAGGCCGTTCCCTACGTCGAACGAGAATCTCCGTCATCGCGAGCGAAGCGCGGCGATCTGCTTTTGTCTTTGTTTTTGGGTTGTGAGTGAAGAGTTACCGAAACTTCCGTAATACTCAGATATGTATCAAGTCTTCACCTCCCCCACCATTCAAGCATATTTTTGTAGGGAACGTGGCTTGTCCCGTTCCAATTTAGGTGCGGAACGGCGCAAGGCCGTTCCCTACGTCAAACGAGAATCTCCGTCATCGCGAACGAAGCGAAGCGATATGCCTTTGTTCTCAGAAATTGCTTGAGCGCCTTTTTTTGCCTCCGGTATAATACTTTCAGATATGGATCAAGTCTACGAACCTCCACGCCGTCTGAGTCTTCTGTTCAACATGGGCTTTAGCTTCCTTGCCCTGCTTGGGGCGCTCACGCTGCTTTTCCTGGGCTCGGGCAATACCGCGCGCGATCCAAACCTGCCGCTGCTGCTTCTGGCAGTGCCGCTGCTGGTTATCTTAATCTTTTTAAGTTACCGCGCGTTCCTGATCCTCACCACCCGCTACCTGCTCGGTCGATCCTCTCTCGAACTCCGCTGGGGTTTCCAGCGCGAGATCATCCCACTGGATCTGGTTGAGTGGGCGCATCCAATCTCTGACTTTGACTCCCCCATGCCTTTGCCCGGCTTTCTACTGCCGTGGCAATACTATGGGTGGCGCAAAATACGCGGATTGGGTTTGGTCGTGTTCGCGGCCACGGACAAGCCCAATATGCTTCTTATCCGGGCTGGCAACCGCCATTTTGTCATTTCACCAGTAGATGCCCATGCCTTTGCGCGGGAGTTCGAGAATGTGTCCGCCTTGGGTGCGGCGGAAGAGATAGAACCGATCTCGCAAAACCTGCGATCAATGCTGGGGGAGATAACCCGGGATGGTACCTCAAAGAAGTTGCTCATTGCCGGATTGGCGAGCGTGCTTCTGTTGACCGTTGTCACCATTGCGTTCAGCGCCACCAGGCTCAACGTCACCTGGATAACGCTCGAACAGGTGTCCTCCAACCGTCTGCTCTTGCTGCTGTTGGTCGGCGTGCTGGTCTGGCTGCTGAACACCTTGCTGGGAACTTACTTTTTCCTGCAGAACTTGCTGGAAAAACGCTGGATATTCCTGATTTGGGGCTGGAGCATTCTGGTCAGCCTGATCCTCGCCCTCGCGGCAGTCTTCATGAGCCTCGGAAGCTGTTAATGTTTTTTACTACCTTCAGATTTAGCAACTATAAATAAGCAATTCGCACAATAAAAAAAACACTGGTATGATGTAGTATTGTGCGTAATAGAACGCAATTAGTGTTAAAAGTTACCTAACGGATCTCAGAGAATACTTATAAATTAAACTTTTGAGGATGCGAATGATCTTCCCACGGGAGTGAAAAATAATCTTGAGTAACCGTTTTTCACTAGGATACTGTATAATAAAAAATCAAGTCAAGTGTATCTTCATCGACAAAGGAGCAAATTATGGAAAAAGATACCGACAATAAACCATTCAATATCCCTATTAATTGGGGTTCGGAACAAGAGATAACTCCTAGATTCGCTAATCAGGCTATGATTAATCATACGGATGACATTTTTACCTTAATGTTCTTTGATCTACAGCCACCCGTATTTTTAGGCAACAACGATGAGATAGCAGTTCAACTAAACAACATTTCAGAAATAAAACCCGTATGTGTGGCTAAGCTTTATTTGCCCCCATCTTTCATGCCATCATTAATTTCAACATTACAAGATCATTTTTCAAAGTACAAGGAATCAATTTCAGAAAGTAAGCAGGAAAGGGAATAGAAATGCTGGCAGCAGTTCCCACATCTAGATATAAACCTTTCGATTCTAGTCGCACTATATCTCAATCATCATGGTTGACAAAAACGGCTACTACTGAAGGCATCCGATCTTTGCCAGTGCAAAGCTATTTGCCAAGTACTTACAACTTGGTTAATTTCCAAGCACTAATTGTTAAGAATACCCGCCTGCCCGAAGGTTTGTTGCTTCAAAGACAGCTTCCAATTAGCATCAAACAAGAACCCAATGGCGGTTTTTTTGTTGAGGATGAGATTTTTTCACTTTATGGAATAGGTGATAATGTCCCAGAGGCGTTGACCGATTTGCTTATAACCTTAAGCGAGTATTTTATAATCGTTGAGGAAAGCTTGAAAAGCGATCACAGAAACCAAAGAAAATTTGAAAAAATTACCGAGTATATCAATAGGTGAAATATGCCTGTTGATATGGCGAAAGCAAGAAATGCAGTCGAGGGAAAATTAGGAGGTCAAAGGATACCAAAAAAAGACCCCCACTATTGGTATAAAATTGAAGTACCTGAACCCCTTATGCCAATAGAAATTAAGTGCCCCTTTAATCACCCTCATCATGACATGACCGATAATATTATTAAATCCATCGCAAGAACTATGGGTATAACAACAAGGTTTCTTGTTGACATTCTCTCTTGTCATAAGGATTATGATGATCTGATTACCCAATTAAAAAAGCTTGATAGAAGGAATCTGTAGTCTTTTTCCTGGAGCTTGTTTTACTGATACAATTTGCTTATGAACACGCTTTATTATGGGGATAATCTGGATATACTCCAGCGGTATATCAAAGACGAGTCAGTTGACCTGGTGTATTTGGACCCGCCTTTCAATTCCAACGCGAATTACAATGTGCTGTTTGCTCAAAAGGACGGGTCGCAGTCCAGCGCGCAAATCCAGGCATTTGAGGACACCTGGCAGTGGGACCAGAATGCCATTCAGACCTACACGCGCGAGGTCGAAAAGGGCGGTCCGGTCGCGGATGCGCTTCGGGCTTTCAACTTGATCCTGGGCGACAGCAACATGATGGCTTACCTGACCATGATGGCGCCCAGATTGCAGGAACTTCGCCGCGTATTGAAACCCACTGGTAGTTTGTATCTGCATTGCGACCCCACTGCAAGCCATTATTTGAAGGTATTGCTGGACATGGTATTCGGGGCAGAGAATTATCGCAATGAAATTACTTGGAAAAGGCAAACTGCCCATAGCGATGCTAAGCATCAATTCAGCAATGTTTCCGATTCGATTTTGTTCTATGCAAAATCAAAGTTAACTCAGTTCCTTCCACAATATGGAGAGCATGACCCAGCATATTTATCAAAGTTTTACCGTTTTGATGACAATGACGGCAGAGGCTTGTATAGTATTGCGGATATGGCAAGTCCTAACCCACGTCCAAATATGATGTACGAGTGGAATGGTTTCTCTTACCCTGCCAAGGGATGGCGATACCAAAGATCGACTATGGAGAAGTTAGAAGCTGAAGGTAGAATTTGGTATCCAAAGAAGAAAGATGGTTCCTTTGATTTTTCGAAACGCCCTAGGTTAAAGAGATACTTGAACGAGCAAGAAGGCTCGATTATTACAAACGTCTGGACAGATATTCAACCTTTACAATTTGCATCAGCCGAAAAAATGGGTTACCCCACCCAGAAACCCCTAGCCCTACTTGAACGGATCATCAATGCTTCGAGTAACCCCGGTGATGTGGTCTTGGACCCGTTCTGCGGTTGCGGAACGGCGATTGCCGCCGCGCAAAAGCTTGGCAGGAATTGGATTGGGATCGACATCACCCATCTTGCGATTGGTCTCATCAAAAGGCGAATGGAAGACGCCTTTGGAGATTCTCTCACGTACGAAGTGATTGGTGAGCCAACAACCGTTGAAGGCGCGAGATCCCTGGCGGAGCAGGACAAGTACCAGTTTCAGTGGTGGGCGTTGGGTTTGGTTGGTGCCAGACCGGCTGATCAGAAAAAAGGCGCGGACCACGGCATTGATGGACGGCTTTACTTCCATGACGACAATTCCGGCAAAACCAAACAGGTCGTCCTTTCTGTGAAGGGTGGGCAGCATGTGAACGTCAGCCACATCCGAGATCTGATCGGCGTTCTGGAACGGGAGAAAGCGGAGATCGGGGTTTATATTTCCCTTGAAGAAAGTACAAAACCCATGCGGGCGGAAGCTGCCGAAGCAGGCTTTTATCACTCCGATACGTGGAACAGGGATTATCCGAAAGTGCAGATTCTGACCATTGCAGAGCTCTTGGACGGCAAGCAGATCGACATGCCGCCGATTCAGCAGGTGAATAAGACCTTCAGAAGGGCAAAGAGGGAAAAAGGAAAAGACACAGGTCAATTGGGGCTGTTGGGGGGGGTTAGTATTAATTCCGACTAATCCGCAGGAATTGTATAATTTGCTTACTCAGAAGCACAGGAAATCGGTTATTATGTAAGTTGACTAATTGAAATTATCTATTATTGAAAAAATGTCATAAAATTGTTAGCAATTAATCCGGACACGAGAAAATAGGAGCAAACATGTTTTTCCAAGAAGTTAAAAACAATGACAGGTTCATGACGATATCTAGCCAGAAGATGGCGTTACCCAGCGACCCTGAATCAAGAGCTCTAATTGAATCAGCAATAAAAATTATTATGACTAAGCGCATCAACGAGAAATTAAAGCTTAAATCAGGTCGTTTCGAAAGAAAAATGAGGTTAAAAATCGAGGGCCATAGGAACAATTATGACGAATGAGGCTACTGTAGGAGATCCTATTCAAAACCCAAATCTTCCAGCCTCGACAAATAGCCCGTCTGGAGGAGAAACAGATACCAAAGCAGACAATGCAATTGAGCTGCTCGACAGGCTTGATCAATCAAAACCGGAAACCAGGGCAACTTTTGAAGCCTTTATGGCTACCATTTCCAGAACAGAAGGCTCAGGAATTTCGTCTCTGTATCCAAAATTTACGCCCGAACATATCACCATCTTTCTTAATGGTATTCAAGAAGATGACAATAACCGGGCTTTGTTGATAAAAAGACAGCAATGGATGAGTTTTGTGTTGGTTCTTATTGGCATAATTGTTTTCGTGGGTCTCATACTCATTTTGAAAGACAATGACCAAGAATTACTGGCCAAGATTATTGAAATTGCGATACTTTTTGGCGGTGGTATTGGGGCTGGTATAGGTCTGAATTCTCGTCGACAAAGAGGTTAGTGGACAACCCCGCCTAGTGTCGAAGCTTTGTTTTATAATGCTGCTACGACAGTATGGAAGGTTTGTTACCTAATCAACGATTCCTTAGATCGTGCCGGGCTCTTGCCCGAGCACGGTTAGTTGACCGAAGGTCTCATCTGTTCATCCTATGATTAAGCAGTTGCATAAAGTTCTGTTACTGCTCATGTCTAGGATATAGGTCTTTCCAGCAAGACCCTTAGGGAGACCTGCCGGTCAAATCCTGCGCGCGGCCAGGAGGCCGGCGCAATCATAAGGTCCTCGATCGTGCCGGTTTCCTAACCGAGCACGGTTAGTAGACCGAAGGTCTCCACCCGAGAGGACGGCAGTTCGTAGGCCGGATTGCGTGGTTCAATCCGGCAATAGTGTGTGGATGTAAAAAGCCGGATTCAAAAGAGGAATCCGGCCTACGGCAGAAAAATCACACTTTCCCTAGCTTCGTGGCCCCTCCCTCGAGTTAGGGCAATACTTTGGGCTTCCCTGGGTCGAAGATCCCTGTAGCGAAGCGAAAGGGAGGCGAAGCTGGCTCCTGCCGCAACGCGGACAGGAGACTGAAGAGGGTCTTTTCAGTAATTGGGTGCCCAACAAATCGGATTTGGAAAAATAGAACAAAAGTGCTATAATATCACCAATTGCACCTACTTGCAAAAAAGCACATTTTAAAATCGGATTTGCACTCAAACCGCCAGATATGCACTATCAAAAAACACTGCAAATCTTGCAATTCCTGCAAATTGCTGAGAAAAAAGATCTGTGAAAAACGAGCATGAGTGCCATGATATTAGGACAAAATCAACCCCTCGCACCTTAACAAAAGCAGTTTTTCCACTCAAACAGCCATCTGGCGCTATCAAAAAACAGCGGAAATAGCGGAAATAGCGGAAAAACCCCACATAATATCCAGGAAAATGAAGCATGCCGGAAACCGCATCCCTTCCCCAGTTACGCTTGACTCTCGCTGCCTATGCTATAATCTTTAGTCTGGTGGGGTGTCTATTCCCCCTGCGTTAAGCTTATGAAAATGACCGGAACCTTACCAATTCATCGCCGTGTCAAAGCTTTGCTCGCAACAGGAGTCCTGGTAGCCCTGGTGTTGATGTTGAACGCCTGCGGCTCAGGTGGGGGTAGACCTCCAAGAGGGTCAAACGAGCAGTCTCTCAACCCCTGGCTCACCGCCACCCTCACCCAAACCCCGCAGCCCAACGCAACCCGCACCCCCGACATCTGGCCTACCTTTGCGCCGCCCGGCAGCCCTGCTTCCACCGCCATTCCCCCTGCCGCCCCCCGGCTGGAACTGGATGAGGATGTGAAAATCTGGCTGCTTCTAGGCACTGAGGCGGAAAAACCTTTCAGCGGTCGCACGGATGCCATCCATCTGCTGCTGATCAATGAGCGGCTCTCCAAGGCGAGCGTCATCTCCATCCCGGGGAGCCTGTTTGTTATATCTCCCCGGGCACACGATGCAGCGGCTCAACACGGCCTTTCGCCCTTGGCGGCATGGAACTTGTACGCGACACTCTTGCCTACAACTTCGGCATCCACCCCGACAAATTTGTCCTGGCGCATCCGACCGAGTTCAAGTGGCTGGTGAATGACCTGGGCAGTCTGGATGTGAGCGTGCTCTTTCCGATCCGGGACGCGTGCGGCGGCCTGCCTGCGGGCACGCACCGCATGAATGGCGACAAGGTTTATTGCTATGTTTCGTATGATAGCGGCGACGCGGTTAATCGCACCCGCCGTCAGCAGCAGGTTTTGCAATTGCTCTTTACCAAATTAGTTCAAAATGGCAGATTGGCTCGCTTGCCGGTTTTGTATGTTTCCTACCAGGATCATCTCGAAACCGACCTCTCCCTGCTGGATCTCCTGCTTCGTGTACCCCTGGCACTGCGCCTGGGGGATCCGGATCGGATGAACTACTTCGTGCTGGGATGGGAGCAGTTGCGCCAGTGGGAATTGCCTGACAACACGCAGACCACAGTCCTGCTTCCGCGTGAAGAGCGGGTTGCGGAGCTTTTTGAGCAGGCATTGGCGGCTATCAGCGAACCCTCCCCCCTTGGGGAGATCGTTCTGACTTACGAAGCCCAGGTGACCATCGCCGTCGCGCTTACGCAAACCGCCCAGGCGACGCCCTATGTGCCGGTTTGGCCGACCAATACGTTAGTCGGGCAGCCAACAGCGAGTACGGCTCAGCCAACAGCAACGCGCACATCGACTCAGCCAGCCCAACCAACCGCGACCCGCACACCAACCCGCACAGCGACGCCTGGACCGACTGCCACGCAATCTGAACCGTATCCGATACCCACCGCGGTTTTTTATACTCCAACTCCAACACTGCCAGGGTATCCGTAAAAAATGGAGAGAATGTTTAGACAGACCAAATACCAGCCTTTGTTCCCGCTCATCAGAGTTCTGATGGTGTGTGGTCTTTTGCTGGGTCTGATTGGAACAGCTCCCGCAAAGTCAATCTCATTACCTTCTGCCGGCGTGAACCGCCATGTGACAATTGAAGTCGACTACACTATCTACGAGT
>DIWN01000046.1 GCA_002423495.1 Anaerolineaceae bacterium UBA6105 | reverse complement strand
TGCGTGGTGGAAGAGCCGCTGGACGTGCTGGCAATTGAACGCACAGGCGCCTTCCAGGGCAAATATCACGTTCTACAGGGGGTGCTTTCGCCCATTGAAGGCGTTGGACCCGACCAGATCACAATTTTCCCACTGTTGGAACGGCTGAAGAACGGTCAGGTCCGCGAGGTGATCATTGCCACGAATCCTTCGATGGAAGGCGACGCGACTGCCCTCTACCTGCAGCAGCGCATCAGTAAGATGGGGATTAAAGTCACACGCTTGGCGCGTGGACTGCCTGTTGGGGGAGATATTGAATACGCTGACCAGAGCACGCTTCAGCGCGCCTTGTCCTATCGGCATGAGATGGATTGATAACCATCCAAATTGCATTTTGTCGAAGAAAATGCGCAATTTTTGGTTTGGGAATAGATTTCATATTGGGCAAGTTATAAGAAATCTCAAGGCATGCACTTATGAAGTCAGAATTTGATTTTTGGAGTAATTAGTTCGAAGTATGGGTGTAAAATCTAATAAATCAACCTAACGGAGGCAAAGATGAAAGAAACTGATGTGTTAGTTTTGGGCGGCTTGTCTGGTATCACAGCTGGAATCAGCTGCAGGCGGCACTACCCGGACAAAAAAGTAGTTGTTGTCCGCAAGGAAGGGACGATTCTGATCCCATGCGGCATTCCATACATATACGGAACAGTTGGCGGTCCTCAATACAACGTCATCCCTGACGGATTGCTTGAGAGCAATCAGATCGAGTTGATCAAGGATGAAGCAGTTGTTGTCGATCGTGAGAACAAAATTGTAACCTTAAAAGATGGCGAAACCATCAAATACGAAAAACTTGTATTTGCAACTGGTTCGATGCCTATCGTGCCTCCAATCCCAGGGGTTAATAAGAAAAATGTCTACGCGATTTGGAAGGATTTCGATTATCTCTCTAAAGTCTATGATGAAATGATCAATGTTAAGGACCTGGTCATCATTGGTGGTGGTTTTATCGGTGTTGAATTTGCGGATGAATGCCGAAAAGGTCGCGACATTAACGTTACCATCGTAGAAGCGTTGCCCCAGTGTCTGCAAATGGCTTTGGATGATGAATTCTGTGCTGAAGCCCAGGAAAAACTCACTGCAGCTGGCGTAAAAATACTGGTCGACAGCAAAGCCCAAGCAATTCTTGGGGATGAAAAAGTAACTGGTGTGCTCCTGGCAGATGGCACGGAGATCAAGGCGGACATGGTCATCCTGGGAATTGGTGCCAAACCAAACACTGAACTGGCAAAACAAAGCGGTATCGAACTTGGATTCCATAACACCATCAGGGTCGACGCCCACATGCAAACCTACACGGATCCAGATGTCTTTGCTTGCGGTGACTGCGCTGAAAAGCATTCCTTCTTCACTGGCAGACCAGTAAACACCATGCTGGCATCCATCGCGACCGCTGAAGCGCGGATCGCCGGAGCAAACCTCTACTCCCCTGTGCACAGCAACTGCGGTGCTATCAGTGTTTTCTCAACCATTGTCAATGGGCGAGCTTTCGCGGTAGCTGGATTGACCGAACGCCAGGCAAAACAACTTGGGATGAATGTGGTCGTAGGTAAAGCCGAGTCACCCGACACCCATCCAGGTGGAATGCCCAACTCGACTTTAACGAAAGTCAAACTGGTATTTGGCAAGGAAAACGGCATCTTATTGGGCGGTTCAATCTCCGGCGGCAAGTCAGTCGGCGAAATGATCAACGTCCTCAGTGCCTGCATCATGCATCACATGACTGCTGATGAAATCGTGATGTTCCAGATGGGCACTCACCCCGCCCTGACATCTTCACCGATTGCTTACCCCATTGTGAATGCAGCCTGCAAAGTCGTGGCGCTTTTACACAAATAAGAACACGTTCCTGTGGGGAACAGAGTTTCGCTTTAGGCGCAGGTCTGTTTCTAAAGGAAAGCTCACGATACAAAACTTATATCCACAAGAGCCCTCTTAGAAGGGCTCTTGTTAGTTAATCATCAAGCTCATTTTTGGCCCGACTTGGGATTCATGGCTTCAATCAGCCCATCTCCGAGCAAATTCCATCCGATGCCAAAGAGAATCAAAGCAATCGTTACGGGCAGGAACAGCCACCAATAAGTGATGATTCCGTTCGGCGAATAAATCCAATCTCGTCCTGAAAGCAGCGCATATGCCCATGGCGTGGATTTGCCCAGACCGATGAAAGCAAATGTTGTTTGCATTACAACCAAAGCCCCAACATCTTTGGCGGCCATGACCATCACCGGTGCGATCGCATTGGGGATGAGATGCCGGATCATTACACGGAAATTCCTGACGCCCGAAACCTTCGCTGCAAGCACGAACTCAACACGTTTGAGGCGCATAACCGATGCATTCATAACACGGGCATATGGTACCCATAAAAACAGAGAAAATGCGATAGCACTGGGGTTTATCTTCATGAGTGGACTTAGGAAAGGGATCAGTGTTTCTTCAAGACCAAAGCGTTGAATGGCTTCCAGCGAGTAACCAGCATATTCTGTAGTTTGTAACAAATTCATCAACATTACATTGCTGAGTTGATTAAACAAAACTACTCCTGCAATCACCGGAAATGCCAGGAAAATGTCTGTTGTACCCATCAACAATGAATTAGCTCTTCCTCCCAAAAAAGCGGCAATAGTACCAATCAGGGTTCCAAAAAAGAAAATCACTGTAGTCACCGTCACACCAAATGTGAGCGCATTGCGGCTTCCCCAAACCAGGTTTTCAAAAACACTTGTCTGGTCAGGCAATGTGCCCAAAGGCGCTCCAAGACCAGGTGGTTGAGGAACCCGGAGATAAGGTCGGGCGACAGATTCTTGCTTATCCGGGTTTATCGGAGCGAGCAGGGGAGCAAAAAGTGCCAAGAAAATAAAAGCTGCCACAATCAACAAACCCAGCCAATTTTGCCACTGCGAGAAAAATCTCCTTGTGACACCCATCTAATAATCCTCCCTGAGACGAGGATCAATCACAACCTTAAGAAAGTCCAGTGATGTAGTAATGATTAACACAAGAATGGTGCTAAAAATCGCAAATCCCATTGCGCTCGACGCGTCGGGGATGAATGCGAGGGTTTTTACACCAATTGAAGAAAGACCTGGATAATTGAAAATTATCTCAACAATAAAAACATTCGTCATTAATGAAGCTGCAGAAAGCATGGTGTGGGTCAGAACTGGTGCTGCGGCGTTGCCCAAGGCATAACGCCAGGCTAAGGTCCTTTCCCTTAGACCTCTTGCCCTCCCGGCGGTGATGTAATCCCTTTGATTTTCTTCGATGATTGTTGCCCTAGTGATCCGTCCAAGAATTCCCCACTGGGCAAAGGCAATCGTAAGCGCGGGCATGGCAAGGTGGCGAAGAGCATCCAGTGTAAGTTTTGGATTTTTGTTCAGCATTCCATCGATTGTCAGAAAGCCTGTATAAGATCTGAAGCTTTCTACCGCAGCCAATGGGGCGTAAGTGCTGCTCAATCTTCCAGGAGCAAACCAGCGCAAGCTGATGTAAAAAACAATCATCATGATAATGGAAAGAATCATTGGAGTGAGAGAGGTTGCCACGAAAGCGGCAATTCTAAACAGTCGGTCTACAACGCTTTTCTTCCTGGTTCCTGAAAGTACACCGCTGAGAAGTCCCAAAGGTAAGTAGATCAGCATTGCGAAAAGAGTTAATTCCAGGGTTGCGGGAAGCCGGCGAACAAGACCTACGAAGACATCTTCCTGCAGATTAGGGCTATAACCCCAATCGCCCTTGAGCAGTTTGCCTGCCCAAAAGAAATATTGCACAGGAAAAGGATCGTCGAGGTGATACTTCTCAATCATACTTTCAAGTAAATCCTGGTACATCTCTTCTGTCATGCGTGGAGAAGTTCTTTGCGGCATGTAGAGTGACGCAAGCGTTTCTGGCGGTGTGAGCATCACCGTGGCATAGAGCGCTGCTGTGATTAGAATCAGGGTGATCACAGCGCGTAAGATTGTGAAGGAGAAACGGCGGAATATTGACATCATAGGATTTTTTTATTTTATCACCTTGCCGATATTAAAAAGAAGCGTCGGGATTTAGATGCAGACGTAGGGGCAAAGCATCTGTCAAGACAATGATGGTTTACACTTTGTTTAGGGTGATTATTTACACTTTTATCTATCAAACAGACCTTCTCAGATCGTAGAGACGTATCCCCGTTTCTGTTGTGAAGACGAGTAACCATACGCGTTTAAGATCAGGGGTTGGGTCGATGACCTTGCAAAGTCGACAAATCTTCTTTTGTAGGGAAGGGGCTTGACACCTTCCGTGACATAGGCAAACGGAACGGTGCAAGACCGTTCCCTACGGCGATTGCACAACCTGTAATCGTGAAGAAGCAGACCCTTGGGAACCACTCTCTTCATGGCAGTGTCTGCCCTGAAGACTGTAAACAATCACCCCGGATAATGTGTAAACATTCATTCTTGTCTAAACAGCATCCTCTGCGAAAGGGTTTGAAATGATTTTGAAGAATTGTGAAAGATGCTTCGCCCTTACCGCTCATTCTTTCAGCCATCGCGTATCATCTATCAGCCATTACTTTTAAATTCTCTGGAAACTCGCCTTAAAACCCCTGGAATTACAGCCTTAACAAACATCGCCGGAAAATCACGCTTCGTAACATCAGCGATTCTGTCCGGTGTTAT
>DIWN01000076.1 GCA_002423495.1 Anaerolineaceae bacterium UBA6105 | reverse complement strand
TGTTCTGTTGGAAGGCGGTAATGATGCCGCCGAAGAATACCATCACGCCGCCAATAATAGCGATGGCTATGCCTACGTAGAACAAAATTTTGATGATTACAGGGGTGATCATCTTGTCAAAATTAAGGAAGGAACGTGAATTCATAATTGCCTCCAAAACGATTGTTGTTGTTCAATGTTATACTATAAAACTTAGGTTGTCCAAAGCGTCTACGAAATTGAACGAAACCCGGGGAACGATCATAGCGATGCGTTATAATATCCTCCGAGGTTCTTATGCCCTATCCAATTGCTCACCCAAAGGTCATCCAACGCGCGCAAGCTGTGCTCGAACTGCAGCCTATCTTTTTGGACACAGAAACCACCGGCACGGGACAAATAGACCGAATTATTCAGATAGGGATTGTGAACACACAGGGCGAAACACTGTTTGAGTCCCTGGTGAACCCTGGCATGCCCATTCCTTCTGAATCCAGCGCGGTCAATGGCATTACTGATGAGATGGTCAAGGATGCCCCGGTGTGGACTCAAATCTGGCCAGATGTGGAAGCCATTCTCAGGGGCAGGGTGATTGGTATCTACAATGCCGACTTTGACTTGCGATTGTTGCGCCAGACGAACAAGGCTTACGGATTACCGATGAGCATTGAAACCAACCAGGCGTTTTGCGTGATGAAGCTCTTTGCTGCATTCTATGGCGAATGGAACGCGCGCAACAATGGTTTCAGATCCCAGAAACTTGAATTTGCCGGCAATTTCCTCAATATCCCAATCCCAAACAGCCACGATGCCATTGATGATGCCCGCCTGACCGCCGCGCTGACCCGGGCAATCGCTGATTATCAACCCGAATAGTTAATTGAACAAATTTGTCCCTGGTTATACTTTGCGCTTTGTGTTATTATGAACATATGAGCAATTATTCATATAAAAAGAGGCAGGATGGAAGAACACCTTACAACTCAGGCAAACTTCAACAGCATGGCAGCCACTTTTAAGGGGCTTTCCGATCCATCTCGCTTGCAATTACTTGCAATCCTGCTTGAGGGTGAGGCTAATGTGGGAGACCTGGCAGCACAATGCGGGCTGAGCCAAAGCGCCACCTCGCACCAGCTGCGGGTTTTGCGCAACCTGCGTTTTGTGACTGCAAGGAGAGAAGGTCAGCAGGTCAATTACCGCATCAGCGATGAACATATCCACGACCTGATGGAGCAGGCTTACGAACACAGTCTGCATCTGAATTCTTAAGGGGATCTGATCAACCATGACGAGGAAACAAGCCGAAAAGAACCCGCAAATTTCTGGTGAAGATAGCTCAGGCACCACCTGCACAGGGAATTGCTCTTCACCGATCCGTCCATACACCTCATCCGATCACCGCACTGAAAGAGGAGGAGTTTTGGATTTCAAAGGTTTCTGGCGATACTTTCTCCGCATGCCAGACCTGAAGATCATCGTGCCGGGTTGGATACTCCTGCTGGCGACCCTCTTCCTGAATCGCCTGGGAATTTCTCAGACAACCGTACTCATTCTGCAATTCCTGGTTTTGCCTGTAGCTGGCTGGATGGTTTTTCGTAACGGTGCTATCAGTCTCTTCAAGGAACACAACCTGAACATGAATGTGCTCATGTCTGTGGCGTCCATTGGTGCTGTTGCCATCGGTGAGGCGCACGAAGCCTTGATCATGGTCATTTTATTCACGCTTTCGGAAGCTTTGGAGGGCTACACCAACGATCACGCCCGCTCCATTCTGACCGAGTTTGCGGATCTCGCGCCGCATGAAGCGCTGCTTACGACACCAGGAGGCGACCGGCTGGTGCCGATTGAAGAGCTGAAAGTTGATGACCGTATCTTGGTGCGGGCAGGGGAACGTTTTCCGATGGATGGCATCGTTGTCAGGGGCTCCAGCGAGGTCAACCAGGCGCCCATCACTGGCGAGAGCCGCCTTGTGCCAAAAACTGTTGGCGATGAAGTCCTTTCGGGCAGCGTCAATGGGCAGGGTGTGCTGGAGGTGCGCGTCAGCCACCTGGCCGCAGATACCACCATTCAGCGCATTATTACCATGGTCACGGAAGCCCAGGAAAACAAAGCCCGCCAGGAAAAATACATCGACCGGTTTGCCGCGGTTTACACCCCCATTGTGATCGGGGTATCCATCCTGGTGGCGCTTATTCCAACCTTAGTTTTCAAACAGAGTTTTTGGAATACATCAGAAAGCTACGGCTGGTTTCACCGCGCCCTCTCCGTGTTGATGGTTGGCTGCCCTTGCGCCTTGATCATCAGTACCCCCATCACGATGGTCAGCGGTCTTACCCGCGCGGCCAGAGCAGGCGTGATCTTCAAAGGTGGCATATTCCTGGAGAGTCTCTCCAGCAGCAAGGTGATGGCATTTGATAAAACCGGCACGCTGACGCTTGGCAAACCTTCTGTGACCAAAGTTCAGGCAACCGATTGCAAAGGTGAAAAATTCTGTGAGCCCTGCAATGATCTGGTTGCCGTAGCCAGCTCTCTCGAAGCCCACAGCACCCATCCGCTTGGGAATGCGGTCACGCAAGAAGCCCTGGCACGGGGGGTGCTTAATCGCTATCCAGCTGCTGAAGGGCTGCAAGTAATTGAAGGTCGCGGTCAGCAGGGAATGCTGAACGGTAAACTGGCAACCGTTGGCAGCCTGCCGCTTTTTTTGGCTGAGCACCAAACCCCTGAGGAAATTATCCTCGCTTCACAGGCTGCAGAACGCGATGGTCAAACAACCATGCTGGTTTGTGATGGGGAGCGTGTGATCGGATATCTTGCGGTTCAGGATGAACCGCGTGCGGGCACGAAAGAGGTGCTGGAAAAGTTGAAAGCCGAAGGAATCCGCACGATTATGCTGACTGGGGATAACCCTGGAGTGGCGGAGCGTGTGGCAGGTGAGCTCGGTCTGGATCAAATCTTTGCAGGCTTGCTCCCGGCTGATAAGCTGGCGAAGCTGAATGAATTTAAGCAGGAATACGGTCTGGTGGTGATGGTTGGTGACGGCATCAACGACTCGCCTGCCCTGGCACAGGCGGATATTGGCGTGGCAATGGGCGGCGCGGGCAACGCGCAGGTGCTTGAAACTGCGGATGTGGTTTTGATGAATGATGATCTCAGCCGCTTACCCTTCGCGGTCAGGCTTTCAAGACATGTCAATCGCCTGATCCGGCAAAACGTGATTGTTAGCCTGGGAGTCAAGATTTTGGTTGCGCTTGCTGCCATGGCTGGATTGACGCCGTTATGGGTGGCTGTATTTGCTGATATTGGGATTTCCTTGATCGTGACCCTTAATGGGTTGCGGGCGTTAAGATTTGAAGCTGATAGCGCTTAATTCGGCGTAAAAATAATATCCCAGACCCCCTCTTCGACCATGGTTATGCGTGAGGTGGTGCTGGCAAAAGTGATCCAGGTCTGCCCTGGTTTGAGGATGTAAGGATTGCCCTGCAGGTCAAAAAACTGGTAGGGCTGGTCGATATCGGGCGCGTACCAGTTGCCGTTGGTCATTTTTCCATCGCGCAAGAAGATGGCGGCCTGTTCTCTGTCACCTTCGCGAAAGTCGATATCATAGAAGCTTGGGTTGTATTCGATATAGTCTGCCAGGAGGATCAGGACATTCTCAAAGGTCACCGGCTGTTGGCTGTCGCGGTCGAAAGTCTGTTGTAGGGTGTAGCTGCCATCTGCCTGCTGAAAATCCTGCCAGAGCTCATAGCCTCCGTAAATTTTGTTATATCGCCAATCCATGACCGAAAAATCAGCATACAAATAACTGACCCTCAGCGCGCTTTCATCCCAATCTTTGATAACTCGATCGAAATAGAGGTCTGGCAGGCGCTCGATAGTGGTTGGAATATCCTCGGATTCGATAAAAGCCCGCATTGCGGCAGTATCCACGACGGTATTTCCGCCTTGAGCCAGGGTTTCTGTGCAAATGCCCGGGCAGGGGGCAAACCCGCGATAAAAAACCCGGTCCGGCAAAGTTTGCTCAAACACACCTTCCACCGTTGGCGGCGCGCTGGCAACCACCAGCGATGCCTGGTAGCGTCTTGCCAGGCGTGCGTCAACAACCCGTCCAGGAGCAAGCGGTCCAACCGCGTCGGCATCTCCTCCATAGTAGAGCGCTAAAATGTGATTGGTTTGATATCCGATGAAGTATTCAAAGACCATATCTGCATCGATGATCTGGTTGAAGGGACGCAATGACTGAGGCCAGTTGGCCAGTTTAACCATGATTGGGCGTTCCCACAGCAAACGGCTGTCCGCAACTTCCAGCCCGGTCAAGGGATTGGTGTTGTCGGATTGAGCGGGAATGACTCTCTGGGTAGAGGTTAGCGTCACCACTGGCCATGGGGTGGGGCTCGGAAAGGGTGTGGGGGTGGCTTGTCGGGCAGCTTTGGTGAGGGCTTGCTCAGGATTTAATGTAGGGGTAGTGGCTAAATCCGTAATTAGAGGAGTGATCTTAGGCGCGGGCGCGAGAAAATTGCAGCCAGACAGCAGCATGACCAAAACCCCCCAAATTAGACGCCTGAAAACAGTTCTGTTGCCCATCAAGCATGATTCTAACACGCAAGAGACCGGGCAGGATATCGATTGATAGCAATACCCTAAATAAGCCTTAATTTATCTTTAAGCTGCAATTAACCTTAACCCGTTAACATTACTGAGTGTTCAAAAACTTACACGAAGATTTGAGGAGAATTTTGATGAAAAGTAATAAGAAGAGTATTTTGTTAGTTGTTTCATTTTTGCTGATTGCAAGCCTTGTGGCTGCATGCAGTGGCACCAGCACCCCCGGCGCGCCAGTCTCAGATCCGGCTGCTGACAACTCTACAATCACCGTTTCTGGATCGACGACGGTTCAACCCCTGGCTGAAAAACTGGCTGAGGCCTTTATGACTGAAAATACTGGTGTGCGCATTGATGTGCAGGGCGGTGGTTCGAGCGTGGGTGTCAAAGCGGCTGGTGAGGGCACTTCCGATATTGGGATGGCTTCGCGCGAAATCAAAGAATCTGAACTGGCGGAATTTCCCAACCTCGAAATTTTTGTCATCGCCCGCGATGGTATTGCAATCGTTGCCCATCCGGATGTGTCTATCAGCAATCTGACCGTCGAGCAAGTACGCGACATCTTTAGCGGCAAGGTCACAAATTGGAAAGAACTTGGTGGAGAGGATCAAAACATATTTGTAGTTTCGCGTGAAGAAGGCTCCGGCACGCGCGGCGCTTTTGAGGAGATGGTCATGGGTGAAGATGCCCTGATTACATCCAGCGCCATCTTGCAGCCTTCCAATGGCTCTGTTCGCACCACGGTTTCCACCACACCCTATTCTGTTGGCTACCTGTCCTTCGGCTACCTGGACGATACCGTCAAATCGATCAGCATCGACGGCGTTGCACCCACCGAGCCAAATGCGGCTGATGGGTCTTACCCGATTGTGCGCCCTCTCAACATGCTCACCAATGGTGAACCTACCGGCAATGTCAAAGCATTCCTGGATTTCATCCTGAGTGAAGCAGGGCAGAAACTGGTTGTTGAAGACGGTTACATTTCTGTAAAGTAAGCCGGTGTCTGAAAATAGTAGGATTTATAATATATGGGCATCTCTGCGACTAGGCAGAGATGCCCGAACACATAAGAAAGAACCGAAAAGGCAAATTAACCCTATGTCCGTACGTATGATTGCTGATAAAACCGTAAAGATTGTTTTATTTACGAGTGCAATCATATCGATCATCGTTGTGCTGGCCATTGGGTTTTTTATTTTCCGGGAAAGCATCGAAGCCTGGACGAAACTGGGGGTTGGTGAAATTCTGTTTGGGGCAGTCTGGCGACCTGGTCAGGACCAGTATGGTATTCTTGCGATGATTATTGGCTCTGTTTCGGTGACATTTGGAGCAATTCTTCTCGGAGTGCCGTTGGCGCTCGGCTGTGCGATTTTTTTGGCTGAAATTGCTCCTGCGGGAGTGCAGGCAGTAGTCCGCCCTGCCGTGCAGCTCCTGGCGGGTATCCCATCGGTGGTATATGGCTTATTTGGTATGGTGATCCTGGTGCCTTTGGTGCGCAATCTCAACGTTCCAGGCAACTCGGGTTACGGTTTGCTGGCGGCGTCGATCGTGCTGGCTGTCATGATCCTGCCCACTATTGCCAGCATCGCTGAAGATGCCATTCGGGCTGTGCCGGAGAACTATCGGCATGGTTCTTTGGCTCTGGGCGCCACAAAATGGCAAACTATTACGAAGGTTGTTCTGCCTGCGGGAAAATCCGGCATACTTGCCGGGGTGATCCTGGGGGTGGGGCGGGCTTTGGGTGAGACTATGGCCATGATCATGGTGATTGGCAACTCGGTTATCATGCCAAAACCGCTCTCGGGTAATCCGCTGACTTATTATCTTTCGCAAGCCCGCACTCTCACGGGCAATATTGCTGTTGAAATCAATTACGCCACAGGCGTCCATGAAAGCGCTTTGTTTGCCACCGGGGTGGTACTCTTTGGCTTAATCATGATCGTCAACGCCAGCGCTCGCTGGATCATCCGGGGTCAAAAGTTTGTCGAAAAGGCAAATGAGGAGCAGGTATGTTAGAAGAGCGCCTGTCTGAAATCGCCTTCTTCCACAAGGCACAAGCCCAAAGCCTGAAGAGGGAACATCTCAGGCAAAAAATATGGCTTGGGCTAATGTGGCTTGTCGGATTGATCACCGTTTCCATTCTCATCCTGGTGGTGGGGTATGTGTTGGTGCAAGGCGGCAAAGCTATCAGCTGGGAGTTTCTTGCCACGTCTCCCAAGGGCGGCATATCTGGCGAAGGCGGAATCTCTACTACGATTGCCACCACCTTCTACCTGGTTGGTTTGACACTGCTGATCGCAACGCCTCTGGGTGTTGGGGCGGCAGTTTTCCTGATTGAGTATGCCGGGGAGCAGAGCATCAGCTCAAAATTCCTGCGCGTGGTGATCGGTGTCGCAAATTTTGCGGTGGAGATCCTGGCGGGCATCCCATCCATCATCTTCGGCTTGTTTGGCTATGCCTTGTTCGTTTCCACGCTGAATTTCGGCTTTTCACTGCTCTCAGCCGCACTGGCTGGGGCATGCCTGGTGCTGCCTACGATCATCCGTACCACCGAAGAAGCCCTCCTGGCCGTGCCCGATGATTACCGTCGGGGCAGTTTGGCGCTTGGTGCCACCAAGTGGCAGACCCTTTACAGAATTGTGCTGCCTGCAGGCCTGCCGGGCATCATCACCGGTGTTATTCTCAGCGTCGGGCGTGTGATCAGCGAAACGGCCATTTTTTATGTTACCCTTGGCGGCAGTTATCACTTGCCAAATTCCATAATGGACGGCGGTCGCACGCTGGCGCTGCATCTTTATTATCTCGCGATGGATACACGCGCCTTCGACAAAGCCATGGGCACCGGCGCCGTTCTGGTGGTGATGATCATTCTGATCAATTTGCTTATTGACCTTGTTTCACGTAAACTCACAGCAGGGGTCCGGAAAGTACGATGAATGACACTAAACTAGAAACCATAAACTATAGCCTGTACTACGGGAAATTCCGTGCTCTAAAAGATATCAGTATCAAGATTCCTGAAAACAAAGTGACAGCGCTGATTGGTCCTTCCGGCTGCGGAAAAAGCACCTTCCTGCGAAGTTTCAACCGCATGAATGACCTCATTACCGGCGTTCGAACCGAAGGAAGGGTCTTGATTGATGGAGAGGATATCTTCAAAATTGATCCGGTAGCGCTTCGCCAGAACGTGGGCATGGTCTTCCAGAAGCCTAATCCATTTCCCAAATCAATTTTCGACAATGTCGCCTACGGACCGCGCGTCACGGGTCTGAATGATCGTCAAAAACTGGAAGAGATTGTCGAACGAAGTTTGCGCTCTGCAGCTCTTTGGGATGAGGTCAAGGATAACCTTGGAAAATCGGGGCTGGACCTTTCGGGTGGGCAGCAGCAGCGTCTGTGCATTGCGCGGGCATTGGCAGTGGAGCCGACAGTGATCCTGATGGATGAGCCGGCAGCATCGCTGGACCCCATCGCGACCCTGAAGATTGAAGACCTCATCCACGAATTGTCGGCTAACTACACCATCGTAATCGTCACCCACAACATGCAGCAGGCTGGGCGCGTTTCGGACTTCACGGCATTTATCTATACCGATGAAACCCGCACAGGTCAGTTGGTGGAATTTGATAAGACAAAGACCATCTTTACAAACCCGCGCGATCAACGGACTGAGGATTACATCACTGGTCGTTTTGGGTAGGCGATCGCTGAATTATCGACCCATCATCCGCTTGCTTCAAGCCTAACTTGCGCAGACTGTGCCGCCACAGCGCTTCCTGGTAGCGTCTGGACCGGGCTACC
The DNA here is from genome assembly GCA_002423495.1 of Anaerolineaceae bacterium UBA6105. Lineage (GTDB taxonomy): Bacteria > Chloroflexota > Anaerolineae > Anaerolineales > Anaerolineaceae > Mesolinea. The sequence goes on along the minus strand of DIWN01000076.1, from coordinate 17,651 downwards.
AAAGATGGTTTACTTTTCCGGTAACGTTCAAAATACTCTCCGCTTACATCTGCCAGGTTCGGGTCAGCAATCAGACGATAGACAGTGGCTGCTCCTGAACGAACGGATGCCCCCCAGGATACCGGCAAAAAGCGGATGACCTTGGTGCGGATGATGCCGGGATGTATGCTGTTGACCGTGATTCTGTATTCCTTGAGTTGGTCCGATAGCTCCCGGGTCCAGGGGATGATGTCGAGTTTGGAACGACAATAGGCCACCCAGCGCCAATAAAATGGATGCCGGGCAGAAGCGTAGACATTGGACCACACGAAGCGGTGACCGATGGAGCTGAGATTGATGATCCGCATTGGCGCGGATTTGATCAGCAGGGGACGCAGAAGGTTGGTCAACAGAAAAGGGGAGAGATAATTTACTTGGCTGCACTCTTCAAAACCATCCTCAGTGATGACCCGACCATCCGGGTAAAAACCCGCATTATTTACCAGGATGTCAATTCTGGGGACCTTTGCCTGGATCTCGGCTGCCATTTCCCTTACTTCCCGCAGCCTCGAAAAATCGGCTTTTACGGTCATTGCCTGCTGCCCGGGCAGTCCTTCACCAAGACTCTTAAGTAGCGCTTCGAGTTTCTGGGGATTGCGTCCGTGCAAGACCAGGTTTGCACCTGCTTTCCAGGTCATTTGAGCCAGGGCTTTGCCGATGCCGTCTGTGGCACCGGTGATGACAATTGTTTTCCCTGATAGCTCCTTGTTTTGATCCATAACTCTCCAATTTAATTGCTGCCTAATCATACCTAAAAGTTCGGATTATGGAAGGTGAATAAAAATCTAAACCTTCTGAACTATTGTTGAGACGTATTTTTGCCTAAACCATCGAACTTGCAACTATTTTTACAGTTTTTGGGCAAGAAACAGCCAACGGGACTATAATCTTTGCTTGAAAGGAATGCCAACATGGACGAACCGAAAAAGAACCCCATTCGTGACCTGCATCCCAACATCTGGGCAGTGAGCCTGACCAGTTTCTTCATGGACATCTCCAGTGAGATGGTCCTGAACATTCTCCCCTTGTTCCTTTCTTCGGTCTTAGGGATAAAAACCAACATTATTGGCATCATCGAAGGCGTGGCGGAAGCTACTTCAAGCGTCCTGAAAGTTTTTTCAGGCTGGCTCTCCGATAAGCTTCGCAGCCGCAAGTGGCTGGCAGTTGCCGGCTACGGCATTTCCGCCCTGGCCAAGCCTTTCTTCTATTTCGCATCCACATGGGAAGCAGTCGGAGCCATCCGCTGGGCAGACCGCGTAGGCAAGGGTGTGCGCACTGCCCCTCGGGATGCGCTGGTGGCTGATACTGTCAAACCTGAGCAACGCGGACTCGCTTTTGGGTTGCATCGGGCAGCCGATACGGCTGGCGCCATGCTTGGCATCCTGATTGCCGCCCTGGTTGTTTGGAAGGTCCAGGCTGCTGGTTCCTCCCTGCAAGAAAGCACCTTCCGCACGATTGTGCTGATAAGCATTATTCCCGCAGTTTTAGCTGTCATTTCCCTGGCAGTGATGACCCGTGAAAAGAAGCCGGAAGGCGTTGCTGAAGCGCCAAAAATCAGTTTTAGGGGACTTGGAAAGAACTTCATGTTCTTTATGATCATCGTGGGCATTTTCGACCTTGGCAACTCGTCGGATGCCTTTCTGGTGCTGCGTGCCCAGGAACGGGGTATGACCACTTTGCATATCCTGCTGATGTTGGCGGTCTTCAATCTTGTTTACACGCTGATCTCCACTCCTGCCGGTATGATCTCAGACAAAATCGGTCGCAAAAAGCTGATTGTCGGCGGTTGGACCATGTATGCCCTGATCTATCTTGGCTTTGCCCTGGCGCAAAATGTGACGCACATCTGGCTCCTTTACGTGGCTTATGGCCTGTATTACGGTATGGCTTACGGCACTGCCAAGGCAATGCTTTCGGACCTGGTTCCAGCAGATTTGCGGGGAACAGCCTTTGGCACTTATAATGCCGTCCTTGGTATTCTGGATTTTCCAGCCTCACTGATCGCGGGTTTACTCTGGAGTGGCGCGGGTAGTTGGCAAGGGTTTGGTCCTTCTGCACCCTTCTTCTTTGGCTCCGTCCTGGCGACAATTGCGATTGTGATGATGCTGCTCTGGAAACCTTCAATACCTAACGCTGAGGCTTTAGAGGGCACAACAGCGGCAAATTGAGGAGATTTAGATGGAAAGAATGAGAATAGGCGTCCTTGCATACCGCATGGACTTCTATACCAACCTGCGGATAATTGTTAATCAGCTTCCGGAGGCAGACTACATCCCTGTAAAAGACATCTTCTCCTATCGGAGGGCACTGGCACTCAAGCTGAACCGTGTAATCGGCAAACCACTTTTTCAGACCTTTGATTTGAACAACCAATTCGAGGATTTCGACCTCAACAAGGTTGATTTATTGCACTTTTCCAATGGAATCAGTTACGGTAAAACCCCCTGGGTTTCGCATTTTGAAACGATTTTGCCGCGTTTTACTGAGGTGTTGAGCCAGGCAAAGGATACCCACTGGCAGAACGTGGAACCGGGTCGTTTGACCCTGAGAGGGCTTGATGCCCTGCGCAGCCCGGCTTGCAAACAAATTATTGGCTGGTCTGAGAATGCTGCTGACTTTCAGCGAAAGTTCCTGAGTGAAATATCGAGTGAATACAGCGAATCGATCCTGGCAAAACTATGTGTCCTGCAACCCGCGCAGGAAATACTGGTGGAGCGTGTTACTCCCAGGGAATATGATCAGCAAAATCCGATCCGCTTTGTTTTTGTGGGAGCGGGTTTTTTCCGCAAGGGAGGGCGTGAACTCTTCTGGACTTTTGAAAAATTAGCGGCCGAGGAGGGTTTACCAATCCACCTGGTGGTGGTCAGCTCGCTGCGTCTTGAGCCTTATGCAGCCCAGGAAACCGACGAAGACCTCGCCTGGGCTCGCCAGATCATCGCTGGCAAGCCGCAATGGCTGGAATACTACGAGGAACTCCCAAATCCTGAAGTACTGGAATTACTGAAGAATGCTGATGTGGGTTTGCTACCAACCTGGGCGGACACTTACGGGTTGTCCGTGTTGGAGGCTCAGGCTTCCGGCTGCCCCGTGATCACCACCGATGTGCGTGCCCTGCCGGAGATCAACAACAATCGGGTTGGTTGGTTGATCAGAGTGCCCAAAGATGCGTTTGGTGAAGCAATCTATGCCACGGCCGAAAATCGACAGGATCTTAGCCGAACCATACAGGCAGAACTTGAAGAAATCATCCGTGGGATCGTTAATAATCCTTCTGTTATCGCCTTGAAAGGGCAGGCAGCCCTCGAGCGTATTCGGACCGAGCACGACCCACAAGCCTATGCAGAAAGATTGCGCCAGATTTATCAGGCTGCCCTGGCATAAAAGCATCCTTCCTGCCAGAATCGTTGGAGTTAACCGTAAATTAAACCAAATTCGTTTGAGTCTCGCTTGTCGGCAGTGTATAATCAATAAAACCAACAAAAGGAGATATCATGATCGTTACAACTAAGAAACTATTTGAGCATGCCTATGGAAAGTATGCCATTGGTGCTTATAACATCAATAACCTCGAGCAAATTGTGGGTTTATTCCGCGGGAACCTCGATTCGCAGGCACCCTTTATCATTCAGATCAGCAAGGGAGCTCGCAGTTACACGGATAAGAATTTTCTCGAAGGTTTGATCCGTGCCGCTGATGAAGTCTATCCTGAAGCCATCTTTGCGGTTCACCTGGACCACGGCGATGAGGCCACCTGCTATGACTGCATCAACTCCGGTTTCTACAGCTCGGTCATGATCGACGCCAGCAGCCACCCCTTTGAAGAAAACATTGCCATCACACGGCGTGTGGTTGACGCTGCCCACGCCAAGGGCATCGTTGTTGAAGCGGAATTGGGCATGCTTGGCGGCGTTGAAGAGCACGTTTCCGTCAGCGAATCTGACGCCAAGCTCACCGACCCTGAACAAGCCCGTGAATTCGTGGAACGCAGCGGTTGTGATTCCCTGGCAGTTGCCATTGGCACCAGCCACGGTGCTTTCAAGTTCTCTGGTTCACAGTCACTGCATTTTGATGTGCTGGCTCAGATCCAGGAGCGTCTGCCTGGCTTCCCGTTGGTCATGCACGGCTCGAGCTCTGTGCCGCAGGAAGAAGTGGCGCGCATCAACGCAGCTGGCGGCAAGATGGCTGGCGCGAAGGGCGTCGACGCTACACAATTCCGCCGTGCTGCTGAATTAGGTGTAACAAAGATCAACATCGACACGGACGGTCGCCTGGTTTGGACCCGTGTACACCGTGAGTACTTCAATGCATATCCTGAAAAATTCGATCTGCGCGACCCGGGCAAGGTTTTCATGGCTGAATACGCAAAATTCATTGCAGCCAAGAATGAATATCTAAACAGCGCTGGTCAACTGCCTGGCGTGCGGGAATTCCTTCAAGCCTAAAACCTGATTTTGGGAAAGAGCTTTGCCTTGCGGCAAGGCTCTTTTTTTTGATAAGACTCCCTACGTGGGGCTGGGGCCCTGCCCTGGTAGCTAAGCGGAGAGGGTGATCCCTTCCACGACATGTCCGCACGGAACGGCGCAAGGCCGTTCCCTACAACCAAATTTCAATTCTGGTAAACCATCCATCGTAGGGCTGGGGTTTGATCCGTTCCGCAACATGTCCGCACGGAACGGCACAAGGCCGTTCCCTACAAACAAGTTTCCATTCCGGTAAACCATCCTTCGTAGGGCTGGGGCCTGCCCCTGCCTCAAACCGATCGCTATGCATAAGGAAGCGGAGGGACTAAAGCCCCTCCGTACGAATGTGGCTTGCTCCAGCCGTAAACCAAAATTCCCGCATCGATTGACGGAGAGAGCAAACGCGTAGGTCAGGTTCTTCTGCCTGCCCCTGAGCAAAGCGAATGGGGTTGAACCTGACGTCACGAATGCTGGCATACAAAGTCCTCAGCAAAGCCAGGTTTCCGATGTCAGGTTGAACCCCGCAAAAATACACGAGGCAGGCTGCCCAACGTGACCTACGACTAAGGCTTACCCCCTTCCACAATACACGCAGACGGAACGGTACAAGACCGTTCCCTACAACCGTAACCAATACACTCCTCCATCTCCTTAGCCCTAAGGTATAATTTTCTAACGCAATGAAGGAGCATTACCATGACTGAAGAAACCACGACCAAAACAAATTTCATCCGTGAAATTATTGATGAACACAATCGCACCGGCCGGTTTGGCGGGCGGGTGCACACCCGCTTTCCACCCGAACCCAACGGCTACCTGCACATTGGTCACGCCAAAGCCCTGTGCATCGACTTTGGCATTGCCGAAGACTATGGCGGGCTGACCAACTTGCGCTACGACGACACCAATCCGGTCAAGGAAGACGTGGAGTACGTGGATGCGATCAAAGAAGACATCCACTGGTTGGGCTTTGACTGGGGCGATCGTGAATACTACGCCTCAGATTACTTTGAACCCCTCTATGAGATGGCGCTGCAATTGATTGAAAAAGGTCTGGCGTATGTGGATGAGCTCAGCCCGGATGAAATGCGCGAATATCGCGGAACCCTGACCGAACCCGGCAAGAACAGCCCCTGGCGCGAGCGACCCATCGAGGAGAACTTCGATCTGTTCAAACGCATGCGCGCGGGCGAGTTCCCAGATGGCAGCAAAACTTTGCGAGCAAAGATTGACATGGCTTCGCCCAATATGAATATGCGCGATCCGGTAATGTACCGCATTCTACACGCTACGCACCACCGCACCGGTGATGAATGGTGCATCTACCCGATGTACGACTTTGCGCACGGGCAGTCCGACTCGCTTGAAGGCATCACCCATTCCATGTGCTCGCTGGAATACGAAAACCATCGTCCGCTGTATGACTGGTTCCTGGATCAGCTCGGCATTTTCCATCCGCAGCAGATTGAGTTTGCCCGCTTGAACCTCACGCATACAGTCATGAGTAAGCGCAAACTGCGCAAGCTGGTGGAGGATGGCTTTGTGGATGGCTGGACTGACCCCCGCATGCCCTCACTCGCAGCCATGCGCCGCAGGGGCTATCCCGCTCAAGCGATCCGTGAATTCATCGACACCATCGGTGTGGCGAAATCCGACAGTTTCGTCGAAGTGGAATTGCTGGAGCACATCGTGCGCGACCAACTGAACCAGAACGCTAAGCGGCGTATGGGCGTGTTGGAGCCGCTCCAAGTTGTGCTGACTAACTATCCTGAAGAGCAGGTTGAGTTTTTTGAGATTCCGGATTTCCCGCACAATCCTGAGGCTAGTGGAACCCGCCAGGTTCCTTTTGGGCGCGAGCTTTGGATCGAACGCGAGGACTTTGCGGAAGTTCCTCCGCCTAAGTATCATCGTCTTTCCCCGGGCAAAGAAATACGGCTTATGAACGCCTACTTCATCACCTGCACGGATATGGTGAAGGATGAAGAGGGTCATCTAATCGAAATCCACTGCACCTATGATCCTGAAACCCAGGGCGGCAGCGCGCCGGACGGGCGCAAGGTAAAAGGCACGATCCATTGGGTCTCAGCGGCGCATGCCATTGAGGCGGAGGTGCGGATCTACGATCAGATGTTCCTCGATGAGCACCCTGAAGATCTGCCTGAGGGGGAAACCTTTTTGGACCATTTCAACCATGACTCACTCCAGGTTTTGAGGGCCTATCTTGAGCCTGACCTGGCGAATGCAAAAATTGGTGAGGCTTACCAGTTCGTGCGTGATGGATACTTCACGCTGGACAGCGTCCATTCCAAGCCAGGAAAGCTGGTCTTCAATCGCACGATTGGGTTGGTGGACAGCTGGGCTAAAGTGCACAAGGGATAAGCGGCATAGACCAGTTGCTTTGGTCCTGGCAAGGTAATAACGGATTATGGCTTGACTTTGCGGCAATTTTTAACGCGTGCAATAGAGTTCCAGGTATTTTCCGTTAGTACTTTGCAAGTATTAAAAGGTTTGGCAAGATGGAAGTTGCTTCTCAAAATTCAAGTAAGCCTGTCCCAGTAGAAAATCAAATCCTGGTCGTTGGCGATGCCTTGATCGACCATCAGTACTGGATCGACCGCATGCCAAGAGCTGGTGAAGATAGCGTGATTCTTTCCTTCTTGAAAAATGTGGGTGGTTCAGCTGCTAATACAGCCATCGCGTTAGCTTTTCTGGGAGTGCCAACAAAATTTTACGGGACGATTGGGCGTGATCCTGATGGCGTTCTCATCGTTGACCAAATGCAAGCTGTGGGTGTGGACATCTCCGGCATTCAATGGGGTGAGGTCACAGGCTTTACCATCACCATGATCGATCAAACTTCAGAGCGCACAATGTTTTCTTTTCGCGGGGCATCTTCCAATGCTCTTTCAATAGATTCGCCTCTGCTCAAAAGTACAAAGTCTTCCCGGGTTCTTCTAACATCCGGATACCAATTGCTCTATCCAGACCAGGCACAGGTCGTTCTTTCTATCGCTGAGCGGGTTAAGGCGGAGGGCAATCTCGTGGCTCTTGATCCCTCCCCACTGATAGGGGATGTGCCAGAGGAAATTCGCAGTAGGATGCTTGGAATCACAGATATCTTGTTGCCCAATCGTCATGAAATTGCGGTTCTTACGGGGGAAGAAGATCTATCAACTGCCCTGGAAAAAGCGCGCCATTTGTCCAAATGTGTCGCCGTCAAGCTTGGCTCGAGGGGTGCCTGGATGGCAATTCAGGAGGGCTTTCAATTCGCAGATGGTCAAAGGGTTAGCAGTGACCTCTGTTTTCAAGCTCCCGCGAAACAAGTCCAGGCTGTGGATACCACTGGCGCAGGGGATGCCTTTAATGCTGGTTTTCTGGCCTCATTCTTGCGCGATGAAACCCCGGAAAATTGGCTTAGATCTGGTAATAATCTGGCGGGTGAGGTGGTTCAACATCGCGGAGCAGTATCATTGTTTTGTTCGCCCTCCCAAACCTCAGCCAAGTAAGATTTGAAACACATCACAGGAGATCAAAATGCAAAAAAACAGTCTAATAGATATTCAACCCGAGGTGAAAGCTGCGCTTGACGATGGCAAGGCGGTGGTGGCGCTTGAATCGACGATTATTTCGCATGGCATGCCCTATCCACAGAACATCCAGATGGCGAAGAAAGTAGAGTCCATCATCCGCAGCGCTGGTGCTGTGCCAGCCACTGTCGCTATCATGGAAGGCAGGATAAAGATCGGGCTTTCAGACCAGGAATTAGAAATTCTTGCCAGTTCCGGGAACGTGGCAAAAGTCTCTAGGCGTGATTTTCCCGGCATCATTGCTCGCAAGCAGCTGGGCGCGACCACGGTAGCCACCACCATGTATGCGGCACATCTGGCTGGCATCAAGGTTTTTGTTACCGGTGGGATTGGCGGGGTTCACCGCGGCTATGAAGAGACCATGGATATTTCTGCCGACCTGGAAGAACTCGCTAAGACGGATGTGGTTGTTGTCTGTGCCGGTGCAAAAGCCATTCTTGATCTTCCCCGCACGATGGAATACCTGGAGACCAAGGGCGTTCCCGTGATTGGCTACAAAACGGATGTGCTGCCGGCGTTTTTCACGGCGAAGAGTGACATTAAGCTTGTTGAGAGAGCAGACTCGCCGGAAGAAATCGCGAAAATCATTGTGGCAAAAGCTCAGCTTGAAATGCGCGGTGGTTTGTTGGTCGTCAACCCGATCCCCGAAGAATATTCCCTGGACCATGAATTTATCGATGATGTCATCGAACAAGCTGTCCGGGCTGCGCAAGAGCAGGGTGTGTCAGGCAAGAACATCACGCCGTTTTTGCTCAACGAGATCACAAAAAGAACGGAAGGGAAAAGCCTGGAAGCCAACCTTGAGCTGGTCTACAACAACGCCCTGGTCGGGGCGCAAATTGCCTCCGCGCTGGTGGCAGAGTTGGAACAGCAGTAGTCTCAGGAGTGATAAGTCTTTTTTCAGGTAAAAGAGATCACCTGAGATCAGGAGTCAGACTGCACTGGCTTTTCCACTGGGAATAGTATCTGATTCTATCGCTCAACGAAGTGGATGGCTGTGGTAAAATCTAACACCTGAAGGGCCTGTAGCTCAANNTTGAAGGTTCGAATCCTTCCGGGCCCATTTTATATTGGAGAACGAGTGTGGTATTCTTGCCTTATTATGATTCAATGGAATCGACGATTGGTCAGTTGCGAGAAGCAAAGAAGAATATCGAATCGTTACTAAAGTAAGTCAGAATTTTGGCGAGCGATAAGTCATTCTAGGTCTCGACAAAAAATAATTATTACTTTCTAAATTGGAGAGTAGATGGATAAGAATCCGCAAGCAGTGTTGAAAAAAAATGTGCCAGATCCAGAAACATGCTTATTGAAAATCCCTCCTTATCAAAGTTTTGACATAGATGATGATAATTTCTATGAGATACTCCGCTTAGAATTTTATAATAGGACTATCGATTGTTTCTGTCAGAAATGTAATAAAGAAAGCACATTTCAAAGATTAAATAACTTCTCTCCCAAATACGAGCACCAAGATGTGTGGCCAGAGTTTGATTTGTCTGATGCAATAAAAGATAAGGAAGAAATTCCTTATGAACTTTCGTTTTATCATGTTGATGGAAGTTATTACTCATTAATGCCTGTAAACGAATATGCTCTTGGAGAACGTAGCTTTTCTATCGAGTTTGTTTGTACAAGATGTAAGACTCAGGGAATATTATTTTTCTATATTATTGAAAACTCGAAACTTATCAAAATTGGACAATATCCTTCAATCTCGGATCTTGAGAATCATGCAATACACAAGTACGAAATCCTCTTAGGCAAGGAGAAAACATGTGAATTCAAGATAGCAATTAGATTATTTGCTAATGGTTTAGGAATAGGCTCGTTTGTATACTTACGTCGAATTTTTGAATACTTAATTGAGTTAGCTCATGAAGAAGCAAAATCATCTGAGGATTGGGACGAGAATTTGTACTACTCGTCTAGAATGGAAGAAAAAGTATTACTTCTAAAAGCTTACTTACCTCCACTATTGATAGAGAGCAGAAAAGTATACTCTGTTCTCAGCAAAGGTATTCATGAATTGTCAGAGGATGAATGCAAGTCCTACTTTGATCCCTTAAAGATGTTGATTGAACTCATTTTGGATCAGAGAATTGCACAAGATGAAAGAGTGAAGAAAGAAAAAGAAGCTAAGATAGGATTGAGTAAGATTATTGGTAACATAAAAACCTAACTTTCCTGGAGTTGAACAATCATTTGCTTGGTTTCGATAAGCACCCTTATAGAAAGTAAATATTATTGGTATATATAATTCAATATAGAATGAAGAAACTAATTTGATTATGCCAAACATTGATAATAGAAGGTTTACTATGCCTGCAAAGTCACCTAGAACCGTCGAATTTCACTCATTAAAACAATTATTTAATCGATTTAATGCCAACCGCGATACAGAAAGAACAGAATTAATCTCAATTAATGACTTCGATCTTCCAAGTTGGCAAAGACAATTGGTTTGGACAACGGATGATATGGGACTATTAGCTTATAGTATTCTTATGAATTATCCGATTGGAATGATTGTCTTATGGACAAAACCTGATGGGATCCGGGTCCCAATCGATGGTCGTCAACGTCTGACAGCAATAAAGGAATTTATGGAAGGGAACATAGCTATTCCATCACTAAATATTATTCCCGATGAACTTAAAAATGCTAAGTATAAACTCCTGCCTGGCGATGAGGACAAAGGATATAAACGATTATCTCTAAAATTACGTGAGAATTTTGAAGACTATGGGCCTTCAATTGTCGAATTCGAAAATATAGATGAAAAAACTGCAATGGACATTTTTGTAAAACTACAAGGCGGAAAATCTTTAACCAAAGCAGAAATTCGTGCTGCATTAGGAGGAAAACTCTGTGATTTTGTGACTGAACTTACCTCCGAAAGTAGACCCCCAGAGGATGAAGATTCTATGGTTGAGGATAACTCAAAACATGAATTTTTTAAGGTAATTCATTTTAAAAATACACGAAAAGCACATCGTAATTTATGCGACGTTTTACTTCATGAAAATCTCTATCCTGGACAAGATAAACACTGGACTAGTTTGGAAACGATGTATCTGGATAAATCTTCCACCTTTACAGAAGCCGAAAAGGAAAGTTTTCGAATTTCCTTAAATAAGTTTTCTAAAGCCGTAAAAGGTGATCAAAAAATTAACTATCAATTAAAAAGCACTTATCTTATCTTAACTTTTTATAAAGCCTGGAAAGAATTAATTGAATCATTTGCCCTTCCATCTGAATTTAATTTCTCATTAATTATTAAGGATTTCGAAAAACAAAGAATCCTATATAAAGATGATATTCCTTGGGTGAATTTTACGTCAGCGTTAAGTAATGCAGGATATGCGAAGAATAGGCTTGATACTAGACATCAGATATTAATGAATTTCATATTAAACAAATTTCCTGGACTAGCACTAAAAGATCAACAAAGGTTATTTTCTACTTCTCAGAAGTTGGCAATTTGGGAACGAGCAAATCACCAATGTGAGTGGATAGATAATGGCATTCGTTGTCAGGAAACCTTTTCAAATTTTCAAGCTGCTGATGCTGATCACATTGTTAAATGGAATGATGGTGGACCCACCACTGTTGAAAATGGTAGGTTGTTATGTCAGCGCCATAATCGAGGTAGAAGATAATAAATTAAAAGCAATTTTGTTTTCGAAGCCAAGTAGACAAAGAATCACTTTTTATAGCCTTATTGGAACTATACTATCATCCGCTTGGTTTCGATAACTACAATTGTCATAGTTAGCCACCTGGCTAAGATTGGGACAAAACCTATGAGTAGGAGCGATTTAGTACCTTGGGCACGAGGTCCATTTGAACTCATTAGACATGCTAACGGACATCTACAGGAAGCTGGTGATACTGACCGTCGCATTGCACTGATAGGTTTCGATAATGCAATTGAAGTCTGCATAGATGTCTTTATTAAGCTTCATCCGAAACTACACGGCGGTGTCGAACTATGTCGAGATGAAGTCGAAAGAGCTACAAGGAGTTATCATACCAAAATCGAATGGCTTGATAAATATGTGGAAGTAAACAATTTGGATATAGGGTTTTCTATTGAGGAGATTGTTTGGTATCACTCTTTACGGAATGAACTTTACCATTCGGGGAATGGGATGATTCCAGAAATGCATGTGCTAGAAGGTGTTCGTGCTGCAGCTGTAGAAGTATTTAATGCACTTTTTAAAAAGGATATTACTGCAATACTTGGAGGAGAGTTGCCCAAACATGCGAGACCACCTGAAAAGTTGCTATTCCAAGCTCAGAACGAAGAAATGGAGTTCTTGCGTATATTCATAGAATTTGAACGCACCCTTGAAAAATCGTTGAAGGCTATTTCACAGCGAACTGAACTACGATCTAGAGGTGTGAGACAAATGTGGAACGAATATAGAACTTTAGTAAAGACTCCTCCTGAATGGAACGTGGCAGTTGAGAAAATCTTAACTGTCCGAAACAACATCACTCACGGGAATTATGTTCGAATAGAATCCTATGAGTTAGAAAATGCATTTGTTGATCTATTTTCACTTATCGAAGCTTTGTCGGAATCTCTGAATGCAACAGAAAAGTCAAAATCAATAGTATAAACTCGAAGAATAGCGGCTAACTTATGCCGTTAGACTAATATTATCGATGGTAAAAAAAGAATTGAGGAATAAGCTGCTTAGTTTCGATAACAGCTTTTTATTTTAATCAATAATGTTATACTTATAACAATGTTTTTTAGGTTAACACAAAAAAAGAATTGTGAGGTGGGTAGTGCAATTTTTCAAAAACTTCCTTCGAAATCTTTTCTTGCTCTTAGTATTAGGTGTTGTCGTTTATCTTATCTCCCCTGAAATAATGGAGTCTGTATACAAAGCATTTGGCCAATTATTTGGTCCATTGGCAATAATAATGGTTATTGTCACAGCTATTCCTCGTAGAAGAACATGATCCTAATCTAAACAATTCTTATCTTCGACAAAATGATCAGCCAAATCTAAATTGATTTGCATCGTTTTAGTATTCTAATTGGAAATATGCTAAGATCCGCTTGGTTTAGATAAGCTATCTTACCAGAAGGTTTAATGTATTTATGAATTTTAGAATTTGTAATTTGTAATTTGTAAATTGGAAAAAAAAGAATTATGATCTAACATAATATGGAAGGTTTATCATACTAATTATTCTTGTTATTCATACTATTTGCAGTATATCTACCAGTTGGACTGCTTCGCAGATATTTGCAACCCGAACAGAGTCTGCTCGACACCTACCTCAAAAGGAAAAATCATGCCAAAAGCCAAGACCTATACTCTGATTTATAAACAGCTTGTGAAGTGGTTCGTAATGTTCGTCTGGCCGTGGATCGTTAATAATATATGGCCTTTATTGGAAGAGAAGATCAATGAGCTATTCATGAAGGTAGCCGCCGACTTTGAAAGAAGGCTGATCGAATGGCTCGAAAGTCGCAATAGAGCAAAAGCGGATACCGCTCAGAAGAAATCTGAAGAAGCGGCGGCGAGATCAAATTCAGCAAGCAATGATGCTGAAGCCGAAAAGCAACGAGCGGTAGCCGAAGTGTGGCGTCAAGTTGCGGAACAATTCCGGCAAGAAAACGAGGTTCTAAAAGTTGAACTCAATAAAGTTACCATAAAATCTGCATCGGATTTTAGAAATGCATTGGATAGCCTAGACGTGGAGAATCTAATTGAGGAAGGTGAAGATTCGTCGTTGCGACTGCAAGGGTCGCAAACCATATTAAGGCTTCCGTCGCCTACTTCCAAAAAAGAGTAAGGGGTCCACACTCCCACCCAAAGCAGCTAACACAGACTGTTTTAAATTAATTGATTGATTTTATAGCCGAGTTGAAATAATGCTTTTATCCGCTTGGTTGAAGGTCTACTAGGGAAAGTGCCCAGCACAGGCGAATCCTTCCGGGGCTACAGCATCAAAATGTGCCTCTTACTTGAGCTGTCCAACAACGGATTGACTTATAGAAACCTGGTTCCGTCATTGGAAGTCCACACCTTAAGGACCCCTAAATTTTCCTGTGAAGGCCAAATATTGCAAATTGTGCCCTGTATGTATTCACTTAACAAATGATCCCAAGCCCCACCTTCATGATGGGGCTTGGGATTTTGTTAAGTAGATTGGAGATTTATTCGGATCAAACCCAACCCTTTTACCTGAGGATTGAGGGTAGGAAGATTCGGTATGGATTTGGGTCCACGATGATTATCGCACCAACAAAGGGACCAATTTTTCCATCAATATCGATAATAGCTACACGCCAGTAATACGTCTTTTCGATTGTGTAGGTTTTAGTCGGGGTGTAACGCGTGTTGGATGTTGTGACTGACTCGTAGGTCGGAGAAAATGTGGGATATTGAGAGACCTCAAGTTTATACTTCGCAGCACCATCCACTGGCAGCCAGATAAATGTTGGGGTTTCAGCGATAACTGAGCCGCTGCCAGGGCTGACCAGCGTGGTGATCGGATACTGCTTTGTGAAAGTTTGAGGTGTACAGTAATTACCTAACTTGGTATTTCCATCGATCATGGCTACCCGCCAGTAATAAGCACCATCATCGTAACCCTTTTTGGCTGTCCAACAACTTTGTTCAGTATCGATGGTATCGAAGATTGCAGAGAAATTGGGGTCTTTGCTCACCTGAACGCGGTACTTCCAGGCTGCTAACACAGGAACTGATTGGATTGGCTCACCAACTTCTGCAAATTCTATTAGCGGCTCCCAACACATCGTAGGAGCTCTGTCAACAATACTATCTGGAGGAGCAAGAGTCAATTCGCCAGGGGTTGGCAAATTAAGTATAAACGACTGGTTGGTTGCCCAATCGTTGATTACACTACCATTACGGCGCACACGGACACGCCAATAATACTGCCCACTTGCCAGTGTACTCGTAGGAGTATAAGAATTTTGCCGTGTATTGATATTGATCGCCGTAGAGCCAAAACTGGGGTCATCATCCACTTGCAGATCATAAGATTCAGCCCCTTCGACCATATGCCATGAAAAGGTCGGTGTGGCATGTACCTCTCCGGGGGGGGTGGGGTCTTCCCATAAAGGGGTCAAAAGGTATTCTAATTCAAAAAACCCTTCTCGTTCGAAGCGCCACCCCTGACTCCAAGCTCCATAATAGTTAATACTTTCAATCCGATAGCAAGGTCGAACTCTCCAGTAGTAGGTATTATCTCCCAAAAAATCATCGCTCCATGCATGGGCTGTCTGGGCATAATTTGTAATTGGAGTGGGATATGAACTGCAAGATAAGTTGAACGACTCAACCACCGTGGTGAAGAGTGGGTCAAGGTATGCTGTAATAATGGCACCAGACCAGGGCGAAAGTACGGGCCAATCCCAGAAGAATGGTGGCACAGAAGGGTGGGTGCTGGGGTCTACACCAGCATCATTCGGTGGCATTGCCAGGTTCATTCTCTCCGTCACGTTCGCAAATCGGCTGATAATTCCGTTACTTGTGGCAGATGGGTCAGAGGGAACACTGTCTTTTGGAAGCCCAAGCCCATTTGCTTCCAGGCTTATCAAAGACACAGCGTAGCTGCCTGTTGAGTCCTGATAACCAATTGCAGTGTTGGGGATTTTTAGTTCAACATAGCCGCTTTCCTGGTAGAGTTCTCCGCCAATGGCGCTGAGAATACTCACGGTGTCCCATGTGGTGCCTGTCCAACTATAAAGGTGAACTTGGTCAGCAGAAAATGAGCCCGCATCCTGAAGTACATAAACGATGTATTCAGGTTGGTAACCTGAAATGGTGCTGATCGAATATCCCTTTGCGTCAACGGTTCCACCGGAACCCACTTCATGATCAATATCAAGATAAAGCGCATAGGTGATATTATTAGCTGGAGAAACAGGTGTAGCGAATCCGAAGTACCAACTATCGCTGGCTTGGGCGACGTGCAAATCGCTAATGTCGTAATCCAAATTATCTGTATCCTCTAAAGGATCAGACCCGATCTGCAATCGGTTAGCCAAGTCTCCTAGCGTTCGTGAAAACTGCCACTGACTTTGTGCCGCGATCTGGAAGCGACGCGTCTCACTCCAAACGCCATCAGGCAGGCCGCGCACCCGCCAATAGTAGATCCCAAAGTCCACATCACCCAAACTACGCTGAGCCAGGCTAATCGTAGGGGCGTACAACGGATTTGAGACTGAGGCACTGTCAATGACAGTGCTGAACGTATCATCATCGCTGATTTGTACTTCGTAACCCGTAGCGCTGCTGATTGGGAACCATTCTAATAATGGCGTTGACTCGGCAAATTCAAACCGATCGCTGGGTCGGATCAGCAGAGGGTCTGATTCGGGGTTCAAACCCATCGAGAGGTCAAACCTGGCTTTCCAAATCTGGCTCCATTCGCCGCTCTCGCTTCCGCCAATTAGGGGTCGTACTCGCCAGAAGTAATCAGTTTCAGCAAGTGGAGTGAAGGGATTGTCAGTTGTGGGCGTTGCCGTTGTGTTTTCGGTATCCACGGTCCATAAAATCGACGCAAAAGTCGGATCAGTGGAAACTTGCAGTCGGTAGGCGTCCGCAAAAATATTGCCCTGTTCAGGCGAGCCGCTGGGGACTGAGACACGATTCCAAATGAAAACTGGCAACGCTACCGTCCGGTCCTCATGCGGGTTCATAGACGAGTTCGGTGGGTAGTAGAACAAAGGATAAACCTGGCTTGGAGCTACTGAATCGTTGTAGCTTCTGTAAGAAGAAGTGTTGCTGGGAACACCAGGCTTCGCATTGCCGTCATAGGGTGTCACCCGCCAGTAATAAGTATTAGGATCGCCATTGTATTTATTCGGACTGAAAAACGTGTTGGCTGTGTTACCGCTATCGTAGATTGGGCTGAAGCCGGGATACAAGCTGATTTCCACCTTATAGTAGCTCGCTCCAGGTACCGGTGTCCAGCTGAATACTGGGAAGCGTTGATGCTGATAATTATTTGTGGGCGTCAGTAGTATCGGTTTGATATCCCATCTCTTAACAAAAGTTCGGGAAGGGGTCCAGTCTGAAATCGAACTGCCGGAATGAACTCTCATACGCCAATAGTAATTGACATCATTGGGCAAGGTGGTGGTTGGGGTATATGAGGTATTGCGGGTATCAATTTGGGTCACGCTTGCGCTAAAACTTGGATCGGTGGAATACTGCAGCCGATAGTATTGTGCGCCACGAACAGCAGTCCATCTGAAGGTTGGAGTAAATGTGGGGATGGCATTATTCTCTGGTTCTATCAATGCCAATTCAACAGGATTGTAAGCGCTGACAAACGACCGCTCCTCGCTGGGAGTGCCTTCATGGCTGCCGCCATCGACTGGTACCACCCGCCAATAATAGGTACCATTAGCCAATTTTGCATTAGGTTGATGGGTAGTTGCCAAAGTTGTCGCAGTGTAGACAGGGGTAGCCCAGCCACCTGGACTGGAATAAATTTGCAGCTTATATTTTGCGGCCCCCATCACCGTCCCCCACGAAAACAATGGGCTGTCGTAGAAATCAAC
>DIWN01000075.1 GCA_002423495.1 Anaerolineaceae bacterium UBA6105 | reverse complement strand
GGTGATTGGTGGGCTCATCGAGCATCAAGAGATTCGCGTCGGAAAGTGCCAGTTTTGCCAGTGCCAAACGCCCACGTTCACCGCCCGAAAGGGTTGCCACCTGCGCAAAAACCTCATCTCCCTGGAAGCNNTAGTTGCGCGCTTCCGCCGGCAGCATGCCCGGGGCAACAATGCCGATTTCATCCATCAGGGTGTTTTCAGCCACCAAACCCTCATGCGCCTGGGCAAAGTAGCCCACCTTGAGGTTCGCTCCCATTTCCACCCGACCGTCGTAGGGAGGAGTCTGGTTCAGAACTGTCTTCAAAAGGGTCGTCTTGCCAGCGCCATTGGGTCCGATTACGGCGACACATTCACGCCTTTCCAACACCAAATCCGGGCAGTTGAAAAGCGGTCGCCCTTCATCCTCATAGCCCACCTGCAAATCGTAGGTGCGCAAAACCAGGTTGCCAGAGCGATCTGCCAGCTTGAAGCGCAGATGCATCGGGCGGATATTGGCAGTCGGTGCGGTCAGGCGCGAGTCTGCCAGCAAGCGCTCAAGGCGTCGCTGCCTGCCGCGTGCCTGGCTGTTGTTCTGTGTACCCAGGAAACGCCGGATATAGTCCTGCTGTTTCTCAATATACTCGTTTTGTGCCTCAAACTCCGCCAGGCGGCGCGTGTAGCGTTCCTCGCGCTGGCGTAAATAGGCGGTGTAATTGCCGCGATAGACTTCCAATGCCGGTGTCATCTCCCAGATGAAATGGGCAGTCTGGTCCAAAAAGTAACGGTCATGCGAAACGATCACCACTGCCCCGTTCCAATCCCTCAGGTAAGCTTCCAGCCATTCCACGGCGTTGATATCCAGGTGGTTGCTGGGCTCATCCAACAGCAGCAAATCCGGGTCATCCAGGAGGATGCGCGCCAGGCGGGCTCTGGTTCGCTGCCCGCCGGAAAGCTGCGTCAGGGGACGCTCATAATCGCTCTCCAAAAATCCCAGTCCGGCCAGTGTCTGATGAATGCGCGCATGATATGTGTAGCCCCCCCTGTTTTCAAAAAGGGTCAAAATCCTGCCGTAACGTTCCAGCACAGATGGATCGCAAGCGGGGTCCTGCATCAACTTTTCCATCTCACGCAGTTCTTCGCCTTTGGCGATCAGGTCCTCAAAAGCTAAAAGGCAGGAATCCCAAAGCGTTCCTTCCAGCTGGCTGACCGCCTCCTGGGGCAGGTAACCCAGCTTCAGGCCTTTCGCGCGGTGCACAGAGCCTTCAGTTGGCGTATCCTCGCCGGCAAGAATGCGCAAAAGGGTTGTCTTTCCGACGCCATTTGGTCCTACGATTGCAATGCGGGCACGCCTTGGAATCGAAAGACTGATCCCATCAAAGATATCCACGGGACCAAAAGACTTCGCAAGGTTTTGGGCAGTCAGGAGCGACATAGCACTCAAAGTATACCAGTGAGGCACTAAACCAGTGAATTATTTCAATATTGGTGGTACAATCTGCAATTGCTCATTTATTGAGCGTTTTAACCTAGAACATGAAGAAGAAGGAGTTTAGTATGATTAAATCCGTAAGAAAGTTCGCCCTGCCCTTGATGCTGGCAGTAATGCTTCTGATGAGCGCCTGCATCGTCCAAACACCCCCCACGCAACCAACCGAAGAGGATATTGTGGAACCTACGGCTGAAGCAATTGTGATCGTTGATGTTGTCGGGCGCGAAGTCACCCTCGAACAAGCTGCCTCCAAACTAACCGGCACTCACAACCCCACCCTCAACGCGGCAATCGTGCTTGGCGGCGGAGGCAAATATTTGGTTGGTTTCGGAAGCAAATCGATGGGGCGTGCACTCTACGAGCAGGTGGTTGAGGGATTTGAGGAATTGCCGGAAGTCGGCAGGGGCAGTAACATAAATTTGGAAAGCGTGATAGCCAGCGGAGCTGATTTGGTCATCCTGCCTGAGCGCAACCAGGACCTCGTGCCGCAATTCGAGGCTGCCAACATCCCCGTTCTGGTCATCCTCGACAGCACCGAAAGCTTTGAAACCATTAAACAGACCCTGACACTGCTTGGAACAGCTGTTGGTGAGAGCGAAAAAGCGGAAAAGATTGGCTCTTTCCTGGACAGCCAGCTCGAAAACGCTCAGACCCTGCTTAAGGACACGACCGAGAAACCTTCCGTCCTCTTCCTTGGCAGCAGTTCAGCCCTTTCGGTTGCCCCGGGTTCAATGATCCAGACCAGCCTGATCGAAGCAGGCGGCGGTGTGAACGCTGTCAGCGGTGTGGAAGGTCTTGGCGGTTTTGTGGACGTCAGCATTGAACAGATCATCGCCTGGGATCCGGACGTTATCTGGTTCCCTCAATATTCAGACTATACCGCTGAAGACCTGCTGAACGATCCCGCCTGGAGTGGCCTCAGCGCCGTCCAGAACAAGCGTGTCTACGAGTTCCCCTCACGACTCGAACCCTGGGATCAGCCCACCGCGGCAGTAGCGCTTGGTGTGGACTGGGCGCTTCACACCTTACATCCCGATCTATACAGCCTTGAAGACTTGATGAAAAGTGTAGACGAGTTCTTCACTATCGTTTATGATAGAACTTTCACGGCAGAAGAATTGGGAATCGAGTAAAGTAAAAGTTTGAAAAAAAGCAGTACTCCCTTAAATCAGAAGCATAGACAATGGCTTTGGCTCTTGTCTATGCTTTTATTAATGGGGATTTTTATTTCCCTCAGTCTCGGGAGATACAGTAATGATCCGAGCAAAGTTTTGAATGTTTTTCTTTCAAGATTGGGAATGAATGTTCCGGTAGACCCGGCGATGGACAGCATTGTGTTCAACGTCCGCCTGCCGCGGGTGCTGGCATCAGTGATGATCGGAGCAATGCTTTCCCTGGCAGGAGCAGTCTACCAAAGCGTTTTTCGCAACCCATTGGTCTCGCCGGACCTGCTGGGTGTTTCATCCGGGGCGGCTGTGGGGGCTTCAGCCGCGATACTGCTGGGTGCGGGGCTGGCGACACGCCAGATTTTTGCCTTTGCCGGCGGGATCCTGGCTGTGTTTATAACCTCCTTAGTGCCGCGTCTTCTGCGCAACCGCTCCAACATGATGCTGGTTCTTTCGGGCATCATCGTCGGCGGTTTTCTCAGCTCGGTGCTCGCAATCATGAAATTTATGGCAGAAGAGCAAACCGAGCTGGCTTCGATTGTCTACTGGCAGTTGGGCAGCCTGGCAACCATCCTGGGGCGTGAACTGTGGGCGATCCTGCCCGTCTTTCTGGTCTGCTCTACGCTGCTGCTGTTACTCTCCTGGCGGATCAATATCCTCTCATTTGGCGACCTTGAAGCCCGCACGCTGGGGGTAAACCTGCGACAGGTGCGCACGATTGTGATCATCTGCGCCAGCCTGCTGACCGCCAGCGCCGTGTCCATCAGCGGCACAATCGGCTGGGTCGGACTGGTAATCCCACACCTCAGCCGTCTCATAGTCGGCAGTGACAACACGCGTTCCATGCCTTTAACCATTCTAGTCGGAGCGATTTTTATGCTGTTGATCGACACGCTTGCCCGCACCGTCACAAGCGTGGAAATCCCGCTCTCGATCCTCACAGGCTTTGTAGGCGCTCCGCTTTACGCCTTATTGCTCTACAAACAAAGGACGCGCCTGGAGTAAGCATGGACTCTCTTTTGCAGGTAAAGGATCTTGGGTTTTCATACGATGGCAGCCGCCAGATTTTCAGAGACATCAACTTTGAAGTGCTGGCGGGTGAGATTGTCTGTTTACTTGGTCCTAACGGGATCGGCAAAACCACGTTGCTGAACTGCCTGGCAAGACTGCGCGAGCCGCTGCAGGGCAGCGTGTTGCTCAACGGACAAGACATGGCAAGCCTGCCGCCGCGCAGCGTCGCGCGGGTCATCGGTTACGTGCCCCAAACTCTGCTTCCTTCCTTCGATTTCACGGTGCTTGAATATGTTGTTACAGGCAACGCTCCCTGGCTGGACACCTTCGAAAAACCTGGTCCAGAGCACTATCTTCTCGCCGAAGCAGCCCTGGAGCAGATGGAAATCAGTCACCTGGCACAAAAGCCTTACACGCGCATCAGCACCGGTGAACTGCAACAGGTTTCGATTTCACGCGCCATTGCCCAGCAGGCGCGCCTGATTCTGATGGACGAACCCACGGCCCATCTTGACTATGGCAACCAGCTTAAAGTTCTGCGGCTCATCAAGGATCTGTCTGCCAGGGGCTATGCTGTGGTGCTCACCACCCACAATCCCGACCAGGTGCTACTATTGGACTCCAAAACGGCAGTGATCGACCATCATTCGATCTTCCACTTTGGTCCCTGGCAGGAAATTCTGACTGAGGAGCTGCTCAGTGACATGTATGGCGTACCTCTGCGCTTGATAAAGGTGGAGGGAATCAACCGCATGGTCAGCGTAGCCCCTGGTTTATAGGAGAAATTATGCTTATTGAAAATGTATTCCAGGCTGCCGAACCGCTCTTGAGGGATCGCGTCGTTAGTGACGCTGTATTGGGTCTTTCCCTTACGGCGGTCGAGTTGGATGGAATAGATATTGGTCTTTCGTATGTCCTGCGCGAACGCCTGCCATCTGGCTGTTCCATATTTGGTTTTGCGCAGCACATCATTGGTCAGCCAGCGCTCGATGTTGCCCGGCTGATGCTGGAGGGCAGAGATGATGCCCAGCGTAGCGTGGGCATGGCCGTTATCACAGCTGCCACACGCGCGCTAAACCTGCCGGATGAGCCTCTTACCCCTACTCCATTTGGCTTGCAGGTGAACGCAACAGACAAAGTCGGCATGATCGGATATATTCCGGGTATCGCGGAACAGTTTGCCCGGAACAAGGCGAAAGTCTTCATTTTTGACAAGGGCCTGACCGTCAACGGTGGAGATGGCGCAAAGCAGGTGATGGACATGTCACGGCAGCCTGAGATCCTGCCTATGTGTGATCTGATGATCATCAGCGGCAGTACCCTCATCAACAACACACTCGACTATCTGCTCGAGCTTTGCCAGAACGCGCGTGAAATCGTGCTGGTGGGAGCATCCGCGCCCATGTTTACAGAAGCGTTCAAGGATACTGGCATCACCGCTCTGGCAGGTTCCTGGTGGGATGCAGCGCACAAAGCTGAGCTGTTCAAGATACTGTCGCTGTCCGGCGGAATCGGCCATATCAAGAAAATGATGATTAAAAAGCTTGTGCGGGTAGAGCGCTAATGGCTGAAGTCCCGCAAACGTCCACAGAGTACTACAAAAAAGCGACTTCTTTCTGGAATTACCCCGAAGTACCCTACGGTCCCGCCTTGCGTGCGATGGTCCTCCCGACGGATGTCGTGGCAGACATTGGCTGCGGCATCGGAATCGTCAGCCGCTATCTCGCGGGAATTTGCCAAAGAGTAATCGCTGTTGATAAGAATGATAACGCCCTAAAGGTTCTGAAAGAGGATTTGAAGCAGCTGGATCTGGAAAACATCGAAGTCGTGCATGCCCACTGGCCCGACATACAAACCGACGACTGGGATGTGGCAGTTGCGTTTTATCATCACCGTTTCGCCTCCACCAGCCTGGAGATTGAAACCCTGCTGCGTAAGACGCGCCGCTGCGGCATCATAGTCACGCAGGGCATCCGCCCCCGTTCAGGCTTCTACGAAGATCTTGGCCGCGAATTTGGCATAATAGCACAGCCTGAATCTTGTGTTGGAAGTTGTTATGTGCGCGGCAGGTTGGAACAGGCAGGGTTTTCCGTCACATGCACGGAAATTTTCCACGATTTTGGACAGCCAGTCGACTCACAAGCAGAGGCTGTCGCCTACGTGATGAGACAGCTGCGCCTGAAGGAGCACCAACGCCAGCGTCTTGATGAAATTGTGTTGAACTACGTAGAATATGTCGATGGCCAGATGGTGCTGCCCATCAAACGTTACAACTGCATGCTCCAGTTTTATAAGTAAAAGACTCCCCTGAGAGGAGTCTTTTTTTGAGCAAAGTTATCCGCCAAAAGTATTTTCAAAATTCAGATCGTTCTCAGCCGGGTCGTTGGCTTCGTAATCCAGCGATTCTGCCACATCCTCTGTGGATGCGGCTACGTCTTTTCCAAGGTCGGCTGCGGGATCAGAAACATCCTCTTTGAACAGATCCTGAATGGATTTTCCTGTCTGTTTGGCGTAATCTTTCAGGTCTTTAATGGCGCGCTGAACGCGTTCTTCTTCCAGTTTTTCACCCATATTTTGGGTGGTGCGCTTGATGCCCTCACCCGCATCGTTAAGTGCTTCTCTCACAGTCTCGGCAGCCTTACCAAAGGATTCTTTATCAATGTATTCGCTGACGTCCTTGCTCAAACGCTTAATTTCCTCTCCAAAACCCTCGAGGATGGTCAGGATTTCTGCTCCAAAGGTGGAGCTTGGGTTGGACTCGGGTTTTGGTGTTTCGTTGGTTTGAGTCGGACCGGAGTATTCTGTGTATTCGCCCTCAGGCTCAGGGTCAGAAGCCGCAGGGTTGTCGGTTGGAAATTGGTTTAAGTCGCTCATGGAAATTTCCTTTCAAACGAGGTGATCAATACTAATTTTACCCCCAACACCTAAATCACCAAGCGAATCCATGGACATAACAGGAGATTATCAAGTACCACAATTTGATTAAAAACGGAATTTTCCTGTTCCAAAAATTGAATTTTATGTTAATATTATTTTGTCTATTTCCAACTCAATATCTCCTGGAGGATCATATGCAATCGAAATCTTTTAAGACATTATCTGCAATCCTGGTAGTCCTTGTGCTTTCAACTTTATCCTGTGAATTTTCGTTTGACCTGGGGGGTAAGAAGGACGCCACAGCCACTCCTGAAATACAGGAGATTACTTCTGCGCCAGTTGAGCCAACTGTTCAGCCCACCCCGGAGCCCACAGAGCAAGCCCTCGTTGCTCCCACTTCCGTTCCAGCTACTGATGTTCCGGCCGTTGCCGAGCCAACCCAGCCTCCAGCTCCTACAGATGAGCCTGTGGCAGAGTCTCAGCCTTATTACACTGAAGAGTTCGATGTTGTCCCTGAAAATTGGTACTATGACGTGTTGGTGGGCAATGAGGATAAGACCGATATATCAGTCGCTGATAGTAAGTTGACCTTCACCATTGAAGATTATGATACCTATGCTTATGTTTTTTATGAGGATTACACCTATGCTGACGTCTACATCGAAGCTTCCACAGTCAACAGAGGCAGTAATGATAATATGGTGACGCTCGTCTGCCGTTACTCAGACACAGGTTTTTATGAAGTCAATATCACCAATGGTGGTCTTTACGATATCTACGCTTATGTCGAAGCTATGGATATCGGCTATATACGGCTTTATAACGGGGGCTCCAGAAATATTAACATGGGGCTGAAAAGCAACATTTTTGGCATGAGCTGTGAGGGTAACGAGATATCGCTTTACGTCAACGGTGTCCTGGAACGTACAGTAGAAGATAACAAGTACAATATGCCGGAGGGTTTGATTGGGGTAGGTGTGTCCTCTTTTGACGCTACACCGGTTATAGTCTCTTTTGATTATGTGTATATTGATGTGCCCTAAACCCTAAAACGGCTTGATTATCTAGTAACTAAAAGGAGACTATCTCATGGTCTCCTTTTTTTCTTCAAAACTACCTGGACTTTACCCACCAGTGCTTCTGATCATTTCTGATCTCGACCAGCAAATTGTTTTTACCATCGCTCACCTCAAAAACAACTAGCTTTTGTTCGACCTCCAGTGTATGCCAACGGGCATGGCTCAACCACGGGTTTTGCCGCCGAAATGT
The DNA here is from genome assembly GCA_002423495.1 of Anaerolineaceae bacterium UBA6105. GTDB lineage: Bacteria > Chloroflexota > Anaerolineae > Anaerolineales > Anaerolineaceae > Mesolinea. The sequence goes on along the minus strand of DIWN01000075.1, from coordinate 10,227 downwards.
CGCCATTTCCCGCATCACCTTCGCGCTGTTGTTTTCTTCCTGCTCTTCCCAAATCATGGGCAAGCGGGCTTCGTCAAAGCCCAGCGCGTTCTTGGCATGGATCGATTGCCGCTGTGAGAGTTCCTGCTCGCTGCCATAATACACGATCGGTGGTCCTGGCATCAGGTAAAGCAGCCTCAACGCGGCTTCCTGGGCAGAAACAGATTCCTGTGCGGTGAAGAAAAAGCGGTTCATGTCGTGGTTATCAATGAAAGCAGGGCGTGAAAACTCGCGCGGGTAAGCCGCCCAGTAATTTTCCAGGTATCCCGCCAGGTGGCTTAATGACCAGTGCCCTGTGGCGAAAGTTTCGCGGAGAGCCTGGCAGCTCAGGAAGTCGAGCGTGCCGTGCATACCTCCTGCAAATGTGATTTGCTCATCTGCCGGCGCGACAACTTCGCCAAAAGTCCAGCAGTCTGGATTGACTTCCTGGCAGGCTTGCTGGAAGTCCGCCCAAAACTCCCTTGAAGGTCCATTGGCAAAATCCAGGCGGTATCCATCTGCCCCAAACCGCAGCCAGTAACGCGCGACCTCCAGTAGGTGCTCCCGCGCGGGGCTACCCGGGTCAAGGTTGAGGCAGGGCATCCCGGGAACATCATAAAAGCTCTCATACTCCGGGTAGGTTTTCCACTTGAACCACGGCTTTGCGCTTTCATCGCCTGCCAGGGCTGCCTGAAAACGCGCGTGTTGGCTGGAGCAGTGGTTGGCGACAAAATCCAACAAAACCCGCAACCCTTTCGCGTGCGCTTTAGCCAAAAGTTCACGCAGATCAGCTTCTGTGCCAAAGCGCGGCTCGATGCGCAAGTAGTCGCTGATGTCGTAGCCATGGTGGCTGGGGCTGGCAAAAATAGGCGAGAGCCAGATGGTATTGAAGCCCAGATCCTTGATATACTCCAGCTTTTCGATCACGCCGCGCAGGGTTCCACCAACAGGTTTTGTCAGGTCAGAGGTCTGCAGCCACTTTGCGCCTTTACCCGGGTTGAATCGATCCAGAAATACCTGGTAGATCACCGCTTTTTCCGACCAGGCGGGCGGTTGCTTGGAGTGGGTAAATCTCAACTTGAAAACGGTCGCCCCAGCTGGCTGGTCAGCCTGGTTGTCGGCAAACAACAACTCACCACCAGGCAGCTCGGCATACACCTGGTAGAGTAGTTCCGCCCCCTCTGCCATCGCCGGGGGGTCAAAATGCCAATCCCGCAACCAAGCCCAAGTGAGCGTATCCCAGCGCCATTCGCCGGCTTCAAAACTTTTTTCCTGCCAGCTTTCCCCCTGATCCAAACTGTAGCGCAGGGTCACTTGCTGAATTGTCAGGTCAGAACTGCTGCTGGCTGTCAATCTGAAGGGCTCATCGGCTTTGGGCAGCCAGGGAGAAACCCGATAGGCATGATGCAAACCCCTGTTTTGGGCAATGTGATGTTTGGAGCCTTTAGGAGGCTGATCGAGGTCTCCAAACAGATGGTCTGGGTAGGGATGTGTTGCCAAAGTTCACCTCAGTAGAATTTGTTAAAAAAATTCTACGCTAATTGGGAGAATAATGGTAGTCAGCTAAAAATCCAACTTTCTCCCCGCTTCTTGATCCATCCTGTATAATTATTCTGCACGGAGGCTGCTATGAGCGAGACTGAACCCGATTCCACCCCAAAAATTATCATAAAGAAAGACGGACCCTATAAGGTGGTGGGTAAAGTCCCTTTCATCAAACTGACGCAAGTGTGTTCCGAGTTTGGCGAGCCGCTCGAGTGGAAATTCCTCGGCGACCAAACCCCGGATGGCAACTCTTACATCCTCTGCCGCTGCGGCAAGTCTGCCACCTATCCTTTCTGCGATGGCAGCCATACAGAGGGCTTCGACGGAACCGAAACCGCCCGAACTGACCGTGCTTCCCTGCGCGTTTTTACGTATCGCGGACCAGGTCTGACCGTCAAAAAAGACTCTATGCTGTGCATGCAGTCCGGCTTCTGCGTTTTGCGCGACACATCGGTATCAGAGCTTACTTATGGCTCGATCGATCCAGCCAAACGGGATCGCGCCATCAAAATGGTGCATGACTGCCCCTCAAATTCGCTCACTTGCCGCCTACCTGAAGACCCCGAGCACGATCTTGAACCCGATCTTCCGATGCAGATCGCCGAGACAATTGAAATCACCTCCTACGGTCCGATTCGGGCGCCCCTATTTGTGATGGGCTACTTGCCAATCGAGCGTGCGGACGGCGTGCCCTTTTTACCCCTCAACCGCGTCGCCCTCTGCACTTGTGGCAGCTCACACAACAAACCTCTCTGTGACGGCACCCATCGGCTGACGCAGGAAGCTGCCCTGCGCCGCCAGGCTCGCCTGAACAAACAGTAGCCATGGGCTTTCTCGAAAACATCCGCCGCAAACGCACCTACGCCCTCTTTGCGTATTGGCTTGACGAAACCTTTACCTACAACTCGATGCAGTCCCACAAAGCCTATCAGTTCCTGATCCGGGAACCTGATAAAGACCACTGGAGCCTCTCGCTGCTGGCATTTACTGACCCGGTGCAAATCATAAACCCCGAGCAGGCTGCAGCAGTGGCCAATCATAAGCTGATCTTTGAAAAACGCGGGAAGAACAAAACCCCCGAGTTGATCCAGTTGTACACGATCGGACTCATCCGGGATTACCTGGCGCGCGGTCCTCACCGGGACCATTTTCTGCAAGCGGGCTCACTGAGCCTGCGGTTTGCAGACCAAGCCCCGCTTGCGCTGACAATCAGAAATAAATAACAACATCTTCCATAAGAACTTTCTTAACTTCTTGAGAAGCTTTGGACTAAAGCTTGAAAAAGGCTTCCCAATCGGCGATAGTTATTAAAAATATTAGATGGAGATAATACATGAGTAAGAAAATCGCAATTATTAGTGGAAGCATCCGCAAAGATGGTTACAGTACCCAACTCGCAAAGGCCTTGCAGCCACTTTTCCCCGAAGGCTACCAGACGGAAATCATTGAGATCGGTCATTTACCGCTTTACAACCAGGATTTTGATGCCGGAACGCCGCCTGAATCCTATACCGCCTTCCGCCAGAAAATCAGTGAATTTAATGCTGTGCTATTTATTACCCCTGAGCACAACCGCACTATCCCGGCAGCTTTGAAAAATGCCCTGGATGTCGGCTCCCGCCCTTATGGGCAGTCTGCCTGGGATGGTAAGCCTGCTGCGGTTATCAGCAACTCGCCGGGCATGTTGGGCGCTTTTGGCGCAAACCATCATCTGCGCCAGGTACTGACCTTTTTGAACATGCCCATCCTGCAGCAGCCCGAAGCTTATTTTTCAAAAATCGCGGAACTTCTCGACGGCAAGGGCGGCTTCACGTCTGAGAACACCCTGAAATTCGCGCAATCCATTGTGGATGCATTTGTGGAGCATATCGACCGTTATTGATTAAGATGCTTAACTACTGGGTTGGAAAATACAATCCGGTATTACATAAAGGCCGGGTTGAGAAACACAACCCGGCTTTCATCTTGAGATAAAATCAAAATCGTGAATCAAGAGATCATTCTCAGTAAGCAGCAAGCTCAGCAGGTGATGCTGGCAAGTCTTGGTTTGCTCACCTCTCCCCACCGCAAAGTTGGGAAGGCAGATCTTTTAACTGCCATCCGCCAGATCCACAATCTGCAGATCGACACGATCAGTGTGGTAGCCCGCGCCCATCAACACATCCTCTGGTCACGCCTGGGCAGTTATCAAACGAACTGGCTCGAGCAGCTGCATGCTGAAGGTCAGCTTTTTGAATACTTCGCCCACGCAGTCTGCCTGCTGCCAATCGAGGATTACCCTCTGTTCCGTGCTCTCATGCTCGAAAAGTTCATCGGCTGGAATAATATCCGGGACTGGGGCAATAAAAATGCTGCCACACTGGATGAGATCCTGAATCACATCCATGAGAACGGCGCCGTACGTTCCTCGGATTTTAAAAGCAATCAATCGCGCGGAACATGGTGGGACTGGAAGGTGGAGAAGGTCGCGCTTGAACATCTCTATTATCGCGGGGATCTCATGATTGCCCGACGTGAGAACTTTCAGCGGGTGTACGACCTGCGCGAACGCGTCTTACCCGACTGGGATGACACGCAAGCGCCCGCTTATCCCACGGCAGTTCTGGAGCTGACGCGTAAGGCCATCAAGGCACTCGGCATTGCCAGCACCACTTGGGCATCCAATTATTTCTATCTGAAAAAGACTGAGACTGCGGCTGCGATCGAGCAGCTCCTGGCAGAAGGTACTATCCATTCCGCCAGGATCGAAGGAGTCAAAGGCGGTCCATTCTTTGTCCATTCAGAAAATGAGCCCCTCATTGAAGCGGCTCTGGCAGGTCAACTGTCGGCAACCCACACAAGCATCCTTTCGCCTTTCGACCCACTGATGAGCGATCGCGCTCGCGCAAGAGAATTGTTTGATTTCGATTACTCAATTGAATGTTACACTCCCGCCCCCAAGCGTAAATTTGGCTACTTTGTCCTGCCAATTTTGCACCAGGGGCGGCTCATCGGCAGGCTGGACGCCAAAGCCTGGCGCAAAGAGGGACGCCTTCAGGTAATCAATCTTTTTTTGGAGCCAGGCGTTCGTGTAAGCGCGCGCTTGACCAAAGCCCTCGCAAAAACGCTGCGAGCTTATGCAACCTGGCAAGGTTTAAGCAGCGTTGTGATCGATTGGGCAGATTCAGAAGCGCTGCGTTCGGGACTGACAGCTCGCCTGCAGGATGGGCAAACACCCGGCTTTAAATGAAGCTTTAATCAAGACAAACGGGCACAAAGGACTCGTGATATCATCGTGACATGGAGCAAAAAAACGATCCCACGCTGGCAGGATCTAATCCACCAGCTGAAAATGCGCCTGACAAAAAAATGAAAACCGACCCAAACGCGAAGCAAGGGCTTTGGGAGCGAATACGGAATTTGGGGCTTGAACCCGCCGTCATGCGCAGCCTGACGCTGCTTGCCACTGTTGCAATGATGGCGCTGGTGGTGTGGGTGATGAGCCGCTATTATGTCAGCGTTGAAGGTCAAAGAGCCGCGGATGTAAAGGCAGTATCTGCGACGCAGCCATTGCCATCGGGTTCAGAAATGATCTTGGCCCAGGCCGCGGAACCAGCGGCGCAAAGCGACGCGATTCGGCGCGATGTGAACCTGGATACCGTGCTGCCGATGCGTGCCCGCACAGAAATTGTCAATTACACCGTGCAGGCGGGGGATAATCTTTTTTCTATCGCGGAGCGCTTCAACCTTCGCACAGAAACCGTCCTCTGGAGCAACCGCTACGTCCTCGGAGACGATCCACACTTCATCTACCCTGGTCAGGTTTTACTGATCTCACCGGTGGATGGAACCTTGCACCGCTGGAGTGCTGGCGAGGGTTTGAATGGCGTGGCGGAGTTTTACAAGGTCACACCCGATGAGATCATAAATTACCCCGGAAATCACCTCTCGCTTGCCACTCTGGGTGATTATGCTTCCCCAAATATTACCCCGGGTACCATGCTGGTGGTGCCAGGTGGCAAGGGAGAATTTACCGACTGGCGTACTCCCCGTATCACGCGCGAGGAACCGGCAACGGCGGTCAACGTGGGACCCGGAGCTTGCACGGAAAGCTACGATGGTGTGGTTGGAACTCTAAACTTCCGCTGGCCGGTGGAGAGCCGTACCCTGTCTGGCTACGACTACTCCCCCTCGGCGAATCATTTTGGTATTGACATTGGCGGTGAAATGGGCGATCCCGTATGGGCGGTAGATAACGGTGTCGTGGTGTATGCCGGCTGGAATGATTGGGGCTATGGGAATATGGTGGCTGTCGATCACGGCTTTGGATGGCAATCGCTTTACGCCCACCTGGCTGAGGTGGATGTGATTTGCGGGCAGGAAGTTTATGCCGGAGACAAGCTGGGCAGCATGGGCGACACTGGCGAGGCTGATGGTGTGCATCTGCATTTTGAGCTGCGCAGCGATGAATATGGACGCGTGAACCCCTGGGATTTTCTGCAATGATAAAGCGGAGTTTGCTCTTACTGCTGATCTCTCTGCTGGCGCTTTCCGCCTGCACTGTGAATGCAAACACGCCAAGCCCAACCGTCTCGCTGCAACCAGCAACACAAACTCCCAGCCGCACGCCAACAGCAACTGCAACCCCTGTCCCTACCAGCACAGACACGCCAGTCCCCAGCGCGACTCCCATTCCCCCAACCGCGACACTCACCCTCCAGCAGCAGCGTGAAGCCGGGCTTTACGAAGCAAGTCTCCACTACCTGGCAGATACAGCCGAGGAAGCCGATCTGGTCGCGCGTGAAATCAATTTTGCCTTCGGACCGCATGAATCGGCTGATAATGCCTGTGGTCCTCTGACAGTCGCGATTTTGCGGGATGGCGGCTATTTACCTGAAGACGCCAATCCTCACGAGATGTGGCTGCTTTGCCCCCGTGAAGACATCCCGGAGTGCCACGGTCTTGACATCTTGGATAAGTACTTCTTTCCGCGCTCAGAATACGACTATACCCTCGTCAATGAAAGTATCGGTAGTTATGATTGGGCAAAAAATCCGCTCCAACCAGGAGACTGGCTCTACTTGTTTGTTCGGAAAGGGATTTCCAAATATGATGGTTTCGATCATATGCTGGTGGTAACAAGGGTGGACGAACGCGGCAGGGCTTACAGCGTGACCAACCTCAACAAGGGGGAAGGTTTTGTAATCCAGGAAGAATTGCTCTACGACCCACGGCGCGCAGGAGTGGGGCTGTTTTCAGAGTTGACCAACGACCAACTGCGAAAAGAACTCGGCATGACCGGTACCGCTGGCTTCCTTTTGATCCGAGCCAAGCTAAATTCACTCCCCTGATTTTCCCAAAGTATTTACTGATTTCACAAAACATTTATGTTTTTATTATAATTGTGAAATAAAATAAGAGTAATCAACAATGACGAGGAGAAATATGGAAGAAAAAGATCTTAGCCTTCGCATCTGGGACCTGTTACGGGATGCGTCGGTCAATACTGAATTCATGATGACGGAGTTTAGTTCCCAAAACAAACTCTCACGCCTGCAAGGACGCGCCCTGCTTCAAATCTTCATCCAGGAGAAGGTCAGATTGAGCGACCTGGCAGAGATATTGGGAATGAACCCGGGCAATCTCAGCCGCGTCTGCCAATCCCTGGAACAGGACTCCCTGTTGAAGCGTGAGCGCAACGTGGAAGACCGCCGCGAATGGTCCATTTCCCTGACCAAAAAAGGTCAAAAAGTCACCCAGGAGATTGTTGACAGAATCAAAGGTTCGTTTACAAACTTTTTGCAAGACCATACCGAAGAAGAATTGGACGAAATGGTCAGGTTGTGGACGGATTACAATCAATATTTCAACCGGACCCGCTTGGAACAACTTGCCGCAAAGGAATAAACGGCCTTTTCACGGTAATCCAGAGGTGGAAACACTCTGAACTCCTGTAGTAGACAAAAAACCCCACTTTAAAAGGTGGGGTTTTTGTTCATTATGCACTGCTCCACTCATCCTGAGCGTGCTACAATTAAGGCATGGACCCCGCAGAGCTAACTGACCCACGCCCTTCGCCCATCGCTGGAAGCTGGTACCCCGGTAAGCCGGAGGTATTGCGCCGGATGATCGAAGGCTTTCTGGAAGAAGCTATGCTGCCCGGGTTTACGGGGCAGCCTGTGGGACTAATCGTGCCCCATGCCGGTTATATCTATTCCGGTCTGACTGCCGCGCATGCCTTCAAAGCGCTTCAAGGCAGGCAATTTACGCGCGTGATCGTCCTCTCTCCCTCCCACCAGCCATACCGCCAGCCCTTGTTGACCACAGCTCATGACGCCTACGCGACCCCGCTCGGGCTTGTGCCAGTGGACCGCGAAGCGCTCGGCAGGCTTAACTCTCTATTAGAAGAAGAGGGCGGACCCGAGCTGGCTTCGGTTCGGAGAGACCAGGAACACTCCCTCGAGATTGAATTGCCTTTCTTGCAGACAACCCTGCCGGAAGGTTTTGGGCTCATCCCATTGATGATGGTGGACCAGTCCGCGTCATTGGTGCGCCTGCTGTCAGCCGCCCTGGTCAAGTTGATCCAGAGCTTCCCGCAGCAGGAAAATGCCCTGTTGGTTGCGTCCAGTGACTTATCGCACTTTTACTCAGAACGGGTCGCCAACCGCCTGGATGGCAATCTTGCCCGGGCCGTGCAGGAATTTGACCTGAATGCCTTTTATCAACACAAACAACACGGTGATATGGAAGCCTGTGGGCTTGCCGCCATGGCAACTGTGCTGCAAACCTCCAAGCTTTTAGGGGCAGACCAGGTGACCATCGCCGACTACCGCACTTCCGCCGCTGTAACAGGAGACCGAAGCAGCGTGGTGGGTTACCTTTCGGCTGTTATTTCAACCGGAAAGGCAGCAGAACATGCTTAAACGTCATCTTAAGATCCTGGCAGGCTTATTGGTTCTCATCCTGGTTGCGCTCAACCTGGGCGCATGCCAGAAGCCCCTCCAGGGACGACCAACCGCGCTGCCTACCACTCTGCCAACTGCCAGTATTACGCCCACGCCTTCACAAACGCCAACCCAGTTGCCCACGGTAACGATGACCCCCACTGCCACTGCGACCGCAACCTCAACGCTTGTCCCAACCGCCACGAACACTGCCACGCCCACGCCCATCCCCACCCGCCTGGCAGCCTTGTTCCCCCTGACTGCCGGTGGGCAGCAAATAGTGGACTATGGCTATCACTACATCACCCGGCGCGACAACCGGGAAGACGGCAGTCTGCGCAATCTCAGCGCCATGGCTAGCTTTCAGCTCATGGATCGTGGCATTCACAGCGAAACCGTCAAGATCCTTGGCGAGGATGTGACAGTTTACTATCTGCGGGTCAGGCACGTCTTTGACCAAAGCAACCTGGAAGTCAAACTGGTGCTGACCGGACTTTACGGACAGAATATACCAATCGCCGGTATGCCGGCGGATGGTTCCTCCTACATCAGCCTGCGAAGACAAGAATCCGACGAGCCGTTTGAGCCCTGGAAATTGCACCAGGACTGGAGCCTGCCGCTGGACCAACGCGCGCCGCTCTTTGAGACCGTGCGTCTGCCTGACTTCGAGACGACACTGCGCAACCTGCCCGACCAGGTGATCGTACTGGCAGACCATCCCATCATCCTGGATCCCGATGGCTGGACCCAAATTTACATTGACATGGACCGGGTAAGCGCTTCCGCAGCCCGTTTCAAACCCTTCTTCAACTTCAATGAGTTTGATCAGATGATCGGTCAGAGCACCCAGGCAAACGTCTGGATGGATTATCTGACCAACAACACGGATATCCCCAATAATCAGTACAACCAGATGTATTTTGCCGCTGATTTTCTGGTGATCATCACCCCCTGATGGCAGGTCTCGCTTGAAACCTTTTGCTGATGTAAGCATCAATTTAGCCCAGATTGACAAAAGTTACCACTACCTGGTCCCGGAAGAGATCGGCGATGCGCTTCAACCTGGCGGCCTGGTGGCAGTGCCTTTTGGCAAGCAGGTTGTGCAAGGTGTGGTGCTGAGCTTGCTGGATGATAGCGATGTTGAGGGGCTGCTGCCGATCCAGGCAGTCTTATCCGAAGATACCGTGTTGACCGAAACGCAATTGAGCCTGGCAAAGTGGATGGCGAGAGCGTGGTACGCGCCGCTGGGAGCCTGCATCAACCTGATGATCCCGGTTGGCTTCTCACGCCGGGCTGATGTTGTCGTTACCTTGACGGCGCAGGATGGATACGACGAAAACTCCTTTAAGCCTGTGCAAAAACGTCTCTTGAAATTGCTGAAAGACCGTGGACCCTTGCGCGGCAGGCAACTGGACCGGGCTTTCGGCAAGATAGAGTGGCGCGGCAGCCTCGAGGGCTTGCGCGCAGCAGGGCTCGTGCGGACGGGCAACGTTCTGCCGCCGCCAGGCATAGCCCCGAAAACGCTGCGCACCGCAGCCCTCTCCTTACCACCCGCTGTTATTCAAGCCCTCACCCCTGATCAGCTCGGAAAATACGATACAACCCAACAGCGGCGAAAAAAAGTGCTGGGCTTGCTCGCAGAGGAAGCTTTCCCAATCGATTTCTCGTGGATCTATGCCGAAACCGGTGCCAATTATGCCGATCTGAAGCTCCTCGCCGAAGCAGGTTTTCTGCACTTCAA
>DIWN01000085.1 GCA_002423495.1 Anaerolineaceae bacterium UBA6105 | reverse complement strand
TTGGCTATAACTCAATCTCTCCATTCATACGCTTTATGACGCCAAACCACCCTACAACACCTACCCACATCACACCTTTCAATTCGGCATTCTCGTCATCGCGAGGAGCGAAGCGACGTGGCGATCTAAACGCCTTGATCCCTAAAATTAAATTGCTGCTTCCCGGTGGGTTGGCTAGAGCAAGGATCAGGTTTGTTCAGGCTCAGTGACGCCAACACACCCTACAAATATATCTCGTCATCGCGAGGAGCGTAGCGACGTAGCGATCTCAACATCACGACCCCTAAAATTAAATTGGTACTTCCCGGTGGGTTGGCTAGCGCAAGGATAAGGTTGGTTCAGGCTCGGTGACGCCAACACACCCTACATCTACATCTCGTCATCGCGAGGAATGTAGCGACGTGGCGATCTTAACATTGCGACCCCTACAATTAAATTGCTGCTTCCCGGTGGGTTGGCCAGAGCAAGGATCAGATTGGTTCAGGCTCAGTGACGCCAACACACCCTACATAGGGATTCCGGGTTGGCTAAAGCAAGGATCAGATAGGTTCAGACCCTTTGACGCCAAACCACCCTACAACACCTACCCACATCACACCTTTCAATTCAGCATTCTCGTCATCGCGAAGAGCGAAGCGACGTGGCGATCTAAACATCATGATCTGGGTCCTTTTGGAAACTGACCTCATTGTTGGGGTATTGCTTGGTCTTATCTCTGTATTTGTCATCCTGAACGCAGTGAAGGATCTGATCTTTACTGAATAGACTCTTCGCAAAAGATGCTCAGAATGACTCTTTGTAGGTGAATCGGCATGCAATCCGACCCTGTTTTAAATTAATGGAGCACTGCTGCGGGGCTCAATCTCCGGTTCAATCTGCCCGATTTTCATCTTCTCAAAGAGCAGCGGGGCAAGGCATGCGATCCAAATCCCAATCAAAAAATAACGGAAGTAGCGCAAAACCGCGCTGATCAGCCCCAATTCATCCGGGAAGAGCGAGCCCAATCCGGCGTAAAGGGCAATCACGCCGACAATGCCAACCAGGTAGCGGGCAATCCGCTGCCATGTGCCGAAATTGCTCTGGATCACGCCCCGGCGAGCCCTGAGCCAGGCAAACCCACCCAGCATGCCAAACCATAAGCCGCCGGTGGTCAGGGCGCCTTCGAGCGAAAGCGGGTCCACCTCGCCGGCACGGGCAGCCCAGTCCGCCGGCATCTGCCAGCCGCTGGAAAGCGCGATAACCATCGCCGGGAGCCCGATAATAAACAGCGAGCTGAAAAATGCCAACAAGAGCAGGTTTTTCAGGCTCTGCTTTTTCAGCCAGGCGCCAATCGGTTTCTGCAGTTTGCTGAAGGCTATCAGCAGCAACACCCCCAAAAGCAGCCCGAGGAGTACATCGCTGAGGAAGTGCACCCCCAAAATCAGGCGCGAAACGGCGATCAGCAGCACCATCGCGCTTGCCGCCAAAGCTGCCTTGCGGTTTTTGCTTTCGATCGCGCTCCAGCCCCAGACAGCTGTGGAGTTCATGGTGTGTCCGGAAGGGATGCCGAAGGAAGACTCATGCGCGCCTGGAACGATCTTGTCGCTGATCCAGTAGGGACGGGGTCCCTTGAGCAGCACTTTGAAGAAGCCGTTGAATGCAGCGCTTGAAAGCAGCATCACCCCGATACGCAAGCCAGCCCAGGCGTCCACGCACCAGTAGATGACGGGCATGAAGAGGATGTAGAAGATTTGACCTCCAAGCTCTGTGATGACGCTCATGATGCTTTGCAGTCCGCCACCAAGTGCCTGTAAAAATGCATTTACGACTAATTCGCTTTGATTAACAACATCCATTAAGAACTCCTGTCATTTTCGCCCATTAAACCCCAAAACTTTGCTAAATTGTGTTGCCATTTCTGAATTTGTGAGACTTATAAAAAAGAGCCCGAAGGCTCTTTATCCTCTTGTAAGGAAATTAAACTAATTGTTCGGATGGCTCAACCATCCCTTTAAGGACCAATTCTATTCCCATGGTGTGCGCGCACACGCCGTGCCCCTGGAAGTAACTACAGGTGCAATTCCACTTGCCGTGGTCATAAGTGACCGTATGGTCATTGTTTTCTCCGCGGATTTTGGCTTCAAATGTGGTGATAGTGATGCGATCTTTTTCTTCTGCATAGCGTTTTGCTTTTTCGATCTTACCGATTAAACCGCTGTCCATCATATTTTGCTACTCCGTTTCAGTTATATTTTAAATAAAAACACGCGCCGTAAAACTCTGGCGTGTGTTCCTGTCCATACCACAAGCTTGGAACTGATCATCGTATCAGGCTAACTCCTGCATATCTACATTATAGCCGGTGAGGAACAATTTTTCAATTCGAAATTGCATGGGTTTTGTGCTCAATCTGGTTTTAATCTTAAAATTGGATCGCATTTTGCTCATCTGATGGGGTGCATAAGGTATACTTCTACCAATCCATATCGCTTTCATTGAGGAGGAGCTATGAAAAAGTGCCGCCATAATCTCCGTGTTATTCTCCCGCTTTTGCTGATTTTGACTTTGATGCCTTTTGCTTTAACCGGTTGCGCACAAACGGGCAATCCAGCCGACACGAGCGGGCGTTGGGTGTCGATCGTGATGGGCATCTTGCTCCTGCTGGCTTACCTGGGATTGGTAATTTACCTCTGGCGCGTTGGCAAGCTGAGCGCCTGGTTTGCTGCCGGCAGTGCTGCTGCCCGTCTGAAAGTTCAGGGCTTGCGCCTGAAGGGCGAGCTGAAAGGGTTGGAGCGCGACAAAAGCGATCTGCTGGACGAACTTGGCGAAAAAGCCTGGGAAGCCAGGGTCAGTGATCCAAGCTACGAGGGTGCCTACAACCAGCTTCTGACGGTTCAGGGGCAGATGGACGGTGCCACCGATCACCGGCGTTCGCTCGAAGAGAAAAAAGCAGACCTGGCCCAGCAGCGTGGAGCGGTGGTTGAGCGCTTCGATCAGCAGATTGGGGCCTTGAAAAGCCAGCAAACAGAGGTGGACCGCAGCCTGAGCGAGGCAAACAGCCGCGTGAGGGCGCTCGAAACCGATCTGGATGCAACCGCGCAAGTAAAAGCCCGCTACCAACGCGAAGTGAAAGACACTCGCAGCCGCATCATCGAACTGGAACGCTCGGACGACCCGAACAAAGATGAGCGGCTTGGTGAGCTGAACAGCCGGCTGACAACCCTGACAACTTCCCTGTTGGATGCCACCAATGCCGAGCCCGAACTGGCGGCGCAGTTTCCCGGGCTGCAAAACCAGGCTTTGACTCTGAGCACCGAGCTGAACGATCTGCAGGGTCAGATCCAGGCTCTGGAAGCAGATATGAAGAGTGAACTGCTTCCCCTCGACGATCAACTTGAAGCCCTCGAAAAGCAGATCAAAACCAAGACCAGCGAGATCAAAAGCTTCGGAGAGCAGTTAGCTCCGATGGCTAAAGCTCTTGGCGCCCAGGTCGAGAAGGCCCGCCCACTTTCACCCGAGCTGACCGAACTCTATCAAAAATTGGACATGATCCTCAGCAAGGTGGATTTCAAGGCGGAAGCCAAAGGTGACGTTGCCAGCAACCTGGGAGCCGTCGATAAAACCGCCTCGCTCAATTTCTACGTCTTGCTGCTGATTGGCGTGCTCATCATCGTCCTGGCGATCCTGCTCCTGACCGGAGTAATTTGATCCCAGGGTTCATCCGCCCCCAAATTTCCAAACCTGCCTGAAGGAGGGTTTCACCTTGCCTGAACACACCCAAAACACCAGCCAGATACTTGACCAACTGACACTCGAAGAGAAAGCCTGGATCATTTCAGGCGGAGGGGACTTTTGGCACACGCGTGCCATCCCACGCCTGGGCATTCCAGCGCTGACGCTGCACGACGGCCCTCATGGTTTGCGGCAGGTGCTCCCGAAGGAGGGTCAGTCTGGATTGGAGGAGAGCCATCCCGCCACCAACTACCCCAGCCTTTCGGCTGTGGCCTGTTCCTTTGACCGGGAGTTGGTGTTTGAGCTTGGTCAGGCACTTGGCGCGGAAGCCAAAGCCGCCGGCGTGGACGTGCTGTTGGCGCCGGGTGTGAACATCAAGCGCCATCCCCTCTGCGGGCGCAACTTCGAGTACTTTTCGGAAGATCCCCTGGTGGCCGGTGAACTGGCAAGCGCCTATATCAGCGGCGTCCAGAGCCAGGGCACGGGCGTCAGCCTCAAGCACTTCGCCGCCAACAACCAGGAATTTGCCCGCATGATCAACAGCTCGGTGGTNNATCAATGGCACCTACGCCAGCGAGCACGCAAACCTCCTGACCAAAATTGCAAGGCAGGAGTGGGGTTTTGAGGGCTTGTTCATGACCGATTGGGGCGGCATGAGCGACCGCGCCAGCGCCATCCCCGCCGGCACAGACCTGGAAATGCCCCCGACAGGCCAGTTTGGCGCGGACCGCATCCTCGAGGGCGTGAAGTCGGGCAGGATTGCCGAAAGCGACCTGAACCGGGCGGTTGGCAAACTGCTGGAACTGATCGGCAAGGTGCGCGCAGAGCGCGAACCAAGCAAGATCTGGCAAGCGGCAGATTTTGAGGCTGTCGCCACGAAAGTCGCGCTCGAATCAGCCGTTCTATTGAAAAACGAGCAGGACCTTCTGCCGATTCAGGCAGGAATGAACGTGGCGGTGATCGGCGCGATGGCCGAAAAGCCGCACTACCAGGGCGTGGGCAGCAGCCGCGTGAACCCGCGGCGCATGCTGCCTTTCGTGGACGCCCTGCGTGAAGAGAATTTGGGTTGGAAGTATGCCCAGGGATATGACCTGGGAGGCAAAGAGGACGCGCTGCTTGAACAGGAAGCGCTGGATCTCTGCCAGGGGAAGGATGTGGTTTTGTTCTTTGCCGGCTTGCGCGACACCGAAGAAGCCGAAAGCTACGACCGCCAGCACCTGGAACTTCCTGCCGTCCAAAACGCCCTGATCGAGCGCATTGCCTCCGAAAACCCGAACGTGGTGGTGCTGCTGCACGCCGGCTCGCCGGTGAGAATGCCCTGGCTCAGCAAAGTGAGAGCCGTGCTGCTGATGGGGCTTGGAGGGCAGATGGTGGGGGCAGCCGCGCTCGACTTGCTTTTGGGGCGTGCCAACCCCGGCGGCAAGCTGGCCGAAACCTGGCCCCTTGCCCTGGAAGACACCCCGGCGTATGGTCAATTTGGCAAGCGCTTCAACACCCAGTATCGCGAGAGCGTCTTTGTCGGCTATCGCTTCTACCAGAGTTTTGCCAAGCCGGTCTGCTTCCCGTTTGGCTTTGGCTTGTCCTACACCCGCTTCGAGATCGACAAGCTTGAGCTTAACCAAGCCAACCTGGCGCCCGGCGAAACGCTGGAAGTCAGCGTGAGGCTCAGCAACACGGGCTCACGGGCGGGCAAGCAAGTGCTGCAACTCTACGTCTTGCCGCCCATATCTGCCATTTTCCGCCCCCAAAAAGAATTGAAAGCTTTCCAGAAAGTGGAGCTTGCGCCTGGCGAGAGCCAAACCGTCCACTTCAAGCTGGAGCATGGCGATTTCGCGCTTTGGAACACTCACGTGCACGCCTGGCACTGCGAAGCAGGCGAATATCAGCTGCTGCTGGGCACCTCGGCTGCTGACACACCGCTTGAGGCCTCAGTTGTGCTGGCGAGCGACCAACCGGGCGTGAGCCTGCCGGATTACACCCAATCCGCGCCGGGGTATTACGCTTATGGCACTGGCGCTCTAAACACTTCGGATGCGGCTTTTGAGGCTATTTATGGCAGCCCGCTGCCAGTGGATCCGCAGGGGGAGCCCAGGGTGTATGACCTCAACTCTTCGCTCTGGGATGTCCGCAATCGCCTCAGGGGCAGGCTGCTGAGGGCAATGCTTGAAAGGGCTGGTCGCAAGCGGGCTTCAGACGGCGGGGAATTCCAGGAAGCCAATGACCTCATCGTGCAGGCTTCGATTATGGACGCGCCCTTGCGCTCATATGCCGTCGGCGGTGTGGCGATGCGCATCCCCGAAGCCATCGCCCTGATCCTGAACGGCAAGGTCTTCAGGGCAGTCAGGAAGCTGTTGGAGAGGTAGGTGCCAGCAAACTATTGGTAAGCATCGCTGAAAGGGCAGTTAAGCGCTCTTAGGTCTTAGGAGCCAAGAACCTTTTTCAGTGCCTTTAACTGGTTTCCAAATGACAGACCTTCAAACGGAATTTTGTAATTACGCATATATGGAAGGAGAAATTCCCGATACTTTTCGCCCGCAAGAATGATGAATTCATCTTGATCGAGATCAGCATACTTGCTAAGATCAGAAATCACTCCAGAAGCCCAGGCTCGCCTTTCTTGAACTGGCATCTGATTCAAAGTTTTTTCATAAGGGACGATTTTGTCATTCAGCTTCAATAACCCATATTTTGCAGAGAGAATGAATATGTAATCGGGCTTTAGCTTCCTGGCAAAAGCAAGGTTTTTTACGAATAGATCACTGATGTAAAGTTTCTCGGCTTTTGCGGTGTGATCCAACTTCGTTTTTACGCAAGAAATTAATACTATGCGTTTCATAACCCTACCTTTTGACAACAGGAATTTATAGGACACGAGGTACATTCAGGATTAGTCGGGTGGCACCAATTCCTTCCAATTGACCATAGAGGACCATCAATCGCGCCAGGATAAGTGGGGCTTAGTTGTCGGGCGGCGATAATCGCTTCCATTTCACTGATAGCAGGAGAAACACCAAGATGGTAAAGAACGCGCATGGTATGGACATCGGGTTTGATGTCCATGTTTGCATAATCAAGGTCTGAGAATGTGAGATGATAAAGGCCTTCAATTAGAACAAGGCTCATATTGGCAATGCCGCTTCCGACGCCAAACACAGATACCAATGTTCGCTTCACATCAGTAGCACGGCGGTTTTTCCAGATGTTATCAGCACTACCTTCGAATTCCTCAACAACGATCCTGCAGATTTCTTGAAATGTACGGGGCGCCGCGTTAGTATAACGAGGCTTCTGAGGTAATCTGTCGAAAAGAGAAGCTATTTTGTCAAGGCTTAATGTGTAAAATCGAGAAGGATCGTAATGCCCCACTTGTTGGTAGAGCCAATAAGGAATAGTCCAGATGATCTCTGCTTTTGTACCTCTATCCAGGCAACAGGCGGAGATAAAAGCAAAACTGTTATCGTGGATGAGCTGGATAGCTTCGGGGCTTTTTGCTGGTGTAAGTTCTTCCTGATCGAAGATTGATTTATATTGAATCAAGGCGTTTAGAATAGGTTGGTAATGAGGCATAATATCCTGTTCAAATCATTAATAAAAACTATTTCAGTTTTTCTTCAATGAGATCCCACCTATTGAAATATGGGGAAATATCCCAAGCGTTAGGAGAAGTGTGTGGAGGCAAGAGAACCGTCCTCACCTTGCTATCCTTGCGCTTCTGCCCCTTCATTCCAGGCAAAGCAAGCCAGGCAGCATGGTGACTTTTGACATTTTGGGACATAATCAGGCTGGGAATAATGTAATACTCGAATTCTGCAGTACTGTGTGGATGGGGTATACCCCCCAACACCCAAAAGAAGTTTTCTCCAGTATAGATTTCTGCCTTTGCGCCAACGCTGCAAGTTCTACCTCCTGGGACAAAGGTTTTAACCTGGATGTGAATGGCTTTTGTGCCTGCCAGGTTAGAACAGAGGATATCCGTATTGGGAGTATTTCCAAGAGTCACGACTGCAAGGTAACCTCTTCGACAGAGTTCACCTGCAACGAAGAATTGACTTGCATTCGCTCGGGTAGTTTTATCAGTAGACATTCCAACTCCAATCCTAAAAAAATTATTCCACATTCTCCTCATAATCTTCTAAAACTGTATGAGAGAGATTCCCTAAATGCTTTTCCCTAGATAACTCGCGAATACTGTCATAAGAAAGATATGTACAGTACTGGGACAATGCACCTTTTTCGAGAAGAGAGAAAACCGGCCTCTGAATTTCAGAAAATACTTTTTCTTTTCTTTCGTCTGGTGCTACTATATGCAACTTAATGTCCATGTTTGGCTGCAGGGCTAACAGATCTGCCATGCGGAGAATCCCCGAATATATCGAAGTCGTGTGCTCAATTTCAAAAGCCCTGACAATGGACCTTCTTCTGAGCCATAAGACGTCTATTTGTTCAATGGTTTTTATTGTCACTACATCGTAATTCAAGGGCAGGGTGTTGAGCAACACATCTCCATCTGGTTTCCATTCTTGCAGGACCAGATTACGGTCGTTCCTGGGCAACCAAATCTTGAACCCCATTTTTTCCCCGATTAATGCAATAAGGGCTTGAATCTTTACGGATTCCCTGACCTCTTTCTCTTCAATCACCTCACCTGAATGGTTGTCAGTATCTTCTGGGATTGACACAGGAATATCTGTTTGGTGAGCTGTAGTGGTGCGGATAAGATATTTCCCATAGAGATCATCATCAAGAGGATATTCTTGATGAGTTTGAGATTGGGCTTTTAACAACTTCAACAAGTAGTCCCCATCGTTTTTGTCAATCATCTTTAGGCTACTACGAAGTGGACCAGTCCATTGGGAACCTTCTTTAGGCAGATGGGCAGTAATAGAGAGGTTGTTCCAGACTAATTCTTCTCTTATCGGAATCCCGTATTCTGGATCTAAAATAACTAGAGGTTTTACTTTGAACCTAACAACAAAAGGATCCTCATTAGAAACAAAGCGTGGAGTTGAGTCTTCAAACATTTCACTGGTGATTTCCAAGGTGCCAACCCACCTGGATACTTTTGTTAGATAACAGATCAAAATATCGCCGGGCTTGAGTTTACTAGCAGCATTTTTCTGTTTGGATCGAAAACCCGTGATGTCCCTTGCAGAAGTTAAGAAAGCCTTATAGGTAAGAGGAGAGAATAAATCTAAGTAGTAAGCCATAGAACCCCTTTCAATGAAAACGGGCGGTTAGGAAACTAGCTGCAGGCTAGATTGGCATAAATTTGCTCTATGGAATTATAGCATCAAGGATGTAAGGTTATAGCTTTGATTAGCATGTAGGGCGGAATGGCGCGTTCCTGCCCCACGATGCTGTTCGCGGGGTTCGCCACTCCGCCAACAATGTGGATGTCGGAGCGAGCCTGCGCAAGGCTTGTATGGAAATAACGCTTTGAGGCAGTCTCGTTACACAGCTTCGCCGGTACTCTGTCCGACCTAAACAATACCCCGTATTGACCCGGGCAGACACGAGGCCTTGCTTGCCACAAGACCGTTGTAGGGAACAGGCCTGCCTGTTCCACTTCTTGGTTGACGCATCCCACAAGGGGAGGCTTTGCACGGCTGTCGACGCTACGCTTCAATCTTGTCAGGTCGAGGCATCCCGCAAGGGGAGGATTCTTTGATCTCGCCGGTCTCCTGATACCCAGCCACTTCGTTACGGGTACAGGCCGTGCGAGGGGGTCGACCGCAAGGTCTTATATGGTAGCGGTAACCCCTTGGGCACCACTCTCTTGAGAGCCGTGATTTCCCGCAATTTTTACCGGGCAGGCACGAGGCCTCAAGAGGATATTTCCCAAAGGCCTCACCCATACCAAAGCCGGATTGAAAACCGCAATCCGGCCTACGAAAATTAAAAAAGTGGGCGAGGAATCCCGCTTTATCTCCTTTTTGGTTATCTTACAATAAGCGGCAAATATATATTAAAGATTACTTGTTCGAAGTTTGCAGTGATATTTGTGTCTCCCAATATTGTGATAATTAAGGGATTATCAGTGCTATCTGCGTCACCACTCCAATTTGTAAATTCCCAATCCGGGTCGGCAGTGGGGGTCAGGGTAACCTGGTCCCCATAATGATAAAAATCCTTTATGGGATCAACCAAAACCGAACCAGAATCAATGGGATCGATAGTTACTGTCAGTGTGTATTCGATTTGCGTGAAATTTGCAGTTATGTTCGTGTTACCTTCGATGGTCACAGTTAGCGGGCTCTCTGTTCCTGTCGCATCTCCACCCCAGGAAGAGAATGTCCAGCCAGTCTCAGCAGTTGGGGTGAGAACAACCTCATCCCCGTAGTGATAAACAGTCTGCTCAGGGAATACTGTTACAGTGCCTGAATCCGCTGGATCAACAGTCACAACGAGCGAATATTCATCTGTAAAATTAGCGGTTATCTTGGTGTTGCCCGTAATTGTAATTTCCAGTGGATTTTCGATGCCTGTCGCATCTCCGCTCCATCCTGTCAACGCCCAGCCGGTATTTGGGCTGGCTGTCAGCGTTACAGCATCTCCATAATGATAAAAATCCTTTATGGGATCAACCAAAACCGAACCAGAATCAATCGGATCCACCAAAACGTCGAGCGTGTACTCGTTTTGTGTGAAGTTCGCAGTGATACTGGTATCGTCCAGAATGCTGATAGTGAGTGGATTAGTAGTGCCTGTAGCATCCCCGCTCCAACCTGAAAAGCTCCAACCGGGATCGGTTGAGGCAGTCAGGCTGACAATTTCTCCAAATTGGTATTCGGTTTGATCCGGATCTATAGCAACCGAACCGTTGCCCTCTGTGTCCACTGTCAGTGTAAACTCTTCTGGGTATGAGCTATATTCATACGCGCCCATATCGCAGATCGCTAATGTGTTTTCGTCCCCATCAATCGGGCGGTGAAATCCGCGCTGGTCCATGGCAGGGCAGAGGGTTGGGCTGCCAGCGTCGATAGCCGGGCTTGAATCGCCAAGGGCATGAGTTTGAGTAAAGCCGCCATTATCCGCCAGGCCTACTAATAGCGGATCAGAATTGTCGTTGCCTATGCCATCCCACACGGTCTCGCCCTGAATAATGCTGTAAGTAATTACAGGGTAGGAATGAACGATAAAACTTAATTGGTCGGGCGTGTTTCCCCAAAAGATCGAATTGGTCACTGTGGGGCTGCTTCTTTCGCTTTTCATTGCACCACCGCTTGAGGCAGTGTTACCATAAAAGGTGACATTTGTCATTATGCCGCTGAAGTAATAGTTGCTCATCCCCCCACCCCCCACAGTAGCAGTATTGCCAGAAAAGGTAACATTGGTCAAAGTGGGGCTGCTTGAACTGTTACCCATCCCGCCGCCATTATAGGCTGTGTTATTAAAAAATGTTGTATGTGTTATTGTGGGATTACTATTCTCGTTAACCATCCCGCCTCCAGCGTCACCCGCGCTATTACCGGAAAAGAGCACGTTGGTCAGGTTTGGATTGCAGTTTGAAGAATTATGAATTCCACCGCCCCACGTGGTGGCAGTATTTTCAGAAAAGACCACGTTATTCAGCGTAGGGCTGCTGCTGAACTGATTGAACATCCCGCCTCCGTTGCCATTGACGGTGTTACCTGAAAAAGTGGCATTGGTCAAAGTAGGGCTGCTGCTTTCGTAGTTGTACATCCCACCGCCACTATCACCCGCTGAATTACTGGAAAAAGTTACATTCGTCAGGGTGGGGTTGCTGCTATAGAGGTTGTACATCCCGCCACCACGGAAAATGGCGGTGTTGTTAGAAAAGGTGACATTGGTCAGGGTGGGGCTGCCGCTTTGGTTTTGCATCCCGCCACCGTAAGCAGCCAGGTTGCCAGAAATGATAACATTCTCCAGCGTTGGACTACTGCTCAGAAGGTTCATCCCGCCGCCTACTGTTTGAACAGCATACACGCCATTGGCATTACCGGCAGTGATGGTGAAGCCATCCAGGATCGTAGTGTCGCTCAAATTGCTGCCAGTGACCACGTGGAAGCTGTTGTCTGCGAGATTATCTTCAGTGCCTATATCCCCGCTGAGGGTGGTGAGGTTGGTTTCCCAATCGCGCTGTGCCCAAGTTGGTTCGCCAGTATCGGGGAAGCCGCCATAGATCGCCACGCCTGATTTTAATAAGATAGTAACATTGCGATCAGTGTCAGTGGGGGGCTTGTAAGTGCCCGTTGCTACCCAAACTTGGTTCCCAGCTTCAGCCAGAGCTAAGGCATCCTGCAGCTCACAGGCGGTCTGCCAGCTGGAGCAGTCGCCCGTCTCGCCTGGCTTGACATAAAGGATTGTGCTTTGAGCCTGAGCAACAGTCGGGCTGGCACTTGCACTGCTCAAGCCCAGATTGAGGAAAAGCAGAACTGCAATTATTAGGACGGTTAGCACTGGATTCTTGGTGTTCATAGAAGCATCTCCTGTTTTTAGACCCACTCACGCCACAAAACCAAACTCACATTGAAACATAAATAAAGCCATTTTTGCTTGTTCATTTTGCCATCCTGTCTGAAGAAGCAACAGTTCATTTTATGTTGTGGTTTATTATAGTCGAATTCATGTCATTTTAATTGAAATTCCTATCAAAAGCGTGAAGTTGATCATTTGTACTTCCTGTGGGTATTCGAACCGATATCAGTTCTCGCTGGTCTGCTGATACCCTCCACTTTATTGCGGGCACAGGCCGCGCGAGGGGGTCGACCGCAAGGTCTTATATGATAGCGGTAACCCCTTGGGCACCACTCTCTTGAGGGCCGTGGTTACCCGCGGTCTTAACCGGGCAGGCACGGCCTTTACTTGCCTAAGACCGCCGTAGGGAACTGACCTGCCTGTTCCTCGTTGTAATCAGGTCGACGCATCCCACAAGGGGAGGCTTTGCGCGGCCGTCGACCCTACTTGGGCAGCCTAAAGCCGGATTGAACCGCGCAATCCGGCCTACGAAAATATAAAAGCAGGCGAGCAGACACACGTTCCCTCGCCTGAAACGTAATTCATTGTGACCTATTATATTTACATGGTAGGGGTAACCCTCCGTGGTTACCCGTGGTCTCAACCGAATAGGCACGGCCTTTACTTGCCTAAGACCGTCGTAGGGAACTGGCCTGCCTGTTCCTCGTTGTAATCAGGTCGAGGCATCCCGCACGCAAGGCGAGGCTTTGCACATCCGTCGACTCTACCCGGAAAACCTCCGTATAAAGTAAAAAAAAGCGGGTGATCGGACAGGCGTTCCCATTGTGGGTGTTCGAGGCAACCATTATTTGCGTATTAAACAAAAAGTGGTTTTCTCGGGCAGGCCAAAGCCGGATTGAACCGCGCAATCCGGCCTACGAAAATATAAAAGCGGGCGAGGCATCCCACCGGGGGAGGCACGGCATGCCGTGCCCCTACCGAAGAGACGACCATATTGTGAATGTTAAATAAAAAAAGCGGGCGATCGGACGCCTGTACCCCCTGTGGGTATTCGAACCGACCAAATCAATAACAAAAACCCCTCCAGAGAGGGGTTATCTTGAGCGGGCGATCGGACGCCTGTACCCCCTGTGGGTATTCGAACCGACCAAATCAATAACAAAAACCCCTCCAGAGAGGGGTTATCTTGAGCGGGCGATCGGATTCGAACCGACGAATGTTAGCTTGGAAGGCTAATGCCTTACCACTTGGCGACGCCCGCGTAGCCTATATTGTAGCCGATTCGTCCTCGCTGTCAAACAATTCGAACAGGTAGTCGTAGGTCGGGTTCCGCAGTTGAACCCGACATTACTCTTCGTCATACAACGATAATTGTTTATGTCCTCTTCACATTTCATCGTCGGCTTGAAATGCGCAAGCCGACCTACGAAAAGCATTTTCGGCTTTAATCGGTCAATATTTGACTGCTTACTGCCTGAGCAGCTCAAGCAAAATCTCACGCGTGCGTTTCGGGTCGGCCTTGCCGCCGGTGGCGCGCATCACCTGCCCTACGAACCAGCCCAGCAGACTCTCCTTGCCGGCTCGGAAGCTCTCCACCTCCGCCGTCGCCCCATCCAACACGGCCTGGATCTGCGTTCTCAGAGTATTGCTGTCGGCGATCACTGCCAATCCTTCGGTTTTCACGACCTCCGCCGGCTCACGACCGCTTTCCTCCACCTTGCGCAGCAAGCTCTTGCCGGTGGCGGCGTTGATCTTGCCGTCTTCCACCATGCGGATGATCTGCGCCAATGAGTTAGGAGTGAGCGCAAGCTCAGAGGCGCTCTTGCCAAGATCATTCATCAGGCGCGAGAGGTCGTTCATCATCCAGTTGGAGACGGTTTTCGCTTCCCCGCCAAAGCTGGCGACCGCGGCTTCAAAATAATCCGACAGTCCGCGTTCCGTGGTCAGGATCTCAGCGTCGTAGGCCGAAAGCCCATATTCCGTCTCAAAGCGTGCTTTTCTTGCCAGCGGGAGTTCGGGCAGCTCAGATTTGATGTGCGCGATATCTTCTTCCGTTAGAACGACCGGCAGCAAATCCGGCTCGCGGAAGTAGCGGTAATCCGCCTCGGTTTCCTTGGAGCGCATCATGCTCAGCTTGCCAGTGTCCGCGTCCCAATCGAGGGTGTAGCTGACGACCCTTCCGCCAGACTCCACGAGTTCGATCTGGCGCTTGGTCTCTTCAATGATCGCCTGGTGGACGGCATCGATGGAGTTGATGTTTTTGATCTCGGTTTTTGTGTTCAGGATCTGGCTGCCTCGTTCGCGGATCGAGACGTTCGCGTCACAGCGCAGGTGACCGCGTTCCATGTCGGCTTCCGAGACGCCGATCCAGCGCAATAGTTGTCGCAACTGGATCAGATACTGGGCTGCCTCTTC
>DIWN01000074.1 GCA_002423495.1 Anaerolineaceae bacterium UBA6105 | reverse complement strand
TGGGGTGGCGGATAGCTGCCACTTTCAAGCCCATTTCCTGGAGGATTGCTGCAACCCGGCGGGTTGTCTGGCTTTTACCGCAGCCAGTGCGAACGGCGCAGATGGCAATCACGGGTTTTGTGGATTTGACCTGGGTCTCTTTGGTACCCATCAGGCGGAAGTCAGCTCCCAGTGAGTTGACCAGCGCAGATTTGTGCATCACATAATCGTAGGGAACGTCACTGTAAGCGAAAACGACTTCGTCAACTTCGAACTGCTTGATCAGATCAGGCAATTCTGACTCGGGGTAGATCTTGATGCCGTCTGGATACAGTTTTCCAGCAAGCTCGGCGGGGTATTTTCTCCCGTCAATGTTAGGGATCTGGGTCGCGGTGAATGCAACCACTTCATACTTCTCGTTGTCACGATAGAAAGTGTTGAAGTTATGAAAATCCCGACCTGCTGCCCCCATGATTAGTGTACGAATTCGACTCATATGTTTCTCCTTTAGATTTTGATTGTTCTTATTCTACATCACATCACTTGCGGTGATTGAATTCCCAGTAAAGATAACGCATTTTCCAGGCTGATTTTGGCTGCTTGTACAAGCACAAGGCGCGAAAGGCGGGTTGAACCTTCAGCAGATAGAACCGGACATTGCGTATAAAAATCATTAAAAGCTTGTGCAAGCTCAAAGGCATAGGTAGCGACCAGTGAAGGTTTAAACTCGACAGCGGCTTTCTGAACTACATCGGGAAGTTGCGACATCTTTTCAATCAGATTAACTTCCACCGGCAGTAACTCATGGCTGAAAGCTGCCATGCTGGGTGCGGGCTCGTTGAGCCGGCGCAGGATGCTGTTGGCACGCACGACTGCGTACTGAATATACGGGGCGGATTGTCCGTTGAAGTCCAACGCGCTGTCCCAGTCGAAGGTCACGATCTTGGTGTTTTCCCGCGCGATCATGGGGTACTTAATGGCACCCAGGGCGACTTTTTCCGCCACTTCCAGCATCATATCTGCGTCCAGTGTGGGGTTTTTCTCCCTCACAACCTCAAGGGCGCGTTGGGTAGCTTCACGGATCAGGTCATCCAGCAGCACCACCGTGCCATCCCGGGAGGACATAGTCACATTCCCCGGCAAATTAACGATTTCATAGGCCAGGTGCCGCATGCGATTAGCCCAGGGGTAACCCATCAGCTCCATCACCTTGCTCATTTGCTTCATATGCAGCGACTGACGTACGTCAATCACGTAGATGGACTGGTCGAGGTCGTATTCCTCGAATTTCATGATTGCCAGGGGGATTTCCTTGGTGGCATAAAGAGAGGTTCCGTCCGAGCGCAAAATGACCACCACCCGGTATTCTTCATTGGTGCCCAGTTTTTTATCCAGGTCGATAATGACCGGGTTTTCCGGGCGGCCGTCTTCAGCCAAGCCGCTTTCGAGCAGTTGTTCAATCAAGGCTTTGCCGGGTTCTTCCACTTCGCTTTCAAAGTAGATCCGGTCAAAATGCTCACCCAATAGCGCGTAAACCTGGTCGAAACCTTCCATCGACCAGTCGCGCGTCTGCTTCCAAAGGTCTTTGAGGTGCTGCTCGCCAGCATCCCAGCGCCCAAAATAATCTCTTACCGCAGCTTCAAACGCTGGCTCACTCACAAAACGTTTGTCTGCCTCGGCGTAGAGATCAGCCATCCAGCGCATCGTATCGGCGTCAGGCTGCTCACCGGAGTGATACATCTCGTAATTGCACATCCACTTGATCACGTGCAGCCCAATATCGCCGATATAGTTGGCACGAATGACCTTTTTGCCGCTGGCTTCCAGGATGTTGCAGACCGAGCCGCCCAGGATTACATTCCGCAGGTGCCCCACATGCAGCGGTTTGTGCGTGTTGGGATTGGAATACTCCACCATCACTTTCTTCCCCTGCTGCTCACTCGAGCCAAAGCCCTTGCCCTGCCCGAGTACTGTACTAACAACTCTTTCGGCATATTGATGAGGCTCGAAGTACAGGTTCAGGTATCCCCTGATGGCTTCGATCCGTGAAAAACCTGGCAATTCCTCTGCTTGAGTCTTCAGAATCTCTGCAAATTCCTGGGCTTTTTTTGGCACAGGCAGGGATTTATCAGGATCAGCTGCCGCCAGAGGGAATAACGGTGCGGCAATCCCCCATTCCCCGCTGAAGGGAATATTGCGGAATTCAACTTTGCCGGTGGGCAATCCGCGCGTCTGGCAAAAGCTGTCAATTATCTGGGTTAGGTGTTCTTTTACATCTTCAAACATAAGCATCTCACATTCAGTCTGGGGCGATTATAACATCGAGGCATGGAGCCTGGGCTGCTTTCTGTGAAAACATCAGCCCATTCTCAGATAATGCTTTCCCCTTAAACAAAAAAAGAGGTTCCCCACCTATTGGTAAGGGAGCCTCGGTGTGTGAATAAAAATAGCTTAATTGTCTAAGCTGTTATAGCGAGCCATCAAACGGGATTTGCGGCGGGCAGCATTGTTCTTGTGGATAACGCCCTTGGCAGCAGCTTTGTCCAGTGCGCGGATCGCTCTGAGAACTTCCACCTGGGACTTGTCAGTATCCTCAGTGCGGATGGCAGCCTGAGCCTTGCGCACGAAAGTGCGGGCTGTGCCGCGATAGACGCGATTACGCAGGCGTGCAGCCTGATTTTGTTTATTTCGTTTGATCTGAGACTTAATATTTGCCAACTTCTTCCTCCAAAAATAATTCCTACATACTTGCAAAACACTATTTTACAATAAATCCCAGATTTGTCCAGTAATTGGTGAGGCTAATGTTGTCAATTTGTGAAAATGTCACTTCGATTTTTCAGTCATCGATTTCGGCATGCCTCGGATTTTTTTTCATAAAGTGTATTCCATGCCCTGACCACTGCACAATTTGTTTCTGTTTTTTTTACTGCTGAGGATGGAGGTAGTATAATAATTTATGAGAAACAGTAGAAACCGACCTATGGAGAAAGTTTGACAAAACCGTTTAGGATTGATTAACTTTCACAAAAAAGTAGGAGAATAGCATGAAACTTCTACAAAAAGCTAAAAAACCGCTGATGCTTGTAGGTTTTTGTTTATTATTTGCCGGAGCTGTTGCTACATTTGCTATGTCAAATAGATCGGTTCTGGATAATCCACCTCCGATAATCATGGAAAGTTTGACACCTCAACCAACTCGCCCAGCCGGATGCGTACCATTGCCGGGAGGTATGTTTCAAGTCAAAGAGACTCCCACCTCTACTCCTCAAAAAGGAGCCGTAACATCTTTGGTGCCACCCCGTGCTTCAGTTACACCAATGCCTTTTACAATCGACCTGGATATGGATCCTCAATTAAGTATCATTGAAAAGATGGAAGTGGTGGTATTCCGATGCAATGGCACTTTCGAGAGATACTATATTAGCCCGCTGAAAGATTTGAATAAGGAGATCCCCCTTTTTGAAGGTGACTTATATTTCAGCATTGCACCTCCGGCAGCATCGATGGGAGGTCCGCCGGATCCTGTAATAACATCAACGTCAGAACCCCCAACAACCATTCCTTACCCAGTTGAACCTATTAGTCCGACAATGAACATTTCCACTCCATATCCGATACCCTAAACTTTTTGAAAATTCATGTTTACTTGTGGAGGGCGAAATGGTAAACCAAAAGAAAGTTGTTATTAAACTGTTGTTGGGTGTTCTATTAATCGTACTGATCACTAGTCCAGTAAATGTGCATGCAGGAAATGATTTTGTAGTAGTCAATCTTAGAATCGATCCAATAGAAGTCAGTAGTTCTTTAGATTATCGCGTTTGGCTTGCTGCAGAGTCAGGGCCAACCTGGCAAACCTCTACATTTACCACTGCTTGGTTAAGCGTAGATCTCAATAACCAACCAGGACTGTTTGGACACGAATTCAGTCAAATCGGGCTGATGGCATTCACACAAGGTCTGCAGTGGTTTGTTTACTCTGAAGCTGGAGTGATTTGCAATCAAGGTAGTTATGCATGGTGGAACTCAGATAAAGAAATGTACCTCGGTTGTCGTGGTGCATTCAATAACGAGGTCAGATATGGGAATTTCTATACGGTTGAATTGGTCAAATACCCTCTGGATAATTTTTGGATAGCTAGGTTAATTAACGAAGAGACAAACTATGCCATAGATGTCGCATTTTTTCTGTCTGGGAGAAATACAATCTTCGATGCCTCTGTAAATATGGAAGAGGGTTGGCCTACTGCTCAGGATCCGTATGAAAATGGAGTATTCCACATGTGGCATCCACAATACAACAGCTGGCAAGATGGTTTTAGGGAATGGCCACTAAGTGTCGGTGGCGGATTTAACAATCGGCTATATGCAGTTCCAGCATCCATTTGTCCCAGTCATTATGCCGCAGATACATTTATTTCGAACGATTCTCGGTATTGGAAAGCTGGGAGCATTAACGGAATTTGTCAAGCAATTATGTTTCCATCTGCACAACAGGTGTTCCTGCCCATTATCCTCAGATGAATGAGTTAACCCATCCGATTTAATTGTTGCACGCCTTGTCTGTAAGACATAATCCCAATCTTATATGATATCTTGAGGGTGAAGTCTCCCATTGAGACAATGAAAGGATATCGACTGCTAGGACTCCAACTCTGAAAAAAGCATGATGTCCCGCATATAAGCATTGACTCGTTTGTTTGACTTTTCTGCCTCCTTCGTCTATTCTTATTTCACTCAGGTCAGCCAGGTGCGCGCGCTTTTAGTGAGGAAAGTCCGTACACCGCAGAGCAGGATGCCAGGTAACCCCTGGATGGTCGAAAGATCGTGGATCGGGCCACAGAGACATACCGCTCGCAAGAGTAAGGGTGAAAAGGTGGTGTAAGAGACCACCGGCGCTTTGGTAACAAACGCGGCCAGGCAACCCCCATCCGGTGCAAGGTCAAACAGGAGAAAGAGCCTGCTCGGCTCATTTGATCTCCGGGTAGACCGCATGAGCAGGCTGGTGACAGCCCGCCTAGATAGATGCGCATCCAAGACAGAATACGGCTTACCGGTTGACCTGAGTGGGGAACTAAATGGCGCATTTTTCGTCTTAAAGGCAAAGGTCTTTATTTTGTTTGAAAGGTTTACATGAAAAAAGGCACCATCATTACGCTGCTTATTCTCTTTTTGCTAATTGCAATAGGGTTACTTGCCTGTAATTTGCCGAGAAATAACGCCAGCGTTTCAATTCTCAACCCAGTGTCCGGGCAGTCAATCCCTGCTTTTTTGGAATACCAGATCACCTCGCAAATCAAACCCGAAGGGAATTGGTCCCGGATCGAACTGTACATCAATGGCGAACTTACCCGCCTTGATACACCCGATACCAACCCCGGCACTTTTGGGCTGATATTGCAGCCCTGGATCCCAACCGAAGAAGGTCCCACCATGATCGAGGTAAAACTCTATCAGCGAGGGGATACTCCCTCGGCAATCGCCCAGGTGGCTGTTTTGGTGAAGGTCATGAGCGAGCAGGAAATCCCGCCCACACCGACCTTGATCACCCCCACTCCTGAAGTAACTCCCACCGGCACGATCACACCACCCGCCTGCACAATGTCAGCAGCCCTGCTGCAGGATTTAAGCATCCCGGATGGAACTATCCTGAAACCTGGCCAGCAATTCACCAAAACCTGGCGGGTGCAGAACAACGGCACATGCGACTGGGAAAACTATAAACTGGTCTTTGTGCGCGGCAGTCTTATGGGCGGCAACTCCCCCAGTCTGCTGCCGAAAGTCTCTTCCGGTAGTACGATCGACATCTCCCTGGAGTTATTCGCGCCAAGCTACCAGGGCGAATACTCTGGTTACTGGCAAATTCAGTCAGATAAAGGCAGCCTTATTGGACCTGAACTTCACTACACCATTCGGATTCCCAGCCCAACCGCCACAAACACAGCCACCGCGACTGCTACGGTCACCCCAACCGCAACTGCAACTGCTACCCCCACTCCAACAGCAACGGCCACCTTTACCCCGACCGCCACTCAAACTGCCACCCCCACAAAGACTTTGACCCCGACTGCAACAGCGACCGTCACTGCTACTGCTACAGCTACGCCAGGCGAATCGTCACCCACACCAACCCTCACTCCGACGCAAACGCTGGTGCCTGTTCCCACTAAAGCCCCTATCGACACCATCCAGGTGGAGGAAGATTTCAAGCTTGATTCGGGAAAAACCCAGACTTTCAAGGTTTCGTGTGATGACTTGAACGGTTTGGCAATCTCAGGTGGCTATTCGATCGATGGAGATGTGAAGTTGGTTGCGAGCCGACCTTCGAAAAATGGCTGGGAAGTTACTCTGACCAGTCAAACCAAAGCTCCCAAAACTGTTAGTGTATATGCCAATTGCCTGGTTGCTTTTAGCGGAAAAGTGCAAACCGTGCATGTTGAACAGAAAGTAGAAGGTATAAGCATTGCCAATATCACGCTTGGCTGCAAGGTTGGAGGCAGAGCGGTGGCAGGCGGATTCGATCTGTCCAAATCACCTGATCTGGTGGTGACCGAGTCAAGGCTTGTGGGCAAAGATTGGGTAATCACAGTTGTAAATCAAGCTCGCAGTAAGCAGACTCTTGATGCTTATGCGCAGTGCCTTACAGGCTCGGAATTGCCTCCTCTGACGATTCGCAATGATTCTGTAAAAATTCCTGCAGGTGAAACCCAGACGGTAGCGTTAACTTGCGGCGTCCTCCCGATTGGCAATGGCTTCAGGATGCCTTTCGGCTTGGTGCTCTTATCCAGCCAACCTACCTCTGTTGGCTGGACATTCGAGGTAAAAAACGAAAGTCAACGCCAGCTGATCTTCATACCAGAGGCAATTTGTGTAGGCCCTATAATTCAGCGGGATCTGTTTGATGTTCCCATGAAAAATTAGGATTGGGATTGCATAAAGTGCTCTTAAGTTCGGGCTGGTTCGTCGATAACAGAAAACCTACAAACAACCTTTAAGCTTAGATTAGTAGGTCATCGAGTTCTCGTTTGGGAACATGATGCACGTCGTCCGAGTCACGGTAGTATTTGATATCACCGTCTTCTCCAAGCGGCTCTATCACACAAGTTTCAGCAGGTTTTCCCAACGCGATCACGTAGCTAATTTGATAGCTTTCATCCAAAGCCAGGATTTCGCGCAGTTTATCACGCTGAATAGATGCAAAGATGCACCCACCTAAGCCCAATTCAGTGGCGCGAAGCAAGATAGTTTGCATGGCGATGCCAGCATCCACTTCCGAGAACTTGTTGACGGTCTCATCGCCGAGAACGACAACATAAGCCGTCGGTCTCTCACCTTCTGCTGGTCCTGACCAGTCGCGCAGGTATGCGGCAAACTTGAGGCAGTCAAAGACCTGGGCTGTTTCGCTCTCTTCGAACACCAGGCGATACTTAAGCGGCTGGCGATTTGCGGCTGAGGGGCAAAAACGGGTAGCATCCACCAAATCACGCAAGATATCCTCGCTTATTTTGGCAGATTCATCAAAACGGCGGTACGAACGGCTTTTCAACAATAGCTCAGTCAACATGGGATCCTCCTGGTTTGGATTTCAGTATTCGAAAGGTGAACGCAGCAGCTGCCAAAAGCAAGAGCAAGCCGCCAGCATCAAAGATAATAAAGCGCAAAATGGATGCCCTCAAGGCAGTGTGCTCCATAGGAATGGAACGCAGCAGCAAGCTCTCCCCCAAAAGACCAATCGCTTGCATCAGAACAGCTTCCAGCAGCGAGCGGTGGTTGCGCAGGGGATGGATAAGGGCAAAAACGTAAGGCACCTGCCACATGAGGAACAGGATGCCAATCCCAACCACCGCTACCCGACCCGGCTCGTCACTCAGTTCAAATGGAGCTACATAGGGCAAAGGATCAAAAATGTAGGCCAGCGCACATTGGAGATTCATCGCCAGAACCAAAAAGATCAGCACTCGGGGTAAAAGCAGCCTGGCGAATTCTTTCTTTTTCATGATCGTGTGACGATACCCTGATCCACCTGCCAGACCTCATGATCACGCACAAATTCCGGGGTAAACATCTCGAGGTCTGTGGCAGTGACAAAAGCTTGCTCCACCTGACCAACCACCGAGAGCAGATCCTTGCGCCTTTGCGGATCAAGCTCAGCCATGATTTCATCCAGCAGTAATACCGGCCACTCCCCTGTGCGCTGCTTCATCCAGGTTACTTCAGCAAACTTGAGTGTCAGCAAGGCCGTACGGCTCTGCCCGCGTGAGCCATAATCCCCCAAATCAATTTGATTGCTTAGAAAACGGACTTCATCGCGGTGTGGACCAAGGCTGGTCTGCCCGCGTTGGATATCGGCGTGGTAGCTTTGTTTATAGGCTGCCAGCAATCCGCCTTCAAGCTCGCTTGAGGTGATCCCTGTTCGATCTAACGTAGTTTGCACCGGAAGCGCCATCTGTCCTGGAGGTTTTTTGAGCGGCTCATAGGAGGGTTGATAGTGAAATTGCAGGATTTCGAGATCGCGGGTCAGACGTTGGTGAATGGGGATGGCCTGTTTTTCCAGCGTGGCAAGAGCAAGGATGCGCGCGTGCATTATCGACGCGCCGTGCCTGGCGAGCAGATCATCCCAAGCTTCAAGCTGGGCTTTATCTCCGCCCATTTCCGCCAGGGTTTTCAATAGGGCATTTCGCTGGCTAAGAGCTTTGGAGTAGGCAGAAAGATGCCGGGAATATCCCGGTTCCACCTGTGAGAGGATTTCATCAAGATATTGACGCCTGTCAGCCGGAGCGCCTTCGATGATCCGTGACATTTGGGGCAAAAAAGTAACCGCGTTGAACTGACCGTAAACATCGCCAATGCGTTTTTTCACGCCATCAAGGAGCACTTGCTTGGAAAACCTTGGGCTCCCAGGATTGCTGGCAGCATCCTGGATCAGCCGGACTTCGATCGTGTGATGGCGCCCTGCGCGTTCGAATTCTCCCAGGATGCGACCAACCATTATCGGCTCGTTGGGAGCAGAAAAGTTCATTAACTGACGGTCATTGGCAGCTGAAAAAGAGGAGAAGTTCGCCAGGTAAGCGACCGCCTCAAGGACGGAGGTCTTCCCCTGGGCATTATCACCAGTGAATAAAATCACCCGCCTGGGGAAATCCAGTTCCAGGCGGGAGAAAATGCGGTAGTTCGTCAGCGATAGCCGGGTTAGATACATTAATCCTTGATCTGTTCAGCTTCCTCTGGGGTTGGTTCAAACACTTCTTCAGCCCGGTCAATGTAGAGCACGCCATCGAGATGATCAATTTCATGCTGGAAAATTCGGGCAAGCCATTCTTCTGCTTCTATTTTTATCGGTTTACCAAAACGATTCTTGGCTTTAACGGTCACCGACTGATGACGTTCAACCGTGCCTGCCAGGCCCGGCAGTGAGAGGCAGCCCTCAAGGTCTGTGATCGTTTCTTCCGAGCGTTTGACGATCTCCGGATTGACCAAAACATATTTTTTTGGTTTGGCGTTTTCATCCTCATCCTCTGTGTATTCCACCACCACCAGGCGCACAGATTCGCCAATTTGAGGAGCTGCCAGCCCCACTCCCGGGGCAGCACGCATCGTCTCAAACATGTTTTCAATCAGTGTTTGCAGTTCTGTATCAAATTTAGTGACCTGCTTCGCCTTTAGCCTGAGGAAGGGATCGGGGAAGGTCACGATGTCTAAAATCGCCATAAATCTCCATTCATTACTGCGAATATTTTACCTCAAGGCAGGACCGGATTCAAATGGATGCCGAATGGTTAGGCCTGAGGGAACAGACCATTTTGCTAAACTTAATGCCTAAAACCAAATCTTCGTATGAGGTTACTTCGGGGGTTCCATCGAAATGGGACGAGTAGGCTCGGATCCAAGTGGCATGGTCAAACCATGTTCCGCTTCTTCCTGGAATACTTTGAACCACTGCGCAACACGTTCCCGCTCGAGCATCGTGTTGCGTTCATCGCGCTCCTGGGCATGCTTCCCCATGCGGGTGAAAATATCCTGCTGCACAACCGACGGCTGATAGATATCATTGAATGTCAGTTGAGTGTTTCCAATCGTGATATAGACCGTGCCATAGTTGAACAGCATGGGGATAATCCCCCGGCGTTCATACTCAATGCTCAGGATGTTCTCCAAGGGGGCGGATCGCCGTGATTCACGGCCAAAAGGTTTGCGATCCAGGTCGATCACCTGGTTTGCGGTCAGCTGAAAGAGGTCATTGCGCCAGTCAACATATTGATAGGCCAGAGCCCCGGCAGCAAGAAAGACCAGGAAATAGCCTGCAACCAAACCCATGGTGTAATCCAACTGGGTCAGGTTGCGGGTGATAATTCCAACTACAAAACCAATTGACAGGAACAGCACCAGCAGCGGCAGGAAAATTTTGTTGAGCAAAATGAGCCAGTGTTTCCGATAAGTTATCGTGCCGCCGACCTCATGCCGTACCCGTACAAAATCTGAAAACAACCACTCAAAAAAGTTAACTTCTTTTGGCGCGGATTGAACCGAGCCCAGTTCCGCCTGCAGGTCTTTGGCGGTGATGTCTTCAGCCTCTTTGCCAAATTTCTGGCGCAGTGCTTTGCGAATCTCACGGGCGTCGAGCTCAAGATCGGTGCGCTTGCCGCGCGCCCAGTTGGTCTCGATCAGCTTGCCGATCGTGCGGGCATGAGCAACGCGCTCAAAACGAATATCGCCAATGTAAGTGCGGACCAAAACATCCGAATACCCCAGAAAAACTCCAAGTTGGGTGGTTTTAATCCCAACCGAAATAAGCGTACTCAAGGGAGCTTCCTGCCGACTGTCATAAAAACCTGTGACATGCTCCACCCACACCATCCTGCGCGAGGTGATGAGGTAGAAATCATTCGCCCAGTTGTTGATGTTCCAGATCAGCCAGAGTAAGCAAAAAAGAAAACCTGCTACCAACCCAGCCAGAGACCAAAAAGGTTGATCTGAGCTCAAAAACACCATCAGAAACCAAATAGCGCCAAAAGCAAGGATAGGTGGGATCGATCGGAACAAGAGGAAAACCGGGTGTTTACGTGCCATCAGATGGATCTTCTCACCCGGTTCAAGCCACGCCATGGGAATATTCGATGCCAGGCGCGCACTATTAAAAAGCACGGATGCCGTTTGTTTGAAGGCAGGCGCGCCAGCATATAAGGCTTGAATTTCTTTGTTGGGGAGGAAGTAGACCTGCACATCCGTGAGTGCAATCGCAGTTTTCTGACGGGTTGGGAGGTAATTCAGGGCTTCATTGCCTATGATCTCAGCATGTTTGAGCACATCAAGCCGCGTTCCATCTTCATCAAGCAACTCAAGTTGTCCTGAATCAATCACAAAGAGCCCGTCTGTGGCTTCCCGGGCATCATAAAGGGTCTCACCTTTGGGCAGTTCAACCATGACAAAGGCTTCACTCAAACCCTCCAATTCCTCAATGCTCAGCCCACTGAAGAGTGGAACTTCGCGCAGGAGTGTGAGGATGGTCTGTGTTTCTTCGTTCATGGTCCGTTTTACTCAAAAGAAGAGCGATCGGCTTACCTACCGCTCTTCAATCCAATCCTATTCATTCTCCGGCTCAGTTTGCTGCTGTTCGATCGTCTCAAAACTGAGACCTTCTTTACCTTCTTCGCGGAAGATATGGACCGAAGCTCCAGCTTGCAGACCGCCCTCGAGTAATTTGATCGCCAGAGGACTTTCAACAAACTTCTGCAAAGCGCGTTTTAGCGGTCGGGCACCCAGCAAAGGATCAAAGCCTTGATCCGCCAGCCAGGATTTGGCAGAAGCATCCACCACCAGTCCAAAGCCGTATTCCTCGGTGCGTTCGACGATTTCTTTCAGCTGAAGCTCTACAATTTCGAGCACATCTTCCTTGCTCAACTGTGAGAAGGTGATAATTTCATCAATTCGGTTGAGGAATTCAGGTCGGAAAGCGTCCTTGAGGGCTTTCTCAATCTTTTCATGTGAGGCTTTGACGTCATCGCTTTCGTCTTTGGCAAGGAAGCCAAGCGAACCGCTGCTTTTAACAAATTCGGTGCCGAGGTTGCTGGTCATGATCAGGACGGTATTCTTGAAGTCCACCACCCTGCCCTGGCCATCCGTCAGGCGTCCGTCATCAAGGATCTGCAAGAGTGAATTCCACACCTCAGGATGGGCTTTTTCAATTTCATCGAAAAGCACCACGCGGTAGGGGCGGCGGCGCACCGCTTCGGTGAGCTGCCCGCCTTCTTCGTAGCCAACATATCCGGGAGGCGCACCAAAGAGGCGCGAGACGGTATGCTGCTCGCGATATTCGCTCATGTCCACCCTCACCAAAGCATCTTCATCATCAAAGAGGAACTCAGCCAGCGCTTTTGCCAGCTCAGTCTTGCCCACACCGGAAGGTCCAATGAAAATGAATGAACCAATGGGGCGATTGGGGTCTTTCAGCCCGGAGCGCCCGCGCCGGATGGCGTCGGAGATTGCCTTGATGGCTTCATCCTGACCGACGATACGGTCGTGCAGGCGGTTTTCCATTTCAAGTAATTTTTGTGACTCGGACTCGAGCAGCTGCGTCACCGGAATGCCGGTCCACTGGTGAATAACGGATGCGATATCGTCTGCGTCGACGATGTCATCCAGTTTATGCTCCGCTTCCCAAACACTGCGCTTCTCTTTGAATTCTTCTTCCAGGCGCAATCGTTCAGCCTTTAATTTGACCGCGCGTTCGTAGTCACGCTCCACCCCTGCCTGCTCTTCTTCAGCGGTTAACCGGTCAATTTCCTTTTTCTCCTGTTTAAGATCGTCCGGCATCGAGTATAAGGCTACGCGCAGCTTGGCGGCAGCCTCATCCATCAGGTCGATTGCCTTGTCCGGCAGACGGCGTCCGGTCATGTAGCGCGCGGAAAGCTTTGAAGCGGCTTCCAGAGCCTGGTCTGAAAGCACCACGTTATGATGCGCCTCGTAGCGATCTCGCAGACTTTTTAGCATCTTGACCGTGTCTTCGATGCTTGGCTCTTCCACATAAATCGGAGCAAAGCGGCGTTCAAGCGCGGCATCTTTCTCGATGTACTTGTGGTATTCATCGCTGGTTGTCGCGCCGATGCACTGCAGATCACCGCGCGCCAGGGCTGGTTTGAGCATATTCGAGGCGTCCATGGCGCCTTGGGCCGCCCCTGCTCCAACAACGGTATGCAACTCGTCGATGAATAAAATCACTTCACCGTCCGATTCCTGGATCTCTTCAATCGTATTCTTCAGGCGTTCCTCAAATTCCCCTCTGAAGCGCGTGCCGGCAACCATGGCGCCAAGGTCAAGCGCGACCACGATCTTGTCGGCAAGGATTTCTGGCACATCGTCGTTGGCGATCTTCTGCGCCAAACCTTCCACGATAGCCGTCTTTCCCACGCCAGCTCCACCGATCAAAACCGGGTTGTTCTTGGTGCGCCGTGAAAGCACCTGTATTACCCGCATGATCTCAGATTCCCGACCATAAACAGGATCAAGTTTGCCTTCGTTAGCAGCTTGCGTGAGGTTGCGGGAATATTTTTCGAGGGTTTTATAACGGGATTCGAATTTGCCGCCAGTGGATTTCTTGGCACCCCGAAGTTCGAGCACGTTCTCATAGACGCCCTGCCGGGTGAGATTAAACTCCTCCAACAAGCGGGCCAGTTGGGTGTTCTTTTCAGAAAGCACGGCCAAAAAGAGGTGCTCAGTCGAAATGTATTCATCACCAAGGCGGTTGGCTTCCGTCTTGGCGAGATCCACCACCATCTTTACCCTTGGGGTCAGGAAGACCTGCCCGGAAGGACCTCCAAAAATATTGGCTTTTGGCGTTGTCCGCAGGATCACATCCAGGCGGTCTGCAATCACACCGGGTTCGGCGTTAGCCATTTCGATTAATTGGGAAACAGTGCCCTCAGGTTGTTCGATCAGAGCCAGCAGAATGTGCTCTGAATCAATCTGATTATGACCGTATCGTTGAATGATCTCAGCAGCACGAGCTGCCACATCCTGAGCCCTCTCAGAAAACTTATCAAATCGCATCATAGTGTGCTTTTC
The DNA here is from genome assembly GCA_002423495.1 of Anaerolineaceae bacterium UBA6105. GTDB lineage: Bacteria > Chloroflexota > Anaerolineae > Anaerolineales > Anaerolineaceae > Mesolinea. Next base: position 18,757 of record DIWN01000074.1, on the reverse strand, counting down.
CTCGTTTTTTGTTTTCTTTGCAACAGAAAACACGTTGCAATTAATGTTCCAATAAGTAAGTTTAGCCGATGGATATAAGAATTAGATATAAGTCCCGGTTCACATCAAGAGCATTGCATCACCGAAAGAGAAGAAGCGATACCCTTCCCCCTTGGCGACTTCGTAAGCATTGAGCATGGTTTGCCTGCCAGCGAATGCGCTGACGAGCATCAGCAGCGTAGATTTTGGCAGGTGGAAGTTCGTGACCATGGCATCAATTGCTTTAAATTGATATCCCGGCAGGATGAAAAGGTTGGTATCTCCCTGCCACGCTTGCAGCAAACCATTTTGGCTGCGAGCAGCCGCGCTTTCGAGCGTGCGAACCGTGGTTGTGCCAACCGCCACTACCCTGCCTCCATTTTGCCTGGTCTGGTTGATCAGTTGGGCGGTTTCCGCGCTTATCTCGCACCATTCTTTGTGGATGTGATGGGCTTCCGGGTTTTCTTCTGTTACCGGCGCGAATGTGTCCAATCCAACGTGCAGGTCGATTTTCGCCAGCCCCACACCCTGCCCCTGCAGTTTTTCGAGCAAGCCAGGCGTAAAGTGCAGCCCGGCAGTTGGCGCTGCAGCCGAACCAAGGGTCTTGTTGAAAATCGTCTGGTAGCGCTCAGTGTCGCCTTGATAAGCGTGGATGTAAGGCGGCAGAGGTACATGCCCCGCCCTCTCAAAAGCGCCTTCTATCGGTTCCGCGAAACGCACTAAACGCCTTGATTCACCAAGATCTTCAAGCACCTCAGCCAGCGGACCCTCAATAACCTGCATCTGCCTTCCGGGTTTCATGCCACTGCCCCCCACCAGGCACTCCCAGCGGAAATCATTTAGCTTCTTAAGCAATAAGAGTTCAACCTTGCCGCCCCCAGGTAACTTACGTCCATAAAACCTTGCCGGGAAAACGCGCGTCTCATTGACCACCATTAGATCGCCCGGGTGGAGAAACTGACCAATTTCAAAAAACCGGTGATGGCTGATCTTGCCAGTTTTTCGCTCAAGCACCAAAAGGCGCGAATGGTCACGCGGCTCAACGGGAGTCTGAGCGATAAATTCTGCAGGCAGATCGTAGGCAAAATCTTCGGTTTTCATGGGAGAGAATCAGGCAGCACCATTAAAAAGGTCAGGCTGCGCGGTGGATGGGACATAAGTGATCCCCAGGTGATCGTAAGCGGCTTTGGTTGCCACGCGCCCCTGGGCGGTGCGGTCGATGAAGCCAAGCTGCAGTAAATATGGCTCAACCACATCCATGATGGTGTCGGACTCTTCGCTGACAGAAGCGGAAATAGTGTTGAGCCCAACCGGTCCGCCATTGTATTTCTCGATAATGGTTAAAAGAATGCGGCGGTCCATTTCATCCAGACCGATCCCGTCGATGTTCATCATGCTCAAACCAGCTTCAGCGACCTGCGCGGTGATGTGACCGCTGGCTCGGACCTCGGCGTAGTCGCGCACGCGGCGCAGCATACGCAAAGCAATGCGGGGTGTGCCGCGTGCCCGGCGGGCGATTTCGAGAATGCCATCTTCCTCGCAGGGAACATTCAGCAAGCGGGCTCCCCGCCGCACGATGTCAGACAGGGATTTGGAATCGTAGTAATCAAGGCGATAAACTGCCCCAAAACGCGATCTGAGGGGCGCGCTGAGTAGTGCCAGGCGGGTGGTTGCACCCACGACGGTGAAGCGCGGCAGCTTCAGGCGCACCGAACGTGCCGCGGGTCCTTTGCCGATGATGATATCGAGGGCGTAGTCTTCCATGGCAGGGTAAAGAATCTCCTCCACCATCCGTCCTAATCGATGCACTTCATCAATAAACAAAACATCACCAGCGCGCAGATTGGTCAGGATAGCTGCCAGATCCCCAGCCCGTTCAATCGCGGGACCAGAGGTAACTTTGATGTTGACTCCCATCTCGGTGGCGAGAATGTGCGCCAGGGTGGTCTTGCCAAGCCCGGGAGGTCCGTGGAAAAGCACATGCTCCAGGGCTTCTTCGCGCTGCTTGGCTGCCTGGATTTGGATCCGCAGGTTTTCCTTGACCAGTTCCTGCCCGATCAATTCATCCAGAGCAGAGGGGCGCAAGGCTAAATCCACCGGATCTTCCGGGTGTTTTTGCCCTGCCAAAACACTTTCGTCACTCTTCGTATTCATCGCAAAAATTATACCCGACTTTATCGCGCAGCCCCTGGCAGGCGTTATAATCAGGCAAGTGATAAAACGTTTGGAGCAACTATGAAACTCTCGATTGTCGTGCCGGTCTATAACGAAGAAAAAAACCTGCCTGAGCTGTTCGAACAGATCGTGGCAGCCATGCAGCCGCTTGAAATGGACTGGGATGTGACTTTTGTGGATGACGGCAGCAGCGATACCAGCGTTGAAGTGATCCGCCAGCTGCACGCACAAGCGCCGGACCGGGTGAGGATGGTGGTCTTCCGCCGCAACTACGGGCAGACCGCTGCCATCAGTGCCGGCATCAACGAATCCAATGGCGACGTCGTGATTCTGATGGATGCCGACCTGCAGAATGATCCGGCAGACATTCCTTTGCTACTGGAAGAACTGGACAAGGGCTTCGAAGTGGTCAGCGGCTGGCGCAAAAACCGCCAGGACAACCAGCTGACACGAAACTTGCCTTCCCATGTGGCAAATAAATTGATCTCCTCCAGCACTGGCGTGCATTTGCACGATTATGGCTGCACACTCAAGGCCTATCGCCGCGAAATCCTGGATTCCATCAACCTCTATGGCGAGATGCACCGCTTTATCCCGGTTTACGCCAAAGAAGCCGGCGGGAAGATCAGCGAGGTGGTGGTCCATCATCACGCGCGCAAACACGGCAAAGCCAACTATGGTCTGGAACGCACCGTCAAGGTCATTTTGGATCTCTTCACCGTGCAGTTCCTGATGAAATTTTCGCAAAAACCGATCTATCTCTTTGGCGGAGTCGGCCTGGGACTGATAGGCATTAGCTTCGGGCTCTTCCTGTGGCTCGCGATCCGGCGGATAGTTGCCGCAGTGTCGGTTTTGGGCTCCCCCTGGTTCCAGATCAGCATTATGATGTTCATTTTAGGTTTCCTGGCAGTGCTGTTGGGACTGATCGCCGAACTGGTTATGCGCACCTACTACGAATCGCAGGATAAAAAGACCTACGCCATCCGCGAGGTCATCGATCTCGAGAAGAATATTTAGTTACCTGTTAACTGGGATTCCAATAATTGTTGGATTAATTCTGTTTCACCCTGCGGTACGAGCAGGTTGATTTCGCCGTTGCGCCAGGAAAGCACACCTTCGTATTGCGCCAACATCGGCAGCACCACCTGCTCCACCCAGGCATTGTTCTCATCGGCAAAGCCGCGATTGCTACCCTGGATGTTGGTTGAGAGTGGATCACTGATGATTGCAGTAAAAGCATGACCCTCCAACTGCTGTCGGAAGCGGCTCAGATGTTCCTGGTTGTTGCCCATCGCCATTTCCATCAGGAAAACTTTTTCATACTCAGGCACAACCGGCAGATCAAGCTCACTAAAAGTGAGCAACTGGCGTTCAGAGATAAAGAGTACCTCGCCGCCATTCTCTTTTAGCACCGCAATGGCACGTTTCAGATCGCTCAGCTCGTTGCCCTGCGATTGGGCAGCCCCAAAGGACCAGGTTCCTGAACGCATAAAGGCGAAGAAAGCCGGGATGATCACCGCCATCGCCAGCCAGAATCGCCAGGATTGATTTTCCTTAGCTTTTCTCTCAGCTTCGGGCAAGCGCGAGCTCATCGCCAGGATTCCACCGATGATCAGAGCCCAGAAAACCAGGAATCCATCCAGGTTGTGAAGGTCACCCCCACCCCCGATTTTCACGCTGACCACCAAGCCGCCTACAAAGAAGACTCCCAGGATGCCAGCCAGACCCAGCCACTGCAACCAGTGCAAGGCGGGCAGACTTTTTCCGCGGAATTTCAGCCAGAATAAAGCCGCTCCCGGCAGCATCACCAGCAGGATTGCCGGCACGATGCCCAGGAAGAAAGTCGCGTTAGGCCACAGCCTGCGCCAGAGCAACGCGGAAGAAAAGGCCGAATCGAACAGCGCCGGGTCTTCGCCCGAAATGGAGATATAGCCCTGTTTGGTGAGGTATGCCAGCGCAAAGCCACCAATTACCCAAACAACCGGCCAAACCAGGTATTTGAGCCATTTTTTGCCGTCAAAGGGCCTTTCAAGCAGGTAGAGCACGACTGCCATCAAACCAGGCACAGGCATCCAGTTGACCCGGCTGATGCCAGCCCAAATAGATGCAAGTAGCACGAAGATCATGGTCCGCAAGGGTTTATCTTTTTTGTAACCCAGCAAAACCAGCACCACGCATACCATCAGGTGGTAATAAACCGCACCCTGGAAAAAGAAAAGGAAGAGCAAAACCGTTAGCCACGGAAGTAAAACCTTTGCGTATGTGTTGAAGCGTTTCGCCATCAGCCAACTGCTCCAGAGCGTCATTCCAAGCCAAAGCACCACCTGCCAGATGCGGTGGAAGAGTATCGATCGGATGCCAACGAAAAACGGCAGGGCTTGCATCAGGTAGCGGCTCGGGTGCAGCACAGGCAGAGGAAGCCTGGAACCGTAGATGCCCTCGGAGGCGAAGAGAGACGCATTGTAAAAACGGCTGCCTTCGGACCAACCCAGGGCGAAGGGTCCGGTTTGTATCTCAGGCACAAAGGCTGCCACGCGATACAGCACCGCAAACACCAACAGGCATTTCGCAAAGGCAATGTAAGGGGAGTTTTCAATTTTCCGCGAGAGGAGTAAGGCAAAGATACCCGAAAATCCAACCGCGAAGGCAAGTCTTCCGCTGCCATAGCTGAAGAGGTGTAACTTAAAAGTAAAGAAAAGCGCGGTCAGCGCCAGGGCAATGACCGAAAAGGCAACCCAAATGACTTTTTCGCTTTTCAAAGATGGAATTTTGTCCACAAAACCGAGCTTAAGCTTCCAGGTCAAAAAGAACAAGATGGCAAACACCATCACCATGCCCGCCATGCCCATGAACCAGATATTCCGCACGTAGCGGCTGTCCCACAAAAACCAAATACAGGCTGCACCAAGCAGTAGTAACCAGTGACGCAGAAATTTCTGGGTCTCTTCCGAAATCATAATGTTTCCTCTGGAAGCGACTCTTCCACCTCGGCAGGTGACTTGCCAGCCAGAACCTCACCGATAAAAAAGGCTCCAGGCAAGCTCCCGACCAGCCAGACCAGGCGCAGGATGAGCGCCAGGCTGATGCTTGCAGTAGGTGAAAGTCCCCCAAGCAAGGTATAGAGGTTGGTAATGGTGACTTCCTGCAATCCCAAGCCGTTGATGGAGATGGGCAAAAGGCTGATGAAATAGGTCAGGCTCCAGATGCCGGCGATCTGCCAAAAGCTGAGCGTCTCGCCCATGCCTTCAATCAAGATCAGAATGATCAGGTAAATACAGGCCTGGTGAATAAGGGTAAATCCGAGTGCCTTAAGCAGGATGAGCGGGTGTTTTGACCAGAAACGCAGGTTTTCAAGTATCTTTCGGACCCCATTCTTAAGGCGGCTGAAAAATGGCAGTGCCATGCTCACCGCTGGGGCAGAAAGAGTGCGCGAACGCAGGTGAGCAGCCAGCGCAGGCAGCGAAAATGGCAGCATCAGTGCCATGCCGGTCATGCCGACCAGGCGATCCACCACCAGCGAAGCCGCAGCAAGGCTGGTGCTCAGCCCAAGCCGGACAGCCCCCGCCAGGCGCAGCACGTCTCCCCCGATCGTGGTCGGCAGCACATTTGAGGCAAAAAGACCCGCAAAAGTGAGTTTAAGCGTATCTATAACACCCAGTGTGGGGGTCTGATCCTTCAGCAGTGTGTGCCACCGCCCAAAAGTCGCCAGACGGGAAACAAACACTAATATCAACACTAACAGAATACGCCAGGCAGTCAGCTGGCGGATGGTCTGCCAGGCTTCCCCCCAACCTACCCGGCTGAGGAGATAGATCATGATCCCGATGGAGAGAAGTGTCCCCCCCCAACGGATAATCAAGTTCAGACGCTGCTTGCTTTGCTTTGACATAGGAAACCTGCTCGCAATTATACAACAGGCAAGCCTTACGATTTGTTACAATAGGGCAGAAACATCTTCGGAGGAAATGATGGATCTACACGTGATCGACCCTTTTGAGTTTTCAGTTTCACCTCACAACCTTTTTGATCGCCAGATGGTGCTCTTGACCAGCGGTGACTTTTCCAAAGGGGATTACAATTGCATGACCATTGGTTGGGGCTTGTTTGGCACAATGTGGAGCGTTCCCGCGGCCTTAGTCGTAGTGCGACCGAGCCGATTCACATACGAGTTTATGGAACGGTTCGACAACTTTACCATGACCGCCTTTCCAAGAGAATTTAAGCGAGACCTGGTTTATCTCGGCAGGCACTCTGGCAGGGATGAAGATAAACTGTCAAAAACGCAGTTAAACGCAGTGGCAGCGGATTTCGTGAGCTCGCCAACCTTCGCCGAGGCAGAATTGAGCGTGGAATGTAAAAAGATCTACTATTCTGATTACACACCGGATCATTTCCTCGCGCCATTTATCCAGAAGCAATATGACGGCGGAGATTATCACCGTCTGTATTACGGCGAAATCTTGCAGATCAAGGGAATCAGCAAATACCAAAGCGGCTCAGAACAATAAAAACTGCCAAAAGGTCGCGGAAGGCGTTATAATCTAAGCGACAACGAAAAGGAGAGTCAATGACCGAAAAAAAGATTCGCGTTTTGATTGCCAAACCCGGGTTGGATGGTCACGACCGGGGCGCTAAAGTCGTAGCGCGCGCACTCAGGGATGACGGCATGGAAGTCATCTATACCGGCTTGCGCCAGACCCCCGAAATGATCGCCGAAGCCGCCTTGCAGGAGGATGTGGACGTTGTTGGGCTTTCCATTCTCTCCGGCGCGCACAACGCGCTGGTTCCCCATGTGATCGCAAAGCTTAAAGAAAACGAACAGACAGATGTGGTGCTTTTTCTGGGCGGCATCATCCCCAAAGATGACACCAAGACGCTGCTCGAGCAGGGAGTCTACAAGATTTATGGACCCGGTACAGACACGCGCGAAGTCTGCAAAGACATTCGTGAAGCTGTAAAAATGAAAGCGTAGGCATGACCTCAGCTTTAATTGATTCATTAAGAAAGGGCAACAGGCTTGCCCTTTCTCGCATTTTGAGTCAGGTGGAGAATGGAACGGAAACTGGCATGGCTGCGCTTGAGGAACTCTTTCTTGAGACCGGCAACGCGCAGAAAATCGGCATCACAGGTCCGCCTGGTTCAGGCAAAAGCACGTTGGTGAACGCCCTTGCGCGGGAACTACGCCAGCGCCAACCCGACAAGAAGGTCGCGATCATCGCCGTGGACCCTTCCAGCCCCTTCACCGGCGGTGCGGTCCTGGGCGATCGGGTGCGAATGCTCGATCTGGAAGTTGACAAGCAAATCTTCATCCGTTCCATGGCTTCCCGTGGCGCCTTGGGAGGACTGGCAGAGCAAACGGAAGCCCTTAGCCAGGTTTTTGATGCCGCTGGATACGATTTCATCCTGATAGAAACGGTTGGCGCAGGGCAATCCGAAGTGGATGTGGTCAACCTGGCGCACACGACCATCGTGGTCGACACCCCTGGCACAGGGGATGACATTCAATCCATTAAAGCCGGAATTTTGGAAATTGCCGACATCCTGGTAGTCAACAAAGCCGACCGCCCCGGGGTGGACCAAAGCGTCAGTTATCTCAGAAATATGATTGAAATGGGCTATGCCAGGAGTATCAACAACGGAAAACATCACCTGCAAGATTTTCACGAGGATACAGTGAACGAACCCGCACCCGCAGGTTGGATTCCTCCTATTCTCAAAACCATTGCCTATGAGTACCAGGGTATTAAAGAGCTGACCGACGCCATCCTCGCCCATGCGGCTCACTTGCGCCAAAGCGGTCAATGGCACGCGAAGGACCAGGCCTCCATCCGCGCCAATATTCGCCGCCAGCTGATTACCAGCTTGCTCAGCGATTTCAACCAGAAAGTACCCACGAATCTGTTAGACTCGCTGATTGAAAAGGCACAGAAACGCGCTATATCACCGAATGAAGCAGTTCGTGTATTATTGACGTATAATCGAATTATCTCTTTGGAATCATCGGAGTAAGACCAATGGAAAGAACTTTCATTAAAGACCTGAAGACAAAAATCGGTCAGCAGGTCACCCTCAAGGGCTGGCTGCATACCCTGCGCGATCAAAAAAGCATGCAGTTTCTGATCCTGCGCGACAGGACCGGGCTGGTGCAGATAGCGCATTGGAAAAAAGGCAATCCAGAACTGGCTGAAGCTATTTCTGCCCTTGGAACAGAATCCGCCTTGACAATCACCGGCAAGGTGGTCGAAAATGAGGTCGTCAAGTTGGGCGGCATTGAAGTTCAACTCGAATCGCTGAACATCGAAAATAATGCGGAGCTTCCTCTGCCCTTCGAACCCTTTTCAGACACCCTGCCCGACCAGGACTATCGTATGGATTGGCGCTACTTGGACCTCCGCCGCGAACGCAATCGCCTGGTCTTTGAAATCCAGACCTGTGCTGAGCAAGCTATGCGCAAGTATTGGATTGAAAATGGTTTTATCGAAATTCATTCCCCCAAGATCATGGGAACTCCCAGCGAAAGCGGCGCGGAGCTCTTCAAGGTGGAATACTTTGACCGCACTGCCTACCTGGCGCAATCCCCTCAGTTCTACAAGCAGATGGCGCAGGCGGCTGGATTTGAACGCATTTTTGAGATCGGGCCAGTTTTCCGGGCTGATCCTTCCTTTACCTCGCGCCACATGACCGAATTCACCGGTGTGGACTTTGAGATCTCCTGGATTGATAGCCACGAAGACGTGATGGCTTTTACTGAAAAGTGGCTGGCGCATGTCTACCAGGCAGTGGACGCGAAATTCCACGATGCCATCAAAGAGTATTTCGATGTTGATTTACAGGTGCCTGCTGTGCCTTTCCCGCGCCTGACGATGGCTGAAGCCTATCAGATTCTCAAGGGTCTGGACTACAAGCTTCCCCCTGAGCGCAAAGGCGACCTTGACCCCGGAGCGGAGCGCGCCCTCGGCGATTATGTGAAGCAAAACTTTGGTCATGACTTTGTCTTCGTCAAAGACTGGCCTTTCACAGTGCGGCCTTTTTATCACATGCTCCATGAAGACAATCCCAGTCTCACCAAGAGCTTCGACCTGCTGGGGCTTGGCTTGGAAATTACCACTGGCGCTCAGCGTGAACACCGCTATGAAAAACTGGTGCAACAGGCTCTTGATAAGGGTCTGACCCTGGAACCCATCCAGAACTATTTGAACTTCTTCCGCTACGGCTGCCCGCCGCATGGTGGTTTGGGGCTGGGGCTGAGCCGTCTTTTGATGGTCATGCTCAACCTCCCCTCGATCCGTGATGCTGTCTACCTGTTCAGAGGACCAAACCGACTGGAACCTTAGGAGTACCAATGCCTTACCTTTACGGTCACAACCTTCGTCTTCGCTCTGCTGAACGAACGGATATCCCGCAATTTCTGCGCTGGATCAACGACCCTGAAGTCGTCGAGAACCTCGAAGTCTATGCTCCCATGGGGACAGTAGAGGAAGAGGGCTGGTTCGACGCTATGAAAGCACGCCCAATCGACGAGCACGCCCTCGTGATTGAAGTTCACCCCGATGGCTACGATGACAAATGGGTGGTGATTGGGAACACATCTTTCTTCCCAGTCCACCAAAAGGCACGTTCGGTCGAAATCGGGATCATGATCGGTGAGAAGGATTATTGGAACAAAGGTTACGGCACTGAAGCCATGCGCACGATGTGCCGCTATGGCTTTGAAGAACTCAACCTGAACCGCATCTGGCTCAGAGTCTTCGATACGAACCCCAGAGCCCGCAAAGCTTACGAGAAAGTCGGGTTTGTCTACGAAGGCACTTTTCGCCAGGCTGAGTATAAACATGGACGTTACATTGATGTTCACGTTATGAGCATTTTGAAATCGGATTGGATCAAATGCTGAAAGGAATGCGATACAGATGACCCCTGGTAAGAACCTGCACTGTTTGCTTTATGGTAATATCCGCCTTTTTGCTGGAACGGCTTCCCTTGATCTGGCTCAGGAGGTTGCTGATAACCTCGGTCTGGAGCTTTGTGGCCGTGATGTAATTGAATTCACCAACGAGAACCTTTTTGTCAAACTGCACGCCTCAGTGCGTGGGCAGGATTGTTACATCATCCAGACAACCTCCATGCCGGTTCACCGTAACCTGATGGAATTGCTGATTCTGGCGCAAACACTCAAACTTGACTCAGCCGGACGCATTACTTTAGTCTTCCCCTATATGTGTTACGGGCGTTCAGATCGCAAAGACCAGCCGCGTGTTCCGATCACCGCCAAATTGGTGGCGCAGATGATGGAAACAGCTGGCGCGGATCGCTATATCACCATGGATCTGCACGCTGGACAAATTCAAGGCTTCTTTGATATCCCGGGAGATGTACTTTCTGCTTACCATATCCTGAAACCATACTTAGTCGAGAGAATACCAAGTCTTACTAATCCCGTTTTGCTGACAGCCGACCTAGGTTTTGCCAAGGACGGCAGGCGTTACGCGCAAGCCCTAAACATTCCCCTGGCGTTCATCGAAAAACGCCGCATCGACAACAAGGAGCACACCCAGGCTTTGAACCTTATCGGAGATGTGCATGGACGGGATGTTCTCTTGATCGACGATGAAATTGACACCGGCGGTTCGATCGTGCAAGCAGTGCAGGTGGCAAAACTGAACGGTGCCAGGGATGTTTACGTGGTATTTATCCATCCCGTTCTCTCAGCAAACGCAGCTGAACGCCTGGCTGCCCTTCCGGTCAAACAATTCATTACGACCAACACTATTCCGATGACGCCCGGAAAGCAAGCGCTTTTTGGCGATCGATTGACGATCCTGAGCATCGGACCCTTGCTGGCAGAAGTCATCAAACGCGCGAATGAAGGCACAAGCGTCGGAGCAATGTTTAATGAGTAAGCGAAGTGCCTGAACTTCCTGAAGTCGAGACCATCGCAAGAAACTTAAGAAGGGGTACCAACAGTGCCCCTTCTTTGATTGGACAGACCATCCAAAAAGCGCGCCTGCTTTGGTCGCGTACATTGGCGGAACCGGATGCGGACACCTTCCAGGGACTGCTGCCCGGGCAGAAGGTGGTCGAAATCGGACGAAGAGCCAAATTCCTGACCATAACCCTCTCCGAATCGATATTGGTATTCCACCTGCGCATGAGCGGTGATCTGAGGGTGGAACCGTCCGAGTCACCTCTGGCAAAGCACGACCGCATGGCGCTGGATTTCCAATCCGGGTGGCGTCTTGGGTTCAATGACACACGGAAATTTGGCAGAGTTTGGCTTTTGAACGATACGAACAGTTTATTTGCTGCTTTGGGACTGGAACCGGATGATCCCGAACTGACACCGAAGAGATTCCATGAAATACTGCAGCAAAGAAAGCGCGCAATTAAGCCTCTTTTGCTTGATCAACACTTCATCGCTGGATTAGGAAACATCTACACCGATGAAGCACTCTTCAGTGCAGGAATCCACCCCCTCCGATCCAGTGAAACGCTCGACCAGGAGGATGCTGCCAAACTCCTGGAAGCCATAAGATCCACCCTGGCACGTGGAATTGAAGCCAACGGCGCCAGTATCGACTGGGTATACCGGGGAGGATCCTTTCAGAACAATTTTCAGGTCTATCAACAAACCGGAAACCCTTGCCCCCGCTGCGGTCAGCCGATCAATAAGACCACTGTTGGGCAAAGAGGCACCCATTTTTGCCCGAACTGCCAACCCCTAACAGGAGAGTAGTATGTACGACAAACTCTCTTCGATCTATGACTATTTCGTCAACTGGGATAACCGCCTGGCTTATGAACTCCCTTTTTTGGAACAGCAATTGCGTACCCTGGGGGATGACCCCTCTCAAATCCGGGTGATGGATACCGCTTGCGGCACTGGGCATCACGCGATTGCCCTGGCAAATCTTGGATTTCAAGTGTCCGGTTCGGATCTTTTTCCAGAAATGGTCAGCGTGGCGGACGCGAATGCCAAAGCAGCAGCCAAACAGGTAACCTTCCGAACAGCCGGCTTTGGAAACATCAGCGAAACCTTCAGACAACAAGGTGAGTTCGATGCGGTCTTGTGCCTGGGTAATTCCCTGCCCCATGTGGATTCCAACGAGGACCTGAAAAAGACTTTGCGGGATTTCAAGGATTTGCTCCGATCAGGGGGAATGCTTCTGCTTCAAATGCGTAATTTTGACCTGGTGATGGGAGAAAAGAAACGCTGGATGGAACCGCAAACCGTCAATGACGGCTCAACAGAATGGCTTTTCCTGCGTTTTTACGATTTTGAATCCGACGGCAAGATCCAATTCAATATCCTCTCACTGCAGAGAAAAGCCAACTCCCCCTGGCAAACACAACTCACCTCCACCCATCTTTTGCCAATTTATTCAGAGCAGTTAAAAGCAGAACTTGGCGCGCTCGGGTTTAGAGATATCCAACTTTACGGCAATCTCGCAGCCGAGTCTTATGCGGCTGACTCCAGCAGTGATATGGTGCTCATCGCTTACAAAGCCTGAAAACTTTCCGAAAATTTTCTAAAGCGAACTTTTACGCAAAGAAGGTTTGATGCGCTTCCGATTCTCACGCCACCATTGGACCGTATCTGCCACCGTCTCGCGAAGCGGGCGACGCCGGTAACCTAACTCTTTTTCTGCCTTGATACATGTCACGCGAGAATTGCTTAGAAGCGTCTCAATAGCGTACCTGGTGATCCGGGGACGCGTGCGGGTGATCTTGTAAAAGAACTCAGCCAACGGAGCGATAAATTTTACGAACCAACCCGGGATCTTGATTTCATGCGAACGGATGCCAGCTGCTTCCTGAACCAATTGGCGATAGTCACTGACTGTCACTTGCGTGCCCGAAAGCAGGTAAGCCTCCCCACTTCGCCCCAACGAAGCAGCAAGGATATGCCCTTCCGCCACGTCCCGCACATCCACAAAATCATAAGCACCATCGGTAGAAATCGAAGGTGTCTCCTGCATCCACACCAAAAGCATCTCACCCATCTCAGAGCGGCGGAAATCACTGGGACCTATCACGCCTGTCGGCAAAACGATCACCGCGTCCAATCCGCTTTTCGCGGCTTCCTGGACGAGTGCCGAAGCGATGGCTTTTGTCCGGTCATAGGCACCCGAAGGATTAGTCTGATCAAATTCAATCGTCTCATCCATGGTTATGCCGTCTTCCGCACGACCCAGCGCATGAATAGAACTGGTATAGACTAACCGCCTGACACCCATCTCGCGGCAAGCCTCGATGACGTTGCGTGTTCCCTCCACGTTGACTCTGTACATCAGTTCATATTTGTCAGAAGTAATTGCCACAAGAGCTGCCATGTGATAAACAAGGTCCACGCCTTCCATTGCCTTGCGCAGTTGCACTGGGTCAAGAATATTACCCTCCACCGTTTCAAAATCGAGGCCTTCCAGTGAAGAAACATCCTCACCAGGCAACACAAGCACGCGTACTTTCTCGCCTTTTTCAAGCAGGGTCCGCACTAACACGTTCCCGAGATGCCCTGCCCCACCAGTAACCAAAATCATTTTGCACCTCCAATGCCTTCAAGGAGGAGTTTCAGTCCTTCCGAAGTGATAGCAGACCAGTCAGCTTTTTCCTGGTCAAAAGCCGCCTCCAACAGATAGCCCATGGCAACCGCAACAAGCAGTCTTGCCAGAACCTCACTCTCGACATCCTGGCGGATCGAGCCGTCAAGTTTGCCAGTCTGGATAATTCGGATGAAGAAACCCGTAAAGTATCGATAAGGATCTACTGCCATCTTCCAGATTGCCGGATCGCTCATCGCCTGTCGCCAAAAATCAACCAAAATCGAAAAGCCTTTCGGAATCACTGCAAAAGCTTCGTTGAAGTGATGTGGCATTTCAATCAAAATCTCTTTGGCCACGCTATCATCCGAGATGGGTTGACTTAAAACGGATTGCATCACCTTGTTGGACCAGTTTTCCATCAGGGTCATAAACAGCACCTGCTTAGTCTCAAAATAGTGATAAAAGGATCCCTTGCTCACTTCTGCATGTTTGCAGATATCATTTACGGATGTGGCTTCGTAGCCCCTTTCCAGGAAAAGTGTTGCTGCAGACTCCAGTAGTTTGTCGTGGGATGAAAGCTTGTTTTGCATGAGACTCCTTCTAAGAAAATTAAACCGACCAGTCGGTTTAATTGGAACAGCAAAGGGCTGGAATGTCAAGCTGGACACACTCTACAACTGAAAAGCTGTGCAAATTCTCGCTGTTTGTAATGAAACACAGGGAGTTCGGTATAATGATAACAATTCATCCAAGTGAGGTAACTATGAAAATCGCAATTGGTTCTGATCATGCAGGTTTAGCGCTAAAAGAAACCATCAAGGCTTATCTTGATAGCCGCATGATCCCTTATGAAGATTTCGGCACCCATACGCAGGAAAGTTGCGACTACCCTCGCATCGCTGAGATTGTCTGTAAAGCAATCATCTCTTCTGAGTTCGACCGCGGCATCCTGATCTGCGGCACCGGAATTGGTATGTCAATGGCTGCCAACAAGATCCCCAACATTCGGGCAGCAGCTTGCAGCGAACCCTATTCCGCCATCCTCGCAAAGCGGCACAACAACAGTAATGTGCTTTGCATGGGAGCCAGAGTCGTGGCTAGCGGTTTGGCAACCCTGATCACCGAAGGCTGGCTGAATGCCTCCTACGAGGGCGAGCGCCACCAACGCCGTGTGGACATGCTCACCCGCATCGAGCAGCGTTATGCCATTCCATACGCCCCCCACCCGGTTAAAGAAGACGACACCGGTCCCCTGCCTGCAGCAGACACACCCGCTGGCGACAATTAGTATAGGCGAAAATCAGTTTTAATATGTGCACCACACAAGCGCATTCTTTTCTAATTATTGTTAAGATATTACAATTCCTGTAATAGTGAAAGGACTATTATGAAATACAAGGTTTTTGGTGACAAATTACCCGCAGTCAGCTTGCAGTTCGAAGCCAACGAAGCCATCTACACACAGTCAGGTGGCATGACCTGGATGACCGACAATTTCAGGATGGAAACCAACGTTCGCGGTGGTCTGATGAAAGGGCTCGGACGAATGATGTCCGGCGAGTCCCTGTTTTTGGCCACCTACACCGCCCTCGCCAGCGGCGCAGAGATGACCCTCGCTTCTTCATTCCCCGGAGCCATCATCGCGCTGGAGCTGGATGGCAGCATGGAGTATATTGCCCAAAAATCCGCCTTTTTATGCGCGACCCCGGGCGTTGAGCTCTCCACTTACGTTACCAAGCTCAAAGCTGGGATTTTTGGCGGCGAAGGCTTTATTATGCAGCGGCTGAGCGGGCGCGGCATCGTCTTCCTTGAGCTTGATGGAACCGTTGTGGAGAAAAATCTTGCTCCCGGTGAGCGCCTCAAGGTCGACACCGGCAATATTGCTCTGTTTGAATCCCGTGTTTTCTATGACGTCGAAACAGTCAAAGGATTTACCAATATTTTCTTTGGTGGTGAGGGATTATTTCTCAGTTCCGTTCAGGGTCCCGGAAAGGTCTGGCTGCAGTCAGTAAACGCTGCCAACTTTGCGGCAAAACTCCTGCCATACATCCCCCATAACAAGGGTTAGGCACGGATTAACCAAAAACCGCTGGTGTTTAGTGCGCCAGCGGTTTTTTCTAATCTAGGGATTTACGCATGTAAAGCTCGCCGAGCTCAAAGCCCCTTTCGGCGTAATAAGTGCGCGTTCCAACCGCGGAAATGACCGCCAGACCCTTATAGTCGCGTTCCCTGGCAATCCGTTCAGCCTCAAGCAGCAGCTGGCTGCCCAAACCGATGTGCTGCGCGGCGCCCGCCTGCTCGGAACCAACCTCAAGCGATTGCCCGTACACGTGCACCTCACGGATGATGGCTGCCTGGTGAAGGTCAGGGATGGCCGGCGTGTTTTCAACCAGGGGCAGGGAGAGCCGCAAAAAGCCGACGATTTTATCTTCCGGGGTATTAAAGGACAGGAAGTGCTCTTCCGCCTGACCTGCCAGGTAAACCTGGTCTGTCAGGATAAGAGACTCCAGATCGACCTTGCCATATCTGATCTCGCGGCAGCGGATACATTGGCACTGCTGTCCACGTTTTTGCAGAAACAGAGCCACGTCCTGCCTCAGGCTGGTGTTGCGATTGCCTTCCACAACCAGGGTCGAAGGAATATCCCGAATGACCCGGTTAATGCGGCAGAAACGGGGCACGTCCATTTTTACATCTGCAATCAAAGAGATTAAAGTCTCCTCTGAATAAGGCTGATACTCGCCCGCTTGCCAATAGCGGTAAAGTTCTGCGGATTCGAGCAGCTGGCAGGGATAAATTTTGAGTTCGTCTGGCTGCAATCCCCCCTCCCGCCACAAGCGTTTGAAGTCTTCGCGATCGCTCTCAGGGGTGGCGCCGAGCAAATTTGGCATCCAGTGCAGCAAGACTTTGTAACCTGCCGCACGCACCAGGGCGACCGCCTCTTCGGTTTCCGCTGCAGTATGACCACGCCGGTTTAGCAGCAGGATCCTGTCATCCATGCTCTGAACGCCAATTTGGATCTTTGTTACGCCCTGCCGGCGAAATTCGAGCAAGCCATCCAGTGTGATCAGGTCAGGTCGGGTCTCAACCACCAGTCCAACATTGCGGTGGACTCCATTCACATTGCGTGCCTGCACCTCCGCCAGGGAAACTGCGCCCTTATCGTCCAGCGGATTCTCGTCGTTGAGCGCCTCAAAACAGCGCCTGATGAACCATTCGCGGTAATCTGAAGGATACGCAGACCAGGAACCTCCCAGAATCAATAGCTCGATCTTGTCGGTCGGGTGACCAACCTCGTGCAGCGCCTTAAGCCTTGAGATGACCTGCAGGTAGGGGTCAAAGTGGTTCTCGACACCACGGCGCGCGCCTGGTTCGTCTGAAAGGTACGATTGGGGCAACCCTGCTTCGTTGGGACAAAAAATGCACTCCCCCGGGCAGGGATAGGGCTTGGTAAGGATGGTGATGGTGGTTACCCCAGAGAGCGTGCGGATTGGTTTCATTCGAATTTTTGCCAGCAAGACAGGGTCTTCTTCCCCCTCACCCGCTTCCACCATGCGCCGGTAGGACGCAACCAGGGCGTGTTTGGCGAGGAACCCCCTGCCTCCGGGCAGCGGATTCGCCCGCAAAGCCTGATGCACCTCAGCCCCAGCCCGCACGGCTTCAAGCACCTTGAGAGCAAGATCGAGCTCCTGGGGAGTATGTTGGCGCTTCTTCTGCCACCGTTCACGTTCGGTAGATGTTGTCATGGATTCCTATTCTACCTCAGGGTTGTGGTGCCCGCCCCATCGTGTGTCAGGCTTCTTACCTTTTGCACTGGACAGGATTTCGGCAGTCACCAGCCGTCCAAGATTGCGACAGTTACTGATAAAATCAGCACATGGAACCGAAAATGGTTGAAAAGCTCCTGCGGTTAAACCAGGAATTCTACGCCACCTATGCGCAGTCCTTTGCTGCCACGCGCCACAGCGTCCAAGCCGGCGTGCAGCGCTTGCTTCCACAAATTTTGCAAGCCGAAGTGGTGCTGGATTTGGGCTGCGGCAATGGTAACCTGGCAGAACTACTGAAAAGCGAAGGCTTTTGCGGCAGCTATTTTGGTGTTGATGAAAATGACTATTTCCTCGAGCAAGCCGCAGCTGCCACACAGGATGCCGCCTCAGGCTGTTACACCTTCAGGCAAGGCTCGCTGGCAGACTTTGGCTGGATGGATTTGGTTGACGAGGCAGATGCCATTTGCTCCTTCGCCACGCTGCACCACCTGCCCGGAACTGACTTGCACCGGCAATTGTTTTCCTCAGTCAGCAGCAAACTCAGCCCAAGGGGACGCTTTTTCCTCTCCTGCTGGCAGGTGCTTGGAAATCAACGCCTCGAAAAGCACCTGGTTCCATGGAGTCCGACAGGAATCTCAGTTGAATCGCTTGAGAAAACCGATTTACTAATGGATTGGCGTGCTGACCCGGGCAAGCCGGCCAAACTGCGCTACGTTCACCACTTCTCTCCCTCAGAATTACGCGCGTTGGGAGAATCACAGGGATTGATCCTCCAGGAAGAGTTCTTTTCTGACGGCAAGGAAGGCAATTTGGGTTTGTACCAGGTCTGGCAAAAACCCGGGCTCTAACCCAAGGCAACGTCCAACAGCATCATGACCGCAAACCCCAGCATAACCGCAATCGTTGGCACGTCCGAGTGGTCGCCTGCCGAATGTTTCGCTTCGGGGATCAATTCTTCAGCAACCACGTAGATCATAGCGCCTGCGGCAAACGCCAGGGCATACGGCAACAGGCCTCGAATGGACAAAACCGCCCACGCGCCGATAACCGCCGCAATTGGTTCCACAAGCCCGGAGTATTGCCCCAGTAAAAAAGCCTTTTTGCGGCTGACGTTTTCACTGCGCAGCGGCATGGAGACTGCCATCCCTTCAGGGAAGTTTTGGATCCCAATACCGAGTGCTAATGCAATTGCTGAGTTGACCGTTGCCCCATCGATGCCTGCAGCTGCAGCGCCAAAAGCCACACCCACCGCCAATC
>DIWN01000077.1 GCA_002423495.1 Anaerolineaceae bacterium UBA6105 | reverse complement strand
GTTCTCTAGTGTGATCAGGGGATGAAAAGATGAAGCTATTACTGATCGCTGACGGGCGCAGCCCCATCACCAGGCGCTGGATCCGCATGCTGCAGCCCATGGAATTTGACATTAACGTGGTTACTTCCTATCCATGTTCCGCGATCGAAGGGGTGAGAGAGATCATCACAATGCCGCTGGCTTTTGCAGGCATGGGAGGCAGCCAGGCAGGCGGTGCAGCCCGCAAAACCAGCCGGCGCACACGCATGATCTCACGTTTTCGCAACATGGCCGCTGATCTACGTCACCGCATGGGACCCTGGATGATCACCCGCAAGGAAAAGGAATATCATGCACTGGTCAACCGCCTTAAACCTGACCTGGTGCACGCACTGCGCATCCCGTTCGAGGGCATATTGGCCAGCCTCACCCCTGAAGACATTCCAGTAATTGTCTCCACCTGGGGCAATGATCTCACCTTCCACGCGGAATCCTCCGAGGCAATGGGCGCGGCTACCCGCCGCGCGCTCCTGCGCGCCAATGGGCTCATGTCAGATACCCGCCGCGACCTCAGGCTGGCGAATTCCTGGTCGTTCAACCCGGCCAAACCCTCCCTATCAGTCGTTGGCAACGGCGGAATTGACCTGGCAGAGATCGAAGAAGCCACCCGCGGGGTCGGATTGGCCATTCCCTGGCAGGTTGTCAACCCGCGCGGGTTTCGATCAGGCTCCGTTCGTAACGACACCTTCTTCAATTCCATTCCCCTTATCATTGGTCATCACACCGACACACAGTTCATCTGCCCATGGATGGCCGGACAACCGGAAGCGCTTTACTGGATCGAGAAGCTCGGTATTTTCGACAATGTCACCCTGCTCCCCATGCTTTCACAGAAAGAATTGTGGCGTGAGTTTGCCCGCTCGATGGTTTCTGTTTCGGTCAGCGTGCATGACGGAACCCCCAACTCGCTGCTCGAAGCCATGGCCATCGGCTGCCTGCCGGTTTGCGGAAACATCGAATCCATTCGTGAGTGGATCACGAACGAAGAGAATGGTTTGCTCGTCGACCCAAGTGATCCGATCGCGCTGGCAAACGCTGTGCTGCGCGGAATAGAAGATGAGGGGCTGCGGCGCAGTGCGGCCGCGCGCAATCTTGAGATCATCCGCTCCCGTGCCGAAATCTCGGCTGTCCGCAGGCAGGTGGCCGAATTCTATTCCACTGTAATCGGCCGTTGAATCTGATATCAAAACCGGGTGAGGTTCATGAACCTCCCCGGTCATCTTTTAGATTAGAAGAATGGGTCTACCCGAATAACTGGCTGCAATCCTTCAGCAGCGATCAGACTTTGGCAATGTTGCCTTCTTTTTGATAGCGCAGGAAGAGCTGCCCCCAGGNNGCCACCAGCGGGGTGCGCGTGACCAGCTTTTGCAGGAATTTCGTCGGGCCATACCATGTAAGCCAGCCCATGAACTGGTGCAGGTTGTGCCCTACTTTGAAATGCCAGTTCTCGTTGGAAACGTCATCCCCCACCAGTTCGATCTCGCGCGGGTCACCCACCCCCAACCCCTGGTTGTGCCCAAGGTTGATGTACTTGATGCTCATTGGATCAAAACCCATTAATTTTGCCGCCACCGCGTCGATCGCCACCTGGTCTTCTGATGCCAGGATCACGTTCTTCACTTCCGGCTTCATCACCCGCGGTCCGGTTCCGTTGCCGGCGGTCGTGCCATCCATCACGGCAAACAGGCCGCTGTGGATTTCCTTCTGGATGGCCAGCAGGTCGATGATCGTTTCGTGAATATAGGAATGTGTGTAATGTCTGTGCTTGGTGAGCAGACCGCCAAAAGCGTTCTTGATTGCGCCCGTAGTGGTGGTATAGATATGGCATTTCACCGTGGGCAGATGGATGATATTCTTGCCCATGAAATAATCAGGAATGAAAATCCCTTCCGGATAAATGTGATCGAGGGCATTCATCTTCGCTTTAGGTTTGTGCTCGACCCAGGTCATGTCTTCCGGCTTGAAGTTGTACAACACGGGTATGTCGTACGCCTTGAAGATGGGAACATAACCGTTGAGATCTTCACCTTTGAACGCGTTGGTGACCACGGTTTGATTTTGTACGCAGGAAATGTCCTCAAATCCATTCTTTTTGAGCGCGAGGATCGTCCCCTCGAGCTGCCAGGGCGTGGTGTTCGCGCTTGGCATTGGAAAATGCCAGGAGATGTTGTCCTTGAGAATGGTGGTCGCTCCTGGGTCCAGCGCGGTCTTACCGCCGCCCAGCTCAAACAGGCGTTGATAATCCTCCAGCACCGTATCAGGGGTTGTTCGTATTACTGCAACTTTTGATTTCATCAATTATCCTCGGTTCTCAACAATCATCTTATCTGGTCAAATTATACCAATCAAAATACGCCGGATCTCCTGTGTTGGAAATCTTACTTTCGTCTATAATTCCCAGCAGATTATGACACAAAAACGATCTGCCAAATCGGGGAAAAAACGACAGCAGATACCCGTTCTGTTAGTCCTGCTTGTAGTGATCCTGGTCGCGTGTAACTTTCCGATCCGGGATCTATCCTTTATCACCCACTCTTATCCGACGCTCGATCCTGCCATCTTTGAAGGGCACAGAACACCCTCCGCTTCAACCCCTGAAGTGTCCGGACAGTCAACCCCGCCGGTTATAGTCGCTCCCGAAATTGACGGTGAACTGTACCATGTCTACGCAGCTCAATCAGGAGATTCTCTGCCGATTGTGGCAATTCACTTTGGCGTTTCTCCGTTGCAGATTACCTCGCCCGCTGAAATACCGGTGAGCGGCATCATTCCTCCGGGTCAATATCTCATCATCCCCAAAACCACCGCCAACAAGGTTCTGACCAACCTGATCATGCCTGACAGCGCGGTGATCGACTCACCCTGCGCGGATGATTTCGATATCAGCGCCTTCGTACAGGAGGCGGGTGGTTATCTCAGCCGCTTCAGCCAATCGGTGGCGGGCGAGCGTATCAGCGGGGCGGATGTGGTGAAGCGCGTGGCGGATAACCAGTCGATCAATCCGCGCCTGCTGCTGGCGATCATTGAATACCGCGCTGGAATAGTGTATGGCAACTCAGAACCGTCGGATATCTACCATCCCTTGAAACTCAATAATGAGTTCTTCAAAGGACTTTACCAGGAACTTTCGCTGGCCGCCCGCATGATCAATGCCGGTTACTACGGCTGGCGCTATGGTGGTTTGGCTGAACTGACCTTCAAGGATGAGGTGACCACCCCGGTTGCGCCTAACCTCAATGCCGGATCAGTCGGCATCCAGAACCTGTTTGCCAATCTATACACTTCAGTAGAATGGGAGCAGCGCCTGGCAGGAGATGAAGGATTCATTCAGCTTTACCTGCAAATGTTCGGCGACTTCATGCCTTGCGCTATGCAAATCGAACCCCTTTTGACCGACCGTGTGATCCAACCGCAGCTGGAACTCCCCTTCGCTGAAGGTGAAGTCTGGGCGTTTACCGCGGGCCCGCATTACAGCTGGGTGGAAGGCACCCCGCACGGAGCGCTTGACTTTGCACCCAATATCAAGGACGCCGGATGCATTGTCTCACCGCTTTACGCCCGGGCTCCCGCTGCGGGCGTGGTCACCCGGTCTGACAACAGTGTGGTGATGCTGACCCTCGTGGACAACACCGGGCAGCCCAACGGGTGGGAGATCCTGTTTATGCACATCGCCACGCAGGACCGGGTTGCGCTGGGTACCCGGTTGAGTGTCAACGATCCAATCGGTCATCCATCCTGTGAAGGTGGTTCCTCCACCGGCACGCATATGCATATTGCCCGTAAGTACAGGGGCGAATGGATCAGCACCAGCGGACCCCTTCCCTTCGTTATGAGTGGTTGGACAGCCCTGCCAGGCGAAAGGATCTACACGGGTACTCTGGTAAAAGATGACCTGGTGGTTACCGCGCGACAGGGCGGCAACGCCGATTCGCTGATCAGTAGATAAAAAAACGGACAGCCTGAAAACAANNGAAGCGTTCTTTTCCTCTTCCACCTGTTCGACCAGGTACCAGTGCAGTAATGCCTGGCTGGGAACATCTTTCGCCTCAAGCGCCTTCTCATAAATAGCGCTCAACAGCGCGGTTACTTTCTGCTCGTGCTCATACACTTTTGTAAAAACATCCTTCAGAGACGTAAATTCGAATGGCGGCTGTTCGATCGCCAGCAGTTTTACTTTTTCGCCGCGGTCAAGCAGGTAATCATAGAACTTCATCGCGTGCTCCTGCTCTTCCTTGGCCTGGTAACGCAGCCAGCTGGCAGCGCCGGGCATGTTTTCAGTCTCAGCCCAGACTGACATTGACAGGTAGAAATACGCGGAATACAACTCGTGTTTGATCTGTTCGTTCATTGCTTCGAATACTTTTTTGTCCATTACTCACCTCTCCTAGTGTTAATTGTTTTTATCATTCATCTTAAGAATATCACAATAATATTAGTTTTTTGTTAATTGTTTTAATCGACTGTTCTCAAAGCAGTAAAACCTGTCGCTTAGTCGTAATCACTCTTATAACTTAAAAAGGCAAACCGATAGATGCAAACCGTCGGATTACCTTTTCTTGATTTCGTAAATTTATTTATTGTCGTTTTACAAGAACGAATTAGGTTAAAGTGTAGTCGGAGATACAGTCATACCAATGAACATACTCCACACCATCAAGGCTGAGTCGATGATTGTTTTCCGCCTGCTTCAACCAGTTAGTTGTCGGCTTCCATCCCTCGCCATTGTAACGGCGCAATAATACTGTACGGCCTTCACCAGATATATAAGCCTCAATCAAGGTGCCTTCGATACCAGTTGTCCATTCCGTGTCCAATACTCTCAAGCAGGGAAAGCTCCTTTTCCCAATAGTCACATCGTAATATCCTACACCGGCTACTTTTTCCGCATCACTAGTAACGAGGTGGTTTTCATCGACGACTTGAAATCTTCCATCTAACTTCCAAATTCGTGGCACTTTGTGCCCC
This sequence comes from Anaerolineaceae bacterium UBA6105, assembly GCA_002423495.1. Lineage (GTDB taxonomy): Bacteria > Chloroflexota > Anaerolineae > Anaerolineales > Anaerolineaceae > Mesolinea. The sequence goes on along the minus strand of DIWN01000077.1, from coordinate 6,195 downwards.
CAATTTTCGTAGAATTGCTCATCTAGGAAAGTATCGATGTGCGGGATCCGACTTTGGAACGAGATGACCGCAAGGAATTTGATAAACTGGTCACCCAATTGTGTATAATGACGAGCGCAGTTCAATTTCCAAATCCCTTTTTCGTACTCATCGACCTGGGTCTCAAGCGCTTCTTCTCCGTGGACAACAGCTCTTCCGATCACTTGCATGTTGTAAACATATGTTCGGTTCCAATCAGGTGGGTCGTAAATTGCCCATTGGTTTTTTTCACCCGTTGCCAATACTGAAAAATACCATGGTTCCTCGCGCAGATTCACTTCAAATGAAACACCCTTTGAGGGTTTGATCGAAATGGACGGTCGAGTTTTTGGCAGTAGAATGGATCGCTTTCCTGACATAAGTTCCTCTCTTTCGTTATACTCAAGTAAATTTTTTTGAATGCGGGAACGCGCATTATACAGCGTTCGTTTTACCGTACCGGTAGTCACATTCCGTTGTAAAGCAATCGCATCGATCGACAACTCATCCAGGTAACGCAACCACACCGTCTCGCGTTCAGCCTCGGTCAATGAGCCTGTCCACCATGACAGTGCAAGAATAGTCGGAACTTCCGGTTGTCGACTAACGTAGCCTTCAACTAGATCCAGAGGTATTTCATTCTGGATTACCCGTTTCCTACTTCGGAGAAAATCGAGGCTCTTATTCCGCGCCATTTGGAACAGCCAGCTGCGGAAACGATTTGGATCCTTCAGGGAGGGCAGTTTCGACCATGAGGCAATGAGGACTTCCTGCAGGCAATCCTCCGCATCATTGTCAAGCGCGTATTCCAGCCAGCTCTTGAGTAATCTAAGATAAGGCGAGATCAAGGTATCAAATGCGCTGGTATCCCCATTGATGGCTTCCCGAATTAGTTGCTGCTCTTCAAACATTTATCCGCATCCTTCTATTAATAGAGACGAATCATTGCTCCAAAAGGTTGATAACCAAAATAATTGTATTCTTGTTTAGATTCTGCTATACCAGCTTTTCCCAACCGTGAAAACGTAAAATCGCAGATGAAACTTGATGACCGTTGTGAATACAGAACTGATATAGAATTGAAATTGAGAAAAGTCTAATGATCCCTATCATTGATCGTCTTCAAGGTATCGCGGTTGGCGCTGTGGTGGGTGACGCGCTGGGCATGCCCCTGGAGTTCAAACCAGCCCGGGCGATCTACGATCTGCAAACAGAAATGGTGGCGGGTCCGCTCCCCGCCGGCACGTTCACCGATGACACCGAGATGGCGCTTGCCCTGGCGGAATCGCTGCTAGCAAATGACCCGCTCAACCCGGAGGACCTGGCTGCGCGCTTTGTTGAATGGTACAGAGCTCATCCTTCGGATATTGGCATCCACACCAGCCGGGTGCTGGGCATGATCGACCGGGGCACCCCATGGCAGGAGGCAGCACAACTTGTGCAGGAGACGGATCCGGAAAACGCCAGCAACGGTTCGCTGATGCGCACATGGCCGCTGGCCATTGCCCGCTGGCAGCAGCCTGACCGGTTGGCTGAAGAATCCCGCCAGCAATCCATGTTAACCCACACGCACCCTGACTGCGTGAGTGCCTGCGTGCTGATCAATCGCATCCTCCATGAACTAATTCATCGCCCGGCAGACATCCCGGCAGACAGAGCCATGCGCGAGGCGGTCAGCGCTGCGCTGGAAACGGTGGATATGGATGCAGATTTCCGGAGGATCGTGGAGCTGGCATCGATACGCAGCCGTGAAACCCTCGCCAACACCGGCTGGGTACGCCACACCGTGGAATCCGCCTTGTGGTCCGTGCTGACCACCCGATCGTTCGAAGAAGCGCTGGTGCAGGCGGTCAACCTGGGGGATGACGCGGATACTACCGGCAGTGTCGCGGGAGCCATCGCTGGAGCGCTCTACGGGCTGGATGCCATCCCGCGCCGCTGGAAGGACGTCTTGCACGGAGAATATGCTTTGCATTCAGGTCAATATTGGTTTCTCCAGGATTTTATAACACTGGCAGACCACCTATCCGGCTAAAGCAAGGTTTATTGTGGCCTTTTTTGGGGTGGTGAAGCTATCACATGTATAAGGGCATGGTTATTTCATCGTGCTATACTTAATTTTAATAATCAGGAGGAATTAATAACATGAAAAAGATATCTCTATCTTCGATTGCTTTGCTTATAATTATTATGACTTTATCAGTACCTGTTACCAATGCGTTAGCACAGAGCCAGCCTTCGGTTGAAGACATAGAGGCAAAGATCGACGCTCTTCTAAATGAATACAAATCTGAACTCATGTACGAACTCGCCAATGGTAATACTGCTATTGAAGTAGATGATGGGGAAAGAACACTCATCCTAGTTGGAGAATCCGCAAAAAAAATCGAATTATTATGGCAAGAGACAACAAAAAAGATCAATGCCTTGCAGGCAAGACCAGAAGTTCAACAAGATCGAGCAATAGCTGCAATTCAGATTGTCGAACCAGGAGTGCATGTTACTTATATTGAAAAAGATAAGTCTCCATATGACATGACATCCGAGCTAGAAAAATATCACACAGAAAAATATTATTATTGGGTGGAAGTCGAGTCAAATCAAATCGTTCAAATTGATCTTATCGACCACTTGATTTCTTCACCGAGTAATTTATATTCCCCAATCGACCTGGAGACAAAAGCCCTTTCCTTCCTCCAGCTTATTGACCCTGAAGTTGAGCTGAAGAACATGAAATCTCTTTTTACCAATAAAGAAAATGAGAACTACTTCTTTAGATGGGAAGACCCTCTTCATAAAATTAATGGACAAATGAGCTCGTTCATTCAAGTGGGGTTTAGAAAAGATGGGTCACTTCTTGGATATGTGAATACGTTTCCATTATTAGAAAAAACTAAATCATCGATAATAACTTCCTTTAACGAAGTTTACGCTAATGGCGGCGATTATTGGATTTGGCGGTATGGTTCATACACCCCCGCAGAAAATGCAGGATATTGTTACATATTTGGTTGGTGTTCGCCTAAGGATTTTTACTGGACTTATACCACAAATGGCACTGCGACTGCGAAAGGTGTTTGGGCACCCAACCCAAATACTACGGTTAAAGTGGCTGCTTTTATTCCTGGAACATATGCGACCACAATTCAAGCCTGTTACACCATTAAGTATAACGGTGGGGCTTCTCTTTATAATCGTTGTATCATCCAAAACGATTATTACGATACATGGGTTGTTATAAATACACCAAATCTTTATAGCGTTACGAAGGTATTCCTTGTGAATTCCACCGACGGTGAATCAGGACGAAAAGTTGCTTGGGATGAAATTTGGGTTTATACACCTTAAGGAGGCATGTTCTAATTTTAATATCATGAAAACTCGTTTGATCATTTGGGTAATTTGCATTCTAGGATTCACTTCATCTTGCGCTGTAAAAGCTTCAAATTCGCAAAAACCCATTTTGTCTTCAGATAACCCGACATCTATTCCAGTCGCAACAATCCAACCTTCCATAACACCCGATGGTTTCTATTTCTTTAAACGCTCGAGTGGTCCGCCTTTCACTTACAGCATGGCTTTTGCGCCGATGGAGTGCCAGCCAAAACCTCAAAAATGTGCCGATATCAAGATTCTCTTTGATTTTCCGCATGAATACTCTGACCTTTCAGGGTCTATCCTCAACTGGTCGCCTGACGGTACCCGTGCGATATTTGTTTCCTGGAAGGGTTTACTTTTGTACACCCCTCCAGCAAAGGATTTCGAGACTCTGGCAACAGATTTATCAATTACAAGCAATGTGACGCCCTGGTCCCCGGATCAACATTGGGTTGCGCTTTCGATCCAGGATACTCCCTACCTTAATCACATATTATTGTTTGACCCGCTCACACTTGAAACTCACAGCCTGGCACCAAACAATAGCAGACTGCTTTTTATCTATAAAGTGGAATGGAAAAATAACCAGGAGTTGCTTGTAGAGGTGCATGATAATGGAGATCCCGCGGACCCTGAAACTAAAAAGGATGTCGTGCGCAAGTTCCTGGCTTTAGTCAATATCGATACGAACACCTGGACTGAAATCGAAGAAATTCCCTTAAACTAAGTGGTTGGTTCATCCCGACACCGCTCATAACGAATATCAACGTTTACCAAGTCGATTTTCTGCCTGGAATACCTTCTTGCACCTATCATGCGCGACTTCTGACCTGCAAACGAGCAGAATTTCTTCTAGATATTACTGTAATTTCCCGGATCATTAATCACAAATCCCTGTTTTTTTGATTTTCGGCTCTCTATTTTCGATTCTCTTCAATTCTTTGCTATACTTAACCTTGCCCTGCGCGCTGTGCGCAGGCATAAACCGAATCCAACCAGGAGGCAATTTTCATATGGCTTCAGATCAGGCGTTTAAACTAACTTACGCGACCATGTTCAACCCGCCGGAAGCGCTGCACGCTCAGTACGATGCAGCACTCGCCAGGGTGAAATCTGAATTGGGTAAAGATCATGGCATGTTGATCGACGGCAAGGATGTCTTTGCCGAAGAGAAATTTGAAAACCGTTTTCCCGCCGACACCGACGTACTCCTGGGCACCTTCCAGAAGGGTAACGCCGGGCATGCCAGCGCCGCCCTCGCCGCCGCCCGCAAGGCAGCTCCCGGCTGGGCGCATACGCCTTGGCAGGAACGCGTTGCCCTGCTGCGCAAAGCTGCCGCGATCATGGACCGCCGCACCTTCGAAATGGGTGTCGTCCTCTCTCTTGAAGTAGGCAAGAACCGTATGGAAGGTCTGGGGGATGTCGCCGAGACTGCCGACCTCATCCGTTACGCCTGTGACCGCATGGAAATCAATAACGGGTTTATCGCCGAAATGGGCAGCGACCCCCTCTCCGGCTATGTGAGCAAGAACAAATCTGTCCTCAAACCTTATGGAGTGTGGCTGGTCATCAGCCCCTTCAACTTCCCGGCTGCTCTCTCCGGCGGTCCCTCGGGATCCGCCCTGGTTGCCGGTAACACGTTAGTGATGAAACCCGCCACCGATACCCCCTGGACGTCGCGCCTGATCGCCGAATGCTTCCAGGAAGCGGGCATCCCGGACGGTGTCTTCAACTACGTCACCGGTCCAGGTTCCACCCTTGGACAAGCTCTCATCGACAGCCCTGAAGTCGACGGCATCACCTTCACCGGCTCTTACGACGTAGGTATGAAGATCTTCCGCGATTTTGCCCAGGGCCGCTATGTGCGCCCCACCATTCTGGAACTGGGCGGCAAGAATCCCGCCATCGTGACCAGGAACGCCGACCTCGAAGCCGCAGCGGTGGGCATCGTCCGCTCCGCCTTCGGTTTACAGGGCCAAAAATGCTCCGCCAATTCTCGCATCCTCATCGAGACCCCGGTCTACGATCAACTCGTAGCGCGCCTGGTGGAGTTGACAGAAAAGCTCTCCATCGGTGACCCGACTGACCGCAACAACTACCTGGGTCCCGTGGTGAACAAGAGCAGCTACCGCGATTACCAGGAATTTGTCGGCGATCTTAAAGCCGCGGGTAGGATCCTGACAGGCGGTAAGGTGCTGACCGACGGCGATTACGCCAGAGGATACTTCTGCGCACCCACCATCGCCGAAGCCCCTTATGATCACCGCCTGTGGAAACAGGAGATGTTCGTTCCCATCACAACGGTTGGTAAGTTCGACAACCTGGAAGAAGCCATGAAGATTGCCAATAGCGTCGAATACGGCCTCACCGCAGGTTTCTATGGAACAGAAGAGGAAGCTGACTGGTTCTTCGATAACATCGAAGTCGGTGTTTCCTACGCGAACCGTCCAATGGGCTCAACCACCGGCGCATGGCCCGGTTTCCAGCCCTTTGGCGGCTGGAAAGCCTCTGGTTCCAGCGGAAAGAACGCAGGCGGCCTGTACTACCTGCCGCTCTACATGCACGAGCAGATCCAGAACCTTGTGCGCAAAGCATAATGCCAACCGGGAAAACTGGAATGACAAAGGTTTGCGCATTATCAGAAGCGATTGCCAATACTGTACATGACGGCGATACAGTATTCTGTGCCGGGTTCACCCACCTAATCCCATTCGCCGCCGGTCATGAGATCATCCGCCAGGGTAAGAAGAACCTTACCCTGGCACGCGCCACCCCTGACCTGATCTACGACCAGATGGT
>DIWN01000066.1 GCA_002423495.1 Anaerolineaceae bacterium UBA6105 | reverse complement strand
AAAAGATGTCTTCGTGCATTACAGCGCCATCACCGCTGCAGGTTACAAAAGCTTGCAGGAAAATCAGTCCGTGGAATTCACGGTCACTGCCGGCCCCAAAGGCCCCCAGGCCCAGGATGTAACCATTCTTTAGTCTTACTAAAGTAACATCAGAAAGGCTGATCCTTACCGGATCAGCCTTTTTTTATTCCTCGTTCCGCCCCTGTTTGCGTCGGCATAACTGGGAGGATCCCACCAGTACTCATTTAGCGCATACCCCCCCGTACTCCTTCATCTGCCCCTGTCAAAAACCCTTGGAGAATCTATGGAAAGAAACTGAATGGTAAGCCTACTACTGTGATCAAATGGGACATTTCAATTTAGCCAAAATAGGACATTTCTATTTTGCTACTTTAGGACATTATCACTTTGCTCTGACACAAAAGTTAATTTCAGCCGCAAAAGAGACTATTTGCGGTATACTATTTGGTTGGATAATTAAACAAATACTACCGGAGGAAAAAGTGGATCCAATCATCAACGCTGTTCTCAAACCTAAGAGCATCGCCGTCATCGGTGCGTCAACCAACCCCGATAAGATCGGCTACAAAGTCGTCGAAAACCTGAAAGAATGTGGCTATCAGGGCGCTGTCTACCCCATCAACCCCGACGCCGAAGAAATCGTGGGCTATAAATGCTATGCAAGCGTCAAGGATGTGCCTTACGTGGTCGATGCCGCTGTTATCACCGTGCCAGCCAAAATCGTGCGACAGGTTGTGCAGGAATCTGGCGAAAAAGGCGTAAAGGGCTTGAGCATCATCTCCTCCGGTTTCAGTGAAGTCGGTGACCATGCCCTCGAGGAGGAAATCGTCCGCATCGCCCATGAATATGGTATGCGTATCATCGGTCCGAACATCATCGGTGTGCTCTCAAACAGCGACAAGATGAACGCTTCTTTCTATAACAACCTGCCATATGAAGGCAAGGCCGCGCTTATTTCTCAAAGCGGCGCGCTCCTGATCGCTATGGCTGCCGCCACCTATACCCGCCGGGTCGGTTTCGACAAGATGATCTCCATTGGCAACCAGGCTGACCTCGATTTTGCTGACCTGATCTCTTACCTGAACGAAGACGAAAACACTTCCTGCCTCACGCTTTACATCGAAGGCATTAAAGACGGACCAAAGTTCATGGAAGCAGCTCGCAATTGCACCAAACCGATCATCGCCCTCAAAGCCGGCACTTCCGCTCACGGCGCAGCCGCAGCAGCTTCCCACACCGGGTCGCTCGCTGGCAGTGCCAAGGTTTATGAAGCCGCGTTTGAGCAGGCCGGCGTTGCCCAGGCTGAAGACCTCAACGACATGTTCGACACCACCCTGGCGCTCTCCCTGCAGCCCACCATGAAAGGCGACAATCTCCTGATCGTCACCAATGGTGGCGGTGTTGGCGTTCTTGCCACGGATGCGGCTGAAAAATACGGTCTGCCTCTAAAGTTCGCTCCTGAGGACGTTCAGGAAGAGCTCAAAAAACACATGCCTTCTTTCGGTTCCGCCAAAAACCCGGTCGACATTACCGGCGGCGCAGGTCTGGCAGGCTATTACGAAGGAGTCAAGTATTCCTATGCACATCCCTGGGTTGATGGCATGGCCGTACTTTACTGCGAAACTTCCGTTACCGACCCGCAGGAAATTGCGGAAGCGATTTATAACGCCATCCATGAATCGGGCGCTTCGGACAAGCCCATCGCTGTATCCTTCATCGGCGGCGAGCGCTGCGAGAAAGCGAAGGAATGGCTGATCGAACATGACATTCCCACTTATGATGCCCCCGATCTGGCAGTCAAAGCCCTGTCCTCCTTGCGCAAACAGGATGAATTACTGAAAACCGCTCACAATGGCATGTACAAACCCACCAACATAGACAAGGAAAAAGCCCTCCAGATCATCGCCGCTGCCCGTGCCAAGGGACGTGACGCTCTCACCGAAGTTGAAGCCAAGCACGTATTCAAGGCTTACGGTCTGCCCGTGACCTCCACTGACCTTGCCAAAACCGAAGAGGACGCGATCCGCATGGCTAATGAAATCGGTTTCCCGATTGTAATGAAGATCGTTTCCCCCGATATCCTGCACAAATCTGATGCTGGCGCCGTCAAGGTAGGCATCAAGAACGAGCAGGGTGTGCGTGATGCTTACAAATTGATCATGGAGAACTCCCTGAATTACAAAGCTGACGCTGAAATTGACGGCGTCGCCATCCAGGAAATGGCTCCCTGGGCAACCGAGGTTATCGTTGGTTCAGTCAACGATGCCACCTTTGGTCCAACTCTGATGTTTGGTCTCGGTGGTATTTTCGTTGAGGTCATGAAAGACGTGACCTTCAAAGTTGCCCCGATCGACGAAGCCACCGCTCTGGACATGCAGTCTGAGATCAAGAGCTCCAAAATTTTGGAAGGAGCTCGCGGTGAAGAACCCCGCGACCAGAAGGCGCTTGCCGACGTTCTGGCGCACTATTCCTACATGGTCTACGACCTGCGGGACGAAATCGCTGAATCAGACGCCAACCCCGTCATCGTATACGAAGAAGGAGAGGGTGTCGCGGTTGTGGATGCCCGCATCATTTTGACCAAGAAGTAAACCTTCAACATCATTCGTAATATCAAGCCACTGTTGGTAAAATCAGCAGTGGCTTTGATGATTAAAACAGGAGTGGCAGCATGAGCAAAGTAAAAAAGAGTTTTCTTATTGACATGGACGGTGTACTCCTGCATGGTTCAAAACCAATTCCAGGAGCAAAGATTTTCGTTCAGACTCTGCTGGAAGAAGAGCGCAAGTTTCTCGTCGTAACGAACAATGCGCTTTACACCACGCGTGATTTGGCTCACCGCCTCCAAATAGCTGGTCTGGATATTCCTGAAGAGAACATTTACACCTCCGCGGTAGCCACCTCCCAGTTCTTGGATGATCAACTGCCCCAGGGCACAGCCTTTGTGATCGGTGAGGTTGGTCTGACCGAAGCCATTCACCGCATAGGCTACGTGCAAACCCCGGTGAAACCGGACTACGTGGTTTTAGGGGATACAAATAGTTACAGTTTTGATCAGATAACCAGGGCTATCCGCCTCATAAACGACGGGGCAAGATTTATTGCTACCAACCCGGATCTGACCGGACCAAGCGAACAAGGCGTTGTCCCGGCAACCGGCGCCATGGCTGCTTTAATCGAAGCAGCCACGGGCAAAACTCCTCTCTACATCGGCAAACCGAACCCCCTGATGATGCGTTCCGCTCTCAATTACCTCGGCGTTCACTCTGAAGACAGTTACATGATTGGCGATAACATGCGCACTGACATCCTGGCAGGTATTTCGGCAGGCATGGATACTGTGCTTGTGCTGACCGGCGTGACGCAAGAAAGTGATATCTCCGATTTTCCTTACCGCCCAAAATTCGTTTACAACTCAGTCGGAGAAATCAAAATGGAGGATCTTGACTGATGGATCTCTCACGTCGTGATTTCCTCAAGTTTGGCGCCCTGAGTTTGGGAGCTGCCGCGGTGTTGCCTGGCTCTGATGCTGGGGGTACCTGGATCAGACCACGTTTTATGCTGGTTGGAGAGAAAGCTGGTGTGAGTATCTATAAAGAACCAGACGAGTCGAGCGTCATCCTCTACCAGCGACAATACCTGGATATTATCAACGTCTATGAAGAGGTAATCGGTCCGAACGGCCCTGCTTGGAATCCACTCTGGTATCGCTGCTGGGGCGGGTTCGTATTTAGCGGACTCCTGTACGAAGTCAAATATGAGCTAAACCAGCCGTCGAGCCCAAAACGCAGCACAGGTCAACTGGCTGAAATTACCGTTCCCTATACCCGCTCGCTCTTCTATCAGGGAAACAGTACATGGATCCCGATGTGGATGTACTACTACCGCTCTACTCATTGGGTGGTTGACGTTGTGCAAGGACCTGATAAAGAACCCTGGTACAAAATCCAGGACGAACTTGGGCGTACAGAAACAATCGTACGCGCTGAGCACTTGCGTTTCATTGAAGATGAAGAGTTTGCGCCCATTTCACCTGACGTACCTGGCAGCGAAAAGACGATTGACGTTTCGATTCCCTTGCAGCGACTGCAAGCCTTTGAAGGCGATGAGGTGGTGAAAGAATGCAAGGTCTCTACAGGCTTCCCCACCGGCGAAGGTCTATACGCAATCAAGACGAAAATGCCGTCCAAACATATGGGGAATGCTATCCTGACCAGTAACATCCGCGAAAGGATCTGGATGGGCGTTCCCTGGACTTGTTTCTTTGAAATGGATATTGGACTGGCAACCCACGGTACCTTCTGGCACTCAAATTTCGGTACACCAATGAGTGCTGGCTGCATTAACATGGCAAATGATGACGCGAAGTGGATCTATCGCTGGACTTTACCGCAAGCCGAACCTGAAGAATGGGTTAAGCACGGTTGGGGAACTTTCATCCGGGTCCACAAGTAATTACACGAATTCTTGAAATACCTGGTTGCCAAGCAATATCCCACCTCTCGTGAGCACCAGGTGCGGTCCGTCAGGAAAGCTGCGCCATTCCACAAGTTTCCTGGCAATTATGTGCTCCAGTTCTCTTGGAAAGACATCCAGTATCGCTTTACCATAACGCTCATTGAACGCATCCGCGGAGACGCCCTCCCTCGTCAGGCGCATCCCCAACATCATTGTTTCCTGCTGCATCGTATAAGCATCAAGCCTGAGCGTTTCGACTGTAGCCGGAAAATTGCCGTTTTCTGCGGACTTGACACTATTCATTTTGTTGATGTAATCTTCAATTGACGGTGTATTGGCTACGCGCAGTCCGTTGATGCTGCTGTGCGCTCCCGCGCCCACTCCCAAATACGGCTGGTTCTTCCAATAGATCTTGTTGTGCTGCGCCTCAAAGGCTTCTCCCCTCGACCAGTTCGAGATCTCATAATGAGAAAACCCCTCTTCAACCAGCACATCCATCGCCAATTCGAACATATCCGCGCTCAGGTCTTCTAAAACAGGTTGAAGCTTGCCACTCTCAACATCGTCAAAGAGCTGCGTTCCAGCTTCAAGTATCAGAGAGTAAAGTGAAAGATGCTCCGGCTGAAGGGCAAGCGCCTGTTGAAGATTTGCCTGCCAGTCGGCAAGGCTTTGCCCCGGGATGCCGAACATCAGATCCAGGCTGATATTCCTAAATCCTGCCTGGCGGGCAGAATGGATCGCCTCCACCGCCTGGGAGGGATTGTGTATCCTCCCGAGAAGCGCTAACTCGTGATCTATAAAAGATTGGACCCCGATGCTGAGCCGGTTCACCCCAGCTTCAAGTAATTTAGCGCTAAATGCCGGTGAGAGCGTTCCAGGATTTGCTTCCAAAGAAATCTCAGCACCCTTTACCAAACCATATTCCTTGTCGATGCAATCAATCAGGTCTTTAACCCACTCAGCCTTTAAGAGAGATGGAGTACCACCTCCAAAAAAAACCGTGTCCACCTGATGTGGAAGATCCTGGAGCTTGTTTGCCTGGTGCCTCAGTTCCGCAATTAAAGCAGCAAAATAGCCTGGCATTAATTCTTCTTTGCCGGCATACGTGATAAAATCACAATACTTACACCTTCTTCGACAGAAGGGAATATGGAGATAGATACCAAACATTGAGCCAATTTTACCAAGATCTATTGGCTCGGTTATTAGAAGCTTATGAAAAAAATTCAAACTGAAAAAATAAACCGAGGAAGTCAAAACTGCCCGGTTTGCGGCACTCGCATCTCAGAAACTGCTACCCGCTGCCTGGTCTGCGGCACAGCACTCAACGGAACTGCCAGTCCCAAGAAAGAAAGTCCGATTGATTCAAAACGCATTCCGGAAGTTAAGGTAAGCCTCGGAGCATTGATCGGATTAGGGATTCTAATTCTTTCTTTAATCGGAGTGGTTATCTTTTTGGTAATCAATCAGAACCGTGCGGGCACTCCTGCAGCTCCAGTCATCGACGAACCCACCCAAACCACCACACCAACACTGACTCTCACTCCCACTAACACTCCCACACTTCAACCCGAACCTACCTGGACGCCATTACCGGATTTGGACTATGTGGTAAAAGCAAACGAAACCTGTTCAGATATTGCCGCACAATTCAAGGTTTCGGTACAGAGCATCATTCTTGCCAACAATCTGGGCACCGATTGCATGATCAGCGAGGGACGCACACTCAAGGTTCCCCAACCCACCCTGACGCCTTCTCCAGTGCCAACCGCAACCCCAGAGGCAATTGAAGTGGCAGCAGATATCTGCACCAATACCGTTTCAATAGTTGTCTCATCCAGCGATACGCTTCAAGGAATTGCCTTGAACTACAACGTCTCGATGCAGGATATCCAGGATTTCAACAACTTTACCGGTACTACCATCCGCCAGGGTCAAACGCTCATCATCCCCTTGTGCGATCGACTCCCCACGCCAGGTCCAACACTGACTCCAACACCTTTGCCGCCTTATCCTGCGCCAAACCTGCTTTTGCCGCGTTCCGGCGCTGCCTTTTCGGCAACGGACGAAAGTGTAACCTTGCAATGGGCAGCGGTTGCCGCTTTACAAGCGAATGAAGTTTATCGTGTCAAAATTCAGGACCTTACTTCAGTCGAAGAAAAAATTCTGGTTGAATATGTCACTGATACCAAATTTATTCTGCCTTCAACTTTCCGCCCTATAGATGGGAATGCCCACATCATACAGTGGAGTGTGACGGTTGCGAGACAAATAAACCAGGATAACAATAATCCGATCTATGAAGAAGCCGGTGCAGAAAGCGCGTTCAGGGTTTTCAGTTGGATAGGAACCGGCGTACAGCCGACCACATCGCCTTAAGCAGGCTTAAAGTCCGCACGACATATTTTCAAGACAATGCGTCGCAGAAATTGCCGCGGCTGCTCCCATTCCTGCCGAAGTGACAACCTGTCGGTAAAGCGGGTCAGCAATTTCACCTGCGGCAAAGACACTCTTCTTACTGGTTTCCATATGCTCGTCAATTTTCAACGTCCCGCCTGGTTCCAATTCGAGTTGCCCTTCAAAAAACTTGGTATTTGGGCTGTGACCAATAAAAATAAAGAGACCCTCAGTAGGTATCAAACTCCGTTCACCCGTTTTTACATTCTCAACCAACAGCTCATCCACGCCTTCGCCGCCTCTGATTTCCTTGACAACGGAATCGAATAGAAAACTGATTTTTGGATTAGCTCTGGCGCGATTCTCAAGAATGGCTCCCGCTCGAAGCGTATCGCGTCGATGGATAATTGTCACACTGTGAGCAAACCTTGTCAGGAATATGGCTTCTTCGAGCGCGCTGTCGCCGCCCCCAACAACATGAATGTCTTTGTCCTTATAGAACCAGCCATCGCAGGTTCCGCAGTACGAAACGCCTCTGCCGATGAATTCCTCTTCCCCAGGAACATTGAGTCTTTTATAGTTTGCCCCCATTGCAATGATCAATGCGTCAGCAGTATAGTCTCCGCCATAAACACTGACCGTGTAGGGGTGTTTGGAGAGATCAACAGCCTGAACTTCATCAATCAAAAACTCTGCTCCAAAAGCTTTCGCTTGGTCTTCAAAGAGCTGCCCGAGCTCCATACCCCCAACCCCCTTCGGGAAACCAGGGTAATTTTCAATCGTATGGGTCAACGAAGCTTGCCCATATAAAACCATTCCGGTAATTACCAGGGGTTTCAACTCTGCCCGGGCTGCATAGATCGCGGAAGATAGCCCCGCAGGGCCAGCCCCCAGGATTATTAACTGTCTGTGTTCAATCAAACCCATTTCTTAGCTTACCTCTTCTGCCAGGATTACCTCACAACTAGAACAGTGCTCCTGATCAATCACGCCAAATTCCTGCTTAGCTGTGACTTTAAGTAAAAAATCCATCAGAATCGTATACTCTGTTTTTTGCCTGTCCTATTTGCAATCATTCTGTCATCAATTATTGTCAATATTTTACTCTTCATAGCTACAAAAGTTGCAGCACTGCCTATGCTATCACGATTTTTTGCTAAATGGCATATAATCAAAAAAAAATATGCGAGGGAAGAAAATGTCCAGAACACAAAAAGCAATCCAGGATTTTGAAAATACAGAGCTTGAAAAGATGCGCACTTTAGATGCCTTCTTGCGAATCCCTTCTGTCTCGGCTGATCCAGAGATGAAAACCCACGTGCTTGAAGCGGCCGAATTTCTAAAATCCTACTTTGACAAACTCGGTATGGATGAGGTGAAAATCTTTCCGACTGACCTGCACCCTGTAGTTTTTGCGGAGAAGCGCTCACACCTGCCCGATACAAAAACACTCCTGATCTATGGTCATTACGATGTGCAGCCGCCGGATCCCCTGGATGCCTGGACAACCCCTGCATTTGAGCCAAGCATCCGCGATGAGCACTTGTTTGCCCGCGGCTCGTCAGATATGAAAGGTCAGATCCTTGCAACGGTTTTCGCGCTTGAGAGCGTTCTGAAAACCGGAGAATTACCCATTAATATCAAATTTATACTCGAGGGCGAAGAGGAGATTGGATCTCCATCCCTGGAAGGCTTCATACGCGAGCATACTGATTTGTTGAAATGCGACATGATTCTCAACCCGGATGCTGGCATGATCAACAAAAACAGCCCCACCATTGTCAACGGGCTGCGCGGGCTGGTCTACTTTGAAATTCGCATTGATGGTCCGAAGATGGATCTGCATTCCGGTCTTTTTGGTGGAAACGTTGCCAACCCCGCCAACGTGCTGGCAAAGATCATCGCTCAACTCCACAACCCGGATGGATCTGTGGCAATTCCCGGTTTTTATGACTCTGTGCGAGTCCTGAGCGATGAAGATCGCAAAAAAATCGCCCTGAATCCGACCAGCGAAACTGATTTTCTGAAAATAACCGGCGCTCCCGCAATTTCTGGAGAGGAAGGATACACACTTCTTGAACGCCAGGGGGCAAGACCGACTTTGGATGTCAATGGTCTCTATGCTGGTTTTATTGGTGAAGGCGCCAAAACCATCATTCCGGCCTACGCTAAAGCAAAAATCTCCTGCCGCTTGGTTCCGGACCAGGATCATTCCAATATCTACGAACTGGCCGAAAAACACATTCGTTCTCTCGTGCCTTCAACAGTGACTGTCAGCTTCATCAAGCACTCTGGCGGACCCTCCTACCTGGCAGATGATGCTCCCGGATTACCCAACCTGATCCAGGCTTTTAAAGAAATCTGGCAGAAAGATGTGGTCTTCAAGCGTGAAGGCGGAAGCATCCCCGTGGCCACGGTCATGCAGGAAATTTTAGGGGTAAAGTCGATCCTTACCGGTCTTGGACTGCCCGACGACGCGATCCACTCGCCCAATGAGCATCTCCACCTGCACACCTGGCGAAAAGGCATCCAGGCATACATCCATTTCCTTACAAGTTTCGAGGCTTAGGCATGGCAGACAAACAGAAAGAATTAAGACTCCCTTCCTACGGCGGACAAGCTGTCATGGAAGGCGTTATGATGCGCGGAAAACAGCATGTTGCCATGGCTGTGCGTGCGCCGGATGGTCAAATCCTCACCTACGAGGAGGAACTCCCCCCTCTTTATCGCTCAAAATGGATGAGCGTTCCATTTTTACGAGGCGTTTTAGGTTTGTGGGATTCTTTGAACCTGGGCATGCGCTTCCTCACAAAATCCTCCAACATGGTTAGCGGTGAAGATGAACAGATCGAGGGAAAAGACCTGATTCTTGCGGTTTTGTTGTCTCTTGGGCTGGGTATAGGGCTCTTTTTCCTTTTACCGGCCTTGCTCACGGGTTGGTTGGATGGTCCCCTCGGAATTGCTAATTTTGGGAAACTCGGCACCTGGCTGAGCAACCTGATGGAAGGCTTACTACGTCTTGTTCTCCTGGTGGTTTACCTCGCGGTCGTCGGCAGAATGCCTGAAATCCGGCGGGTATTCTCTTATCATGGCGCAGAACATAAAACCATTAACGCTTTTGAGGCTGGCGCGGAGCTGACCCCCAAAAAGGTGAGTGAGTTTACCCTCCTTCATCCGCGCTGTGGCACATCCTTCATGCTGACACTTGTGTTAATCTCGATCCTGTTTTTCAGCCTGCTCGGTCCTCTGCCCCTGCATTGGCGCCTCCTCACCCGTATCCTCTTGCTGCCTGTGGTTTCTGGAATAGCCTATGAATACATCCGGTTTGCCGCCAATCACATGGACGAGTCCGCCCTCGTGCGCGCGCTGATCAAACCCAATCTCGCCTTGCAAAAGCTCACCACCCGTGAACCCTCGGAAGACATGCTTGAGGTATCGATCAAAGCATTCAGCCTGATGTACGCGGCAGAACAGAAAGCCTCTGAAGGCTCATCGGCATGAAACCCTGGCAGCAGACTCTGGCTGGATTTTTGCTTGGGCTGGTGGTGGTCGGAGCCACCATCCTGGTGGTATCCCCTCAAAAAGGACAGCCAATCACCCTGGTCACCCACACTCCCAACCTGACGCCAGACCCCACACCCACACCCAAGCTAATCCGGGTTCACATCACGGGTGCGGTCAACCTTCCGGGTGTCTATACCCTGCCGGAGAACGCGCGCTTAGAAGACGCAATCCAGGCCGCAGGTGGATTACAGGACGAGGCTGACCCCCAATTACTCAATCTCGCAGCCTCTTTGGTGGATGGTCAGAGGTTATACATTCCACTCGCACAAGATCTGACATTGACGACAGACGATAGAGGCTTGAGCATAGACACTTCCCCCTTGATCAACCTCAACACGGCCAGCTTTGCTGAGCTGGACAGCCTTCCGGGCATTGGCGAGGTAAAGGCGCAGGCCATCCTGGATTACCGCCAGAAAAACGGGCTTTTCACCGCGCTTGAAGATTTACTGAAAGTGGATGGCATCAGCCAGTCTCTTTTTGAAAAGCTCGAAGGGCTGATCACGCTTGGTGAATGAGATAGCATGAAGAGACAGGTATAATAAATCCATGAACTTAAAAGAACGTTTGCAAGCAGACTTAGTCCAGGCCATGAAAGCTCACGACGACACCAAAAAGTGGGTGGTCAAAATGGTTAAAGCAGCCATCCAGCTGGCAGAAGTTGCCAAAGGAAGCGAACTTGATCAAGACGAAATCATGGCACTTATTCAGAAGGAAATCAAAACCCGTCAGGAAGCCAAGGCTGATGCACAGAAGGCTCAGCGCGTTGATTTGGTGACCCAAGCTGATGCGGAGATTGCCTGCTTAAAGGCTTATCTGCCTGAGCAGTTAAATGCGCAAGAATTGCAGGACTTGGTTCGGAGTGTGATTGCGCAATGCGGCGCGACTTCAATTAAGGACATGGGTGTTGTGATGAAGACCCTCCAACCTCTCCTGACAGGCAGAGCCAGCAATTCTGAAGCCAGCCGTGTGGTTCGGGAACTTCTTATAGGATAAATGCATGGCAAGCAAAACAACTAAAAAGAAATCAAGCGGCTCGAAAACCAAGGGAGTGATCAGAGGTCTCATCCTGGTTGTTTCCTGTCTTTTGGCCTTTGCTTGCCTTG
This sequence comes from Anaerolineaceae bacterium UBA6105, assembly GCA_002423495.1. GTDB lineage: Bacteria > Chloroflexota > Anaerolineae > Anaerolineales > Anaerolineaceae > Mesolinea. The sequence goes on along the minus strand of DIWN01000066.1, from coordinate 32,268 downwards.
TTCTGCCGGATATCCTGAGCGATCAAAGCGAAAACTTAAGTATCGGCCAGGTCGCCCCACGAGAAATCACAGCCCCGTTTTCCATCACTTTCGAGTCCAAGTTTTTCACCGATGAAGCCCGCAAAGAAGCTGCAGCAGGGGTTGATCCAATTTTTCTCCCTGCGGATCCCAGCATTGCCAAAGCGCAGCTTGAAACCTTGAACAACGCTCTCTTTTTCTTTACCTCTGTTCGAAATGATAAGTTTTCGACTCAGCAGCAGAAAATCAACGATATGCGATCGGCTGCCAAACTTACGCTTACTGATGAAGCATACGAAGCCATCCTGGACCTCACGGACGAAGACTGGCAAGCCGTTAGCACGGAATCAGTCCGGGTGCTGGAGGTGGTCCTGCGCGAAAGCATACGCAATGACCAGATTGGTCGCACACGGAGCAACCTGCCGGCCATTATCGATTTCAGTTTCAGAAGCGATCAAACCCAGTTGATCACGATGATCGTCTCGCCGCTGATTGTCCCTACCAGCTTGTTCAGTGAAGAACAAACTCAGCAAGCCCGGGAAGCAGCCAGGAATAACGTGGAACCCATCACCAGGCAAATCATGGCTGGCGAAGTCCTGGTACGCCGAGGACAAATCATTGGAACTGCTGACCTGGAATCCCTGAATGTCTTCGGTTTGGGTGAGCCAGAGAACCGCAACAATCTCTTGATAACCAGCGGTATTTTGGTTGCCGTCTGTGGCTTGATCTGCGCAACCTACTACAACCGCCGGCGAAAATTCCAAGCCCTGATGGAAACCAGAACGATTGTCATGTTGGCAATTTTCTTCCTGACATTCCTCGCGCTGGCTCGTTTCCTGGTATTGGACCGCACTGTCATTCCCTGGCTCTATCCTGTGGCTGCTTTTGGTCTCACAGTCGCAATCGTATTGCGGGTAGAAACCGGCATGTTAATGAGCATGTTGCTGGCAATTCTGATTGTCTTTGGTCACCCGCGCGATATTGAGTTGGGTCTCTTCTACATCCTGCCCACCTTTGCAGGTATTTTTGTGATTGGGCGGGCGAGAAGGATCAGCTCATTTATCGGTGCTGGTGCTGTTGTAAGCCTGGTTGGCATAGCTATGGTGCTCATTTTTCGCATCGGCGACTCGTTCACGGATTGGATGGGATTGGTCTCGCTAGTTGCTTCTGCCCTGCTTAATGGTCTCGCCGCTGGTACGCTGACAATTCTTTTCGAATATATTTTCTCATTTGTGCTCGACATCCCAACTGCACTGCAATTGATGGACATATCCAGACCCGATCACCCATTAATGCAGCATGTGCTCCAGACCATGCCCGGCTCCTATCAACACAGCCTGCAAGTATCCAACCTGGCAGAACAAGCCGCCGAGGCCATCGGGGCTGACAGGCTGCTGGTCAGGGTTGGAGCGCTCTACCATGACGTTGGAAAATCCGAAAACCCCGGCTTTTTCATCGAAAACCAGATTCGCGGCAGTGTTGACCCTCACGATGATCTCTCTCCGGAAGTTGCCGCCGCAACAATCATCAAACACGTCACGGATGGAGTCGCCCTCGCCAAACGCTATCGTCTGCCTTCCAGAGTAACGGACTTCCTCCGCGAACACCACGGCACGATGATTACGCGTTATCAGTACGGAAAAGCCCTCGCAGCAGCTGAAAATCCCGACGAAGTCGATCCAGCCCTATTTACATATCCCGGTCCGGCTCCCCGCTCTAAAGAAACAGCGATTTTGATGCTCGCCGATGGCACCGAAGCCAGATCCCGTGCTGAGAACGCCCGCACCGATGAAGAGATCCTTGAGGTCATAAATGCGGTTATCACCACATGCAAGGATGCCGGTCAATTGGATAACACTGACCTGACCCTCAAGGACCTGAGCACCATCCGGGATTCTTTCTTCAAGACACTTCAACGCTCTTATCATCCCCGCATTCAATATCCTGATTCCAAGCGCGAGAAAACTCAACCGGTTAATGTCACGAATCAAGCACTGACAGCTTCAGAAGAGTAATATGCTCACCATAAAATCAAGCCGCGCAATTCGGAAAGAACTGGATACAAAACGATTACAAAGCGCCAGCTCCACTGCCTTTAGATTATTGGGCTTTGAAACCCAACCAGAGATAACACTCCAGGTAACAGACGACCAAACAATTCAAAAATTCAACCTTCAATATCGTGATATTGACGAAGTTACAGATGTACTTTCTTTCGAAAACGCCTTTACTGATCCTGAAACCGGTGAGACCTATTTGGGTGACATTCTCATCTCTTCTGAAACGGCAAAAAGGCAGGCAGATTCCCGTGGACTGGAATTGATGGATGAGCTTGAAATGCTGCTCGTCCACGGCATCTTGCACCTGGCAGGCATGGATCATGCCTCAATCCCAGAGTGGCAGGAAATGTCCGATTTGCAAGATGAGATCCTTGCGGAACTTGCCAACCCTATCCAAAAAAGTATTCACAAACCAGAATAATTCCTGCACTTTTCTGTCGCAATAGAAAAACAAAACCTTTCTGCTTCTCAGGCTTAAATCCAAGCCACTCTTCCCGGGCTGAAAGCCATTATTCTGGTACAATCCAACCAGGCGATTGCACTATTCTTTTGAGTTGTGCGATTATATTGACTCTGCCAAAAAAAGGAGATTGTAGGAGTAAATATGCACAAAGATTTCTTGGATATTATTGATTACACCCCCGATGAGCTGCTTGCCTTGCTCGATTTAGCCAGGACGCTAAAGGAAGAGTATCAGGCCGGTGGCAATCAGCCAACCCTGAAAGGCAAAGTGTTGGCATTAATTTTCCAGAAGCCTTCACTGCGAACTCGTGTCAGCTTCGATATGGGCATGCGCCACCTCGGAGGAGACGCGCTCTATCTCTCACCGAATGAGATTGGACTGGGCAAACGCGAGTCCATTGCCGACATCGCCCGTGTGCTCTCGGGCATGGTTCATGGCATCATGGCGCGCGTCTTTGAGCACCAACACGTGCTCGAGCTCGCAAAATGGTCCTCCATCCCGGTCATCAACGGTCTCAGCGATTACAGCCATCCCTGTCAGGCCATGGCAGACATCATGACGGTCTACGAAGAATTCGGCAAAATCAAGGATGTCAACATCACTTATGTCGGCGATGGCAACAACGTGGCTGTCTCGCTGATGCAGATCTCCGCCAAATTGGGCGCAAACTTTACCATTGCAAATCCAGTAGACTACGACATGCCGGCAGAAGCAATCGAAACTGTAAAACCGATTGCGGCTGCCAGCGGTAGCAAATTAGCTTTTCTGCAGGATCCTCACGAGGCCGTCAAGGGTGCACACGTAATTTACACCGACACCTGGACGAGCATGGGGCAGGAAGAAGAAACCGCCAAACGTGAATTGGTCTTTCCCCCTTATCAGGTCAACGACCAACTGGTTGCTGAAGCCGACCCGGATGTGATTGTCATGCACTGCCTGCCCGCTCACCGAAACCAGGAAATCACAGACGAAGTCGCCGATGGACCTCACTCACGCCTCTTCCCCCAGGCACACAATCGTCTGCACGCACAAAAAGCTATTTTGCAAACACTACTAGGAGAGAAATAAATGATTACGAAGGACTACATTGAAATCGAAGACAAATACGGCGCGCATAACTACAAACCGCTCAGTGTTGTGCTTTCTGAAGGCAAAGGCGTTTGGGTTTGGGACGTTGAAGGCAAGAAATACCTCGATTGTCTAAGTGCCTATTCCGCCCTCAACCAGGGGCACTGCCACCCGCACATCGTCAAGGCAATGGTCGATCAAGCCCAAAAACTTGCTCTGACCTCACGCGCCTTCCGCAATGACAGACTTGGGCAGTTATACAAAAAACTGGTAGACCTCACCGGTTATGAGCGCGTGCTGCCCATGAACAGCGGCGCGGAAGCCGTTGAAACAGCCATCAAGGTTGCACGCAAGTGGGCTTATGTAGTCAAGGGTGTTCCCAAGTACGAAGCCGAAATTATTGTTGCTGCCGGTAATTTCCACGGTCGCACTGTAACAATCGTCTCTTTCTCTACGGAACAATTCTACAAAGAGGCATTCGGTCCTTTCACACCTGGTTTCAAGGTTGTAACTTACGGCAGTATTGAAGAAATAAAAGCCGCCATCACGCCTAACACAGCAGCAATCATGCTGGAGCCGATTCAAGGCGAAAATGGCGTGGTTTTACCTCCTGATGGCTATCTCAAGGCAGTTTCTGATCTGTGCAAGGAAAACAATGTTTTATTCATTGCTGATGAAATCCAAACTGGTCTTTGCCGAACTGGCAAGTGGTTCGCCTCTCAGCACGAAGATGTGCGCCCGGATGTAATCGTCATTGGCAAGGCCCTATCCGGCGGTATGTACCCCGTTTCGGCAGTCCTGGCTGATGACCCGGTGTTGGGTCTCTTCCAACCCGGCGAGCATGGTTCCACATTTGGCGGCAGCCCACTTGCCGCGGCTGTTGCTATTGCAGCCCTTGAGGTCCTGGATGAAGAACACCTGGCAGATCGCGCCACCGAGCTTGGCAATTATTTCATGTCAAAACTGCGTGAAATCGATTCACCCGTCGTTAAGGAAGTCCGCGGACGCGGTTTGCTGATCGGTGTTGAACTCTATCCTGAAGCTGGCGGAGCCCGCCGCTACTGCGAAATGCTGCAGGAAGCCGGCATCCTCGCCAAGGAAACACACGACAACGTCATCCGTTTTGCCCCACCGCTCGTTATCGAGAAAGAAACCCTCGATTGGGCGCTTGAAATCATTGCGGATGTTCTGAAAAGATAAGGAAGTAACTATGTACCGGTTTGCCAAGATCGTTGCCACATTGGGTCCCAGCAGCTCAGATGAAGCCGTGCTGGTAGAGATGGTGAAGGCAGGCATGGATGTCTGCCGATTAAATTTTTCGCACGGGACTCACGAAGATCACGGCGAAAAAATTAAACTAATTCGTAAGATCTCAAAAGATCTTGGCAAGCCTCTTTCAATCCTCATGGACCTCCAGGGTCCAAAACTGCGCATTGGGGTTTTGCCCGATGGCGTTATCAACCTGAAATCCGGGCAGGAAGTTGCCCTGAGTTCCCGTGATGACCCACAAAACCTGCCTGAAGGTGTGGTTTTCATTCCTTTTGACGTTCCCAAGCTACATGAAGTCCTTGTTCCGGGTAACCATATCCTCCTGGACGACGGTCAGCTCGAATTTGAAGTGCTGCGCCTGGACGGTGAAAACATTTTCGCAAAGGTCATACTTGGTGGAAAGCTTAAATCTCACAAAGGTGTCAACCTTCCCGGCTCCAATCTCGACATTCCCGTCCTTACTGCCAAAGATCTCGAAGATCTGAAGTTTGGGCTTGAAGCCGGGGTCGACCTCGTGGCAATTTCCTTCGTCAAAAAAGCGTCAGACATTGAGATGGTGCAGGAGACTATACGCAGTATCATGGGCAATCGACGCTTGCCCCCCATTATTGCTAAATTGGAGCGCCCCGAAGCAATCACCAACCTGGAAGAGATTATGAGAGTAACGGATGGTGTCATGGTTGCCCGCGGCGATCTGGGAGTGGAGATTTCACCCGCTTTGGTACCTTCGGTTCAAAAAGAGATCATCAAAAAAGCCAACAATTACGGAAAATTTGTGATCACTGCCACGCAAATGCTCGAATCAATGATCAACAATCCCCGCCCCACCCGCGCTGAAGCAGCCGATGTAGCCAATGCAATTTTTGATGGCACCGATGCTGTCATGCTTTCTGCCGAATCTGCTGCCGGCAAATATCCGGTGCAGAGTATCCGCATGATGGCAAACATCATTCTGGAGTCCGAAAGCCATGCGGATGACTGGGGGCACCACAATATTCTCCAAGCCGATATCTCCAACGATGACGCCATCGTCATTTCGCATGCCGCACGAGATATGACTCAGGATACCGATGTGGACGCGATTGTCGTCTTCACACGTTCCGGCACTTCGGCTCTCTGGATCAGCAAAACCAAACCAAATGTGCCAATTTTTGCTTTCACACCTGAAATCAGTACCTACCAGTGGTTGGGAATCTGTTGGGGCGTAACGCCCTTCCGCGTTCCACATGCCGACACCCTTGAAACAATGATCACCCATGTCGAGACTGCTCTGACTGCTGGCACCACCCTGAAAGGCGGTGACCAGGTAGTTGTCATCTCCGGTTTCCCCGTCGGCGCCTTCACCAGCCCAAATCTTGCGATGCTCTATACCCTCAAAGGCTGATGCTAAGGTTTAGAACCAGCGTTCTGGAGATTTCTCCATCCCCCAAACAAGTAAAAAAAACCGGTCAAAAAGACCGGTTTGCTATCTAACTCTTTCTAATAGAGGGCGACATTAATTGCCTCAAGCGACTCCTTGCTGGGCCGCAAACAGTCTTTTGGGAGGCGGTTAAGAGGTTCATCCGGAAGGTCGTACTTCTCGTGAATTGTGGGAGCTGCTTCTGAGAAATAAATCAATCCGGTAGGTAAATAATGATACTTGTACGACTCCGTCAGCAGATCCAACGCGGCATGAAGATCAGTGGGGTCATAATCCTTGTCGATCTTTTTTAACACCATGTAAGATCCGTCTTGAAGTTGAATCTCGCGATATGTACCTTCTTCAAAATTTTGAAGTTCTACTTCTTCACGACTCTGAAAGTGGGTTATGTCCTGGATGGGTGCTTCGTGTTCCCTGCCCCACGAATAAGATTGCAGAGCTTCATCACGGTTATTAAAGGTGACACATGGGCTGATATTGTCGATCACAGCCACACCATTTTGAGAAAGAGCGGCTTTGATCAGTTGTTTCATCTGCTTCACATCCCCGGAAAAGGTGCGGGCCACAAAAGGCGCTCCACTGATGAGAGCCTCCATGCACAGGTCAAGTGGAGGGAGTATATTGACACCCTGGTGCTTGAGCCTGAGACCCTGATCCGAAGTGGCAGAGAATTGCCCCTTTGTCAGACCGTAACATCCATTGTTTTCAATGATGTAAACCATCGGCACATTTCGCCGGATAACGTGTTTGAAGTGCCCCATTCCGATGCTGGCAGTATCACCATCGCCGGAGATGCCAAGGATTTTGATCGAAGAATCGCCGAAACTGGCACCAGTAGCCAACGTGGGCATGCGCCCGTGCAAGCCGTTGAAGCCAAACGATCGATCAAGGAAGTAATTTGCGCTCTTGCTCGAGCAGCCGATACCGCTGATTTTCATGATCTTTTCCGGCAAGATCCCAAGTTCCCAAACAGCTGCTTGAATCTGGTTCGAAATCGCATTATGACCGCAGCCCGGGCATAGGGTGGAAGGTTTTCCTTTATAATCGGCCAGCGTAAGACCTATTCGGTTCAATTCAACTTTTCTTTCCACCTTTTTTCTCCTTTGCTAAAATGCTGTCAGCCGTCCATGCCGCAGTCAGAGGAAGACCGCCAATTACAGAGATTGAGATCAATTTTTCAGAATATTCAGAAACCTCGAGTGAGAGGACCTGCTCCAATTGCCCATCGCGATTTAGCTCCACCACGTAGTTTCGTGCATGGCTGGCAATGAACTCCCGCACCGCGGAATTGGCAGGCAATGCGCGCACACGCATGTAATCCGCCTGAACACCGTTTTCCGCCAGGATATCCTGCGCCTCAACCATGGCGTCATGGGTAGAGCCCATCCCGATTATTCCGATATCCGCTTCAGCCTTTGCCCTGCGAATGACGGGCCCGGGCAGGTCTTTGACCACGCCCTTCAGCTTTAGTCCGATGCGACTGAGCATATCTGACCAGTTTTCAGGATCTTCACTGTAATTTCCATACTCATCGTGCCCTGTTCCGCGCGCAAAGTAGGCCGCCTTGGGGCTCAGGTTGCCAATTACGGTGCGGTAAGGGATGCCATCACCATCAAGGTCCTTGTAACGTCCCCAATCCTTGAATTCCTCAAGCTTTTCTTCCCAAACGATCTTGCCCCGTTCAATAGGCTGGTTGGGATATTCGAACCGTTTGGTTACCCAGGTGTTCATCCCAAGATCAAGATCAGACAACACAAATATCGGAGTTTGGTACTTTTCTGCGATATCGAGTGAACGCCAGCCAAACTCAAAGCATTCGGTAACCGTGCCCGGTATGAGAATTACGTGTTGTGTATCACCATGCCCAAGGGTATACATCATAGAAAGGTCGCCCTGGGCTGTCCGCGTGGGTAATCCAGTGCTCGGTCCAACCCGCTGCACATTCCAGATAACCATCGGTGTTTCTGTAAAGTACGCCAGGCCGATGTTTTCTGTCATCAGACTTAATCCTGGTCCGGAAGTAGCGGTCATCGCCCGCAAGCCCGCCCAGCCGGCTCCCAATGTGACACCCGCCGCGGCGAGTTCATCCTCCACCTGCAGAATCACACAAGTGTTTTTTCCAGTCTCTGGATCTTTACGCAATTTGCCAACCTGTTCGATGGCTGATTCAACCAGGCTTGTCGCTGGGGTGATCGGATACCAGGCGCAAAACTGCAAACCACCATAAAGCGATCCTAGCGCGCCTGCATTGTTTCCGTCAGTAAGAATGTAGTCACTCAATTCCGGCAATTGCTCCAGGTAGAAGCGGTCTTTCTTCTCTAAGTTCTCGAGCGCGTATTGGAAACCAAGTTTCACGATATTGTAATTTGATTGGGCAATCGTCGGGTTGTGGCGGAATTGCTGCTCGACGGTGGCTTTCAGGATTTCTTCGGGGATGCGCAACACCTGGCCCACAATACCAACGTAAAGCATGTTCTCCATGTAAGTCTGGAGATTTCGGGGCACGTCCACCTGCTTCATCAAGGATTTGATGGGCATGGGGTAGACAATAAGCTCTCTATCCTTAATTTCAGGCAATTCCAAATGGTCGGCATAGAACAGCACCCCGCCATCCTGGAGGTAGGTGACGTCCTTATCGATGGTGGCAGGGTTCATTGCGACGACCACATCATCATGCGCTATACGCCCGGTGTATCCCCGGGCTGAAGCCCGGATCACAAACCAGGTTGCGAGACCCTTGATATTGGATGGGAAAATATTCTTACCCGAGGTCATGATCCCCATATGAAATAGTGCCCGGTACAGAATGCTATTTGACGTGGCACTGCCGGATCCATTGACCGTGCAGACAGCTATACAGACTTCATTGACAATCCGCTCGTCGTCCTGCTCTAATTTTTGCGTGGGATCTACCATCACGATTATCTCTCCTCTTACTCAAATCTTTGTCGAAGATCTGCTTTCTTAACTGTTTTTATCAAATCAAAATGGGTCACCAAGGCTTCATATCCTTTTTCGTACGCTTTGCTTGCGATTGCCTCGAGCATCTGGCGATGATAACTCCAGACACTTTCCAGGTATTCTTGGTTGCGATAATATTGAATTCGGGATGCCTCATAGAGGTCCCAGTAGGTTTCAAGGACGCTATTGAGCACACGGTTATTTAAAGGGCGATAAATTGCCAGATGAAAATTTCGATGCTCCGGGGTCGGTATCACCACCGGACTTTGGTTAATTTTCCAGTTAGCCCTTTCCTGCAATTCCTGAAGCTCCTGGATGTGGGATTTCTCAAGCAGAGCACAAGCTTCATACCAGTAAGCAATCTCGAGCTGCCGGCGCAGGGATGCATACTCCTGGAAAAGGTCAGGGTCAACCCGCAAACCATAAGTCATTGAAAGTGTAAGCGGACGGGTAAGGCAAAAATCATGTTTTTGGATGCCCGTTCGTGTGCGCACATCGACAAAACCCAACTCTTTTGGGACTTCAAGCTGCTCGCGCACACTGGCTGTGGAAATACAAAGTTGAGAACTTAACTCTGATATGCTTGGAATAGGCTCATCCTGACGGGTAGCGTCTGCAATAAACTTAAGAACAGGACTGAGCTCGTTGATCATATTAATCTGATTAATAGTATTAATCAATCGCCACTATTCTAACCCCGACCACCAGATCGGTCAAGGTGTTTTTTCAATGAAAAATAATCTCATAAATCCTTTCTAAACCCAAAAATGTGAGCAAATTGCTCGCATTTGGGACGCATCGGGTAGAATAACACTTTGGTAACGATTGGTTATCGGGTAAATAATGACAATTAGCGAATTCAACAGTCCTTTTCGATATAAAACGAACCGCAGTAATGCGTTCGCTTGGGTAGCATCGCATGCGCTGCATCACTGGCATATCTTCCTGGTTGCCATCCTTGGAGCCGTCGGTAATGCCGCCCTGGCTTCTATCCCGGCACTTCAATTCGGAATTGTCTTTGAAAACTTAACCAGTGGGAATCCCCTGCCCTCTGTTTTCCTGCGGGCAGGTGTCATTGTGGGAATATCCCAGACCATCCGCGGTTTCATGCAGTTTTTCCGCAATTTTGGTTTTGAAGTGACTGCCCAACGCATCGAACGTGATGTACGTGACGAGTTCTACACCAGCCTGCTCGGCAAGAGCATGACTTTCCATTCCTTGCAGTCCATCGGCGATTTGATGGCACGCGCCACCAACGACATCCGCGAAGTCAATTACATCTTCAGCCCTGGCCTCAACATGGTGCTGGGCTCAATCAACTTCCTGTTCATCCCCATCGGCGTTGGTTTGTCCATTCACCCTGCCTTGCTGCTCACGCCGATCGCGTTTATTGTCTTGTATTTTGTGGCCATAGTCCACTTCCTGAAAATCCTGCGGCCTGTCACGCGTGAAGTTCGCGCAACCTTCGGCACGCTCAACAGCCGCCTGGCAGAAGACATCGACGGGATCGAAACGGTTAAAGCGGCATCCCAGGAAGAAGCCGAGATCGATCTTTTCAAAGAGAACTCGCAAGCCTATCGCGACGCGAATGTCCAACAAGGAGATATCGAAGCCCGCTTTGCCCCCTTGCTCTTGCTGGCCTTGGCCATGGGTTTTGGCTTGATGCACGCCCTCTTGCTTCACAGGCAAGGTTTGATTCCCCTGGGAAGTGTGATTACGTACTTTAGTTCTCTCTCCGTGCTCGGATTTCCAACCCATACTTCCATCCGCTCTTATTCGCAAATCTCTCTTGGCATCGCCGGCGCGCGCCGGCTGCTTGCCACCATGAACACTGAGAACAATCTCGACCAGAACGAATCCGGGCATAGTGCTGTGATTAAAGGTAAGGTCAACTTTGAAAATGTAGATTTTGCCTATGACGGCGAAAACCTGAATCTGCAGAACCTCACTTTTGAAGTCAATCCGGGGCAGACGGTGGCAATTGTCGGGCAAACCGGCTCCGGGAAAACCAGCCTGGTTCGCCTGATCAATCGCACCTATGATCCGCTTTCGGGTAATGTCCAAATTGATGGGATCGACTTGCGAGATTGGAAATTGGATAGCCTCCGGGGTCAAATCTCGATCATCGAACAGGACGTTTTCCTGTTTTCAAAATCAGTCGCCGAAAATATCGCTTTTGGCAAACCAAACGCCACTCACGAAGAAATCGTGATGGCCGCAGAGAAAGCTCAGGCAGATGGTTTCATTGGTGAGCTGCCGGAAGGCTACGAAACGGTTATCGGAGAAAGAGGAACCACCATTTCCGGTGGTCAGAGGCAGCGCCTTGCCCTCGCGAGAGCATTCCTCACAGACCCCAAGATCCTGATCCTGGATGACTCAACCAGCGCCATCGACAGCAAAACTGAGGATGAGATCCAACAGGCAATCAAACTGGCTTCTGAAGGCAGAACCACATTTATCATCACCCACCGTCTTTCCCAGATCCGTTGGGCTGATCTGATCATCGTCATGCGCAAAGGACGTATCTCTGCCATCGGCACACACGATCAATTGATGGAGACCTCCAAATCTTACCGAAATATCTTCGCGGAGGCAAAAGAGTAATGGGATTCCATCAAGGTCTCAGCGGTGAAGTCTACGACCGCCAATATAGCAACAAAGTCTTGCTCAGTCGCATCTGGGATTACGCCAAACGTCATCGCAAATTTATCACCTGGATGACCATCAGCATCATTCTGCAGGGTCTTTTTGCCGCTTTACCACCACTCTTGATCTCAAATGTCCTCGATGAAGGTATCGCTGGCATCCCAAATGAAACGGCTTATACCATCCTGGTTCTTGGAATTCTTTTCCTGCAAATAATGGATTTCGTCTTCTTCTATTTGATCAGGAGGCTTTTATCACGCATCACTGCGGATATGAACCGCGATCTGTCAATTGACGCTTTCGCCTCATCCATCAAACAAGATCTCGCCTTTCATGACAGGCTCTCATCCGGGCGCATTGTCTCCCGAATTACCACTGACACCAATGACTTCTCTCTGCTGATCAGGCTGACGATGGACGTTGCCGGCAGCACCGTCCAATCCCTGGTGACTGGTATCATCCTTTTTAACGCCGAGTGGCGGCTTGCCCTGGCGCTGATGGCTTTCATCCCCTTCGTCATGCTGGTGGTCTCACAATTCCGCAAACTGGCGCGGCGTGTTACCACCAGGGGCATGCGCGCCATGGCTAACGTGAACGCCACCATCAAAGAGACAATCAGCGGCATTTCAGTTGCCAAAAACTTCCGCCAGGAAGATGAAATTTACCAGGATTTTGACGTCTCCAACACCACTTCATTCAAAGTGAACGTACAGCGGGGCTTGGTGCTTTCAATCGTTTTTCCGGTGATGCGCACCATCAGCGGCATCAGCATTGCCCTTCTGGTTTATCTTGGGGCAATGAGTGTCACCAATGGGCTGATTACCGCAGGAGCCTGGTACATGATCCTGCTGGCAAGCGACCGCTTCCTGATGCCTGTTCTGAGCATCACCTCCTATTGGACCCAGGTTCAAACAGGCCTTTCAGCCGCAGAACGCATTTTTGCCTTGATCGATTCGGAACACTCGGTCGTTCAGAGCGACAATCTCAAGGTAGACAAAATTACTGGAAAAATTGATTTCAATCGGCTCAACTTTAGCTACGCGACCGGTGGAAAGGTACTCGACAATTTTGATCTCCACATCGCACCCGGAGAGAATATCGCCATTGTCGGTCACACCGGAGCCGGTAAATCCTCGATAGCCCGCTTAATATCCCGTTTTTATGAGTTCCAGGATGGCGAGATGCTCATCGACGACATCGATATCCGCGAGTTCGATCTGCCAGCCCTGCGCCGAAACATGGGTATCGTCACCCAGGTGCCTTTCCTTTTTGATGGCACGGTGGAAGAAAACATTCGTTTTGCCGAACCAAACATCAGCAGGGACGAGATCACCCAACTGGCGAATCAAGTCGGCAATGGTGAATGGCTTGAAACCTTCTCGAATGGGCTTGATACACACGTCGGCGAACGCGGTGCCCATATCTCCATGGGGCAGCGGCAGTTGGTGGCGCTGATGCGCGTTTTGGCACACAAACCCGCTATTTTTGTCCTTGATGAAGCCACCGCCAGCATTGATCCCTTCACCGAATACCAGATCCAAGAAGCTCTGGGGCTGATCTTACAATGCTCAACCAGTATCCTGATTGCCCATCGCCTTTCCACCGTAAGATCTGCGGACCGTATCATCGTGCTTGACCACGGCTCCATCATTGAAGAGGGTAATCATCAGGATTTGCTCAAACAGGGCGGTCACTACGCGGAGCTCTACAATACCTATTTCCGCCACCAATCGCTCAAATATGTTGAAGAAGCCGGGCAAATCCTTGGAAAAGTTAATCCAAGCGAAATCACTTTCTGAAATCCTCTATAATTAGCACTGGAGAAGTTATGGCAAAAGTCATCGTAGCCATGAGTGGTGGCGTGGATAGCGCGGTAGCAGCCGCTTTGTTGATCAAGCAAGGCTACGACGTGCAAGGGTTGACCCTTAAGCTTTGGCATGCCAACCGGACGGAGCAAAAAGGGCTTGAATCAGCCAGGCAAGTGGCCGATCAGTTAGGCATTCCCTTACACGTCAAAGACGTCCGCGATTCTTTCCGGCAGGAAGTCGTGGAAACCTTCATCGCCAGCCACCTGGCAAACGAAACCCCCAATCCCTGCGTCCTCTGCAATCAAGCCCTGAAATGGGCTGAGATGATCAACTTTGCGAATGAACAATTGGCTGAATACGTGGCAACCGGTCACTACGCGCGCGTTATCCAGGCTGCGGATGGCAAGTTAGAACTCTGGCGTGCCAGCGAACTGGCAAAAGACCAATCCTACATGCTCAGCAATCTGACCCAGGCGGAATTATCACGCTCAATCCTTCCCCTTGGCGAACTGGGGAAACCAGAAGTGCGCGCAATCGCTCAAAGCCTGAACCTGACCGTCTCTGACGCACCCGACAGCCAGGATTTGTGTTTCGTCAATCGCGAAGATTATCAACAATTTCTGCGCGAATTTGCGCCGGCTGCCACCCAACCCGGGGAAATCCGGACTGCCCAGGGGCAACTGCTGGGCACGCACCAGGGCTTGGCTTTTTACACCATCGGGCAAAGGAAAGGTCTGCCTGCCTATACTGAAGCCCTTTACGTCCTCGAAAAACAACCTGAAAGCAATACCTTGATTGTTGGTCCAGCCAGCCAGTTGGGAAGCAGCAAGTTTCTCGTGCGTCCGCTAAACTGGATCAGCGGGCTGGCCCCAGCCTTGCCCCTCGAATGCTATGTAAAGATCAGGTATCGTTCAGGTCTTGTCAAATCAACCCTGACTGCTTCTGAAGGCAGTGGCGTGCTGGTTGAGATCGATCAACGCCTGCGGGATATTACTCCCGGGCAGAGCGCGGCATTCTACGAAGGCGAAAAAGTGCTCGGAGGCGGCATCATCCGGGCAGGTTTAAGGTGAGCGAATGAAAAGTAGCGAAATCTCTTTTATCCAATACTTTGACGGCAAGTGGCAGCCAAAAAGCGGTCAAATACCTATTGAGCAGGCAGTCACCCTGATCGTCAACGGCAAGCCCTGGATGGAAATGCGCTGCACCCCTGCCATGATTGCCGAACTGGCTGTCGGTTTCCTGTATAACGAAAGGCTGATCTACTCCGCAGAGGATGTCGCGCGTTTGCACGTTTGCGATACTGCGGATTTTGTAGAAATAGACACTGCCTCTCCCATCAACAAGCCCAAAACCTGGATCAAAACCACGGGCTGCGGTGGCGGGCAAACCGCCCAGCGGCTCGAACAACCTGAAACGTCCGAACTGCATGAAGTCACCTTGACCGCCGATGCGGTTAGCAGCCTGCTGTCTGAATTTATGGAGGCTCAAAATGCCCAGACCACCTCTCGCGGCGTGCATTGCTCGGCGATTTCTGATGGTGAAAGAATTCTGCTCCTGGCTGACGATGTCGGTAGACACAACACCCTCGACAAACTGATGGGTTACATCCTGCTCAATGATCCATCGCTCAAGCCATCTCTCTTGCTCACCACCGGGCGCATCAGCTCTGAAATGCTGCAAAAATCTGCCCGCTTGGGTGTGTCTGTCGTGATCTCATTCACATCCCCCAACACCCTCACGGTTCATTTGGCAGAAGAAATTGGCATGACGCTCATCGGCTATGCCAGGGGTTCCCGATTCAACGTCTACTCCCACCCGGAGCGCTTTTCAGACCTGGGTTGAAGCCCGTTTTTGCCTGATTATGCTTCAAGGCAGCCAACAATTCAAAGGAAGGTTCTGAAAGTAAGACCAACTGGCTTGACTAATCCCCACAAAACGCTAAAATAAATTGTGTCCATTGGGAAGAGCCCTGCTTTTGCAGGCACCGAAGGGGCAAACCGATTATGGTGAAACTCTCAGGTAAACAAACCCTCAAACCTCTGAAATCTAAGATAACAGAGGCACAAAATGTGCCTTTGTTCGAATTAACAAACCAAAAGGAGCCAAAATGTTAGTGCCAGAAGAATTGAAATATCAGAAAACAGATGAGTGGGTCAAGGTAGAAAACGGCATTGCCACCATTGGTATTACCGACTTTGCGCAGGATTCCCTCTCCGACGTCGTTTTCGTTGAGTTCGCCATCGACCCCGATGACGAAGTAAGCGCCGGCGACAGCCTGGCGACGATCGAATCTGTCAAAGCCGCAGCTGAAGTGGTCTTTCCCGTCAGCGGCAAGATCCTCGAAGTCAATCAGGTCCTTACCGACACCCCCGAGCTGCTGAACTCCGAGCCCTACACTGGCGGCTGGCTCGCCAAAGTCCAGGTCAGCGACGAGTCCGAGCTCGACAAGCTGATGGACGCGGCTGCCTACGACGCTTATTGCCAGGACCGCTAAGCCTATGTTCACTCCACACACAAAAGCTGATGTGGAGGCAATGCTCAAAACCATCGGGGTCGAGAAGGTTGAAGACCTTTTTAAAGTGGTTCCCGATAAGAACCGCTTCCCCGACCTAAACCTGCCACTGCCGCTCTCTGAGATGCAAGCGGCAACTGAGTTGGACAGCATCGCCTCAGCCAACGCCACCACCCGGGATTTTATTAGTTTCCTGGGTGCCGGCGCATACCAACACTACATTCCCGCAGCGGTGGATAACCTCCTCCAGCGCGGTGAGTTCTACACGGCTTATACCCCCTATCAACCCGAGATCTCCCAGGGCACGCTCCAGGCGATCTTCGAGTTCCAGAGCCTGGTCAGCCTGCTCACCGGCATGGATGTCAGCAACGCTTCTCACTACGACGGCGCGACTGCCGCCGCAGAAGCAGTGATCCTGGCATACAGCCAATTCCGCGGCAAGCGCCCCAAGGTTTTGCTCTCGCGCGCAATCAATCCTCAGTATCGCGAAGTCATACGCGGCTACATGCAGGCTAACGATGCAATCAGCATCGTCGGGGATGACCCCGAAACCGGCATCGAACCCGATCTGCAAAAGCTGATCGACCAGATCGACCTCGACACCTGTCTTGTGATGGTGCAGTATCCCGATTTCTTCGGGCGCATCATCGACTATGCACCCCTCATTGAAGCCGCTCACGCCCAGGGAGCCCTCGTCGCGGTTGTGGCTAACCCCACCGCCCTGGCACTCCTTACGCCCCCTGGAGAAATCGGGGCCGACATCGTGGTTGGCGAAGGTCAGCCGCTCGGCATTCCGCTTTCCTATGGCGGGCCTTACCTTGGTTTCTTCGCGGTCAAAAACGCGCTCCTTCGCAAAATTTCCGGTCGTCTCGTCGGCGAAACCGTGGACACCCAGGGTGAACTGGCTTACGTTCTCACCCTCACTGCCCGCGAGCAGCACATCCGGCGTGAGAAAGCCTCCTCCAACATCTGCTCCAACCAGGGTCTGATGACCCTTGCCGCCACGATCTATATGACCCTGTTAGGCAAGACTGGCTTCCAGCAGGTCGCGAACCTCTGCTATCAGAACGCGCACTACGCCGCGAACGTAGTTCAGGAAGTTCCCGGCTTCAAGCTCCCCTTCAAGAGCACGCCTTTCTTCCACGAATTCGTCGTCCAGGCTAACCAGAACGTGCCCGAACTCTTGGCGCACCTGCAGGACCACGGCATCCTCGGCGGTTACGACCTCAACCAGGACTACCCCGAACTCGAAGGCTGCCTCCTGATGGCAGTCACCGAGATGATTTCACGCGAAGATATCGATTATCTGACCGACGTTTTGAGCGAGGTGAAACATGCGTGAACCAACCATTTTCGAGCTTTCTTCCACCGGACGTACCGGCGTCACCTTCCAGGAACCCGACGTTCCCCTGAGCGATTTTCCACAGGAATTTGCCCGAGCAGACTTCCCCTTCCCGGAAATCGCCGAGTTGGGTGTCGTACGCCACTTCACCAAGCTCTCCCAGAAAAACTACGCTATCGACCTTGGTTTCTACCCCTTGGGTTCCTGTACCATGAAATACAACCCCAAGATCAACGAAGCCACCGCGCGTTACCCTGGCTTCGCCGCCACCCATCCTCTTCAGCCTGAAGACACTGTGCAGGGCAATCTCTACCTGATGTACACCCTCCAGAACTGGCTGGCTGAAATCGGCGGCTTCGCCGATGCCACCCTGGCACCCGCCGCGGGAGCGCAAGGCGAGCTGGTCGGTACGATGATCATCGCCAAGTACCACAAAGACCATGGGGACCTCAAACGCACCCGCATCCTCATCCCCGACTCTGCCCACGGCACCAACCCTGCCTCCTCAGCGATGCTCGGTTTTGACCCCGTGCAGCTGCCTTCGGATGAACGCGGTAATGTGGACCTCAATGCCCTGGCTGAGCTCTGCGACGACACCCTCGCCGGCATCATGTTCACCAACCCCAACACGCTTGGCTTGTTCGATGAGAACACCGCCGAAGTCATCCGCATAGTGCACGAGGCTGGCGGTTTGGTTTATGGCGATGGCGCCAACATGAACGCCCTCCTGGGCGTGTTCAAGCCTGGTGAGTGCGGCATCGATGTCATGCACTATAACCTCCACAAAACCTTCTCCACCCCGCACGGCGGTGGTGGTCCTGGCAGCGGTCCGGTCATGGTTTGCCAAAAACTGGTCGATTATCTGCCCGATCCTCACGTGATCATGACAGATCCAGGTGATGAGGAAAACCCACCCACCTATGGATTTGCCCGGCCGGAGAAATCTATCGGGCGGATCAAAACCTTCCATGGTCACTTCGGCATGCTCGTGCGCGCCTACACCTACATCGCGATGCTTGGGCAGGAAGGCTTGCGCGATATCGCGGAAAAAGCCGTCCTGAATGCCAATTACCTGCAGGCGAAGCTGAAAGGCACCTACACTCTGCCCTATGACCGCTCATGCATGCATGAATTCGTGCTCGAGGGTTATTGGAAGGACGTGCCAGACATCCACGCCCTGGATATCGCCAAGCGGCTTATGGATTACAATTTCCATCCGCCCACAAACTACTTCCCGCTGATCGTGCATGAAGCCCTCATGATCGAACCGACCGAAACAGAAAATGTCGAAACGCTTGATCGCTTTGTCGATGCCATGTTGAAGATCGCCGAAGAAGCGCGCACTCAGCCGGAGCTGCTCAAGTCCGCTCCGCACAACACCCCCGTCAAGCGCGCGGACGAACTCAAAGCCGCCAAAGACCTCATCTTCTGCTGCTACCCTGTGAGAGAATGGGAAAAAAGTTAGTACCCCCCCGATAAGGGTTAATTTGACCAAATCCGTTACTCTATTAGGCTGAACATGCACATGATCAGCCTAATTGTTTTTCCTGTCATTGCGAACCTCTTTTGTGAAGCAATCTAAACTCGTGGCAGACCAACACGTTTGAGTTAGCAGGATCACGGTTGAAAACCACGAAGTGCGTTTGAACTAATCTTGTACATGAATGCAAACAGTTTAGATCGCTTCGTTCCTCGCGATGACAATGATCTGTCCTTGCGAGGAGCGCAGTGACGCGGCAAGCTTCAGTCTGTTTTCCGGGCCGAAAAAGGCAGATCGCCACGCTACGCTCGCGATGACGAGAGATTACACGTAGGGCTGGGCCTTTTGTTCAGCCGCTTTTCTCGTCAATGTTTCTACTTCTCAGGTTGGCTGCTGATCTATGCGTGCCTGGACAAACTGCACCACTTCAGCGACCACTTGTTCTCGCTCAATATCCAGGAACATGCCATGTTCACTCTTTTCGAACCAAACGATGCGCTTATCTGCCTTGGGAGTGCTTGTGCGGTCAAAAAGGATATTAGCAGAATCAGGCATACAGCTACTGTCTGCCCTGCTCTGCAAGATCAACATTGGCACGCTCACTCTAGGCAGGTAGGTATTTTGTTGATTGATGAAGTCAAACAGCTGTTTGACAGTAATCATGGGTACCACACGCAGCGAATCGTCCAGCTGCTCAGCGCTTGGGTCAGCATAAGCCAGCTGACCTTTATTATAAGTTGGGATAAAGCGCCAAAGCAGCCTGAAAAGTGGGTAAAGTTTGTTTCCGGGTGCGAAGGGCGTGAGCATCCGCCCGGGGGTACCAGCCGTGACGACGCTATCCACATCCTGAGGGTAGTCAGCAGCCAGACTGAGCGCGATCATACCGCCCATCGAGTGACCAACAATGATGGCTCTGTCGACCTCGCCTAAAAGATCCAACAATGCCAGGCGGCCATCCTCCAGCCAGTCCTGCCAGGTCACCTTCAGTAGCGCATCCGGAGAACCGTCCTCACAGCCGCGTAGGGCAGGCATGTGTGTGGGTAAATCCATAGAATGAAGAGGCTCGACCAACGGACGCATCATCGTTCGTGTGCCCGTCCAGCCATGTAAGAGTAAGACGCCCAATTTGGTTTTAATCATGCTTACCTCGCCGTTTTTACAGTCGATTCCGCAGAATCCCTGACAGATGCTGTGCTTTGATAACTCAATTGTATTCCAGAAAAAGCCGGGTTCAATTACGGAACCCGGCCTTCAAAAAAATCTACTAGAAGAATGTGCCTACCTTAAAATCAGCGGTAGGAAGATCAGAAAATTGGGTTTTCCTTCCCACGTCAAAGTAAAGCTTTGCTCTGCGTCTGGCGTGACTCCATTCGCAGCTTTGAAGAGAATGTAATCAACCCCACCTTCATCCGGCGGTGTGCCCGAAAGGATTGCCGTACCATCGCCCTGGTCCACCAGGGTCAGCCAGGTGGGTAATGAATCGTCGGTCCAGATAAACGGCGTCGGGAAGCCGCTGGTTGTGATGGTGAAGCTGCCAAGCTCGCCAAAAGCGAAGGTTGTGCTTTCTGCGCTGGTAATCTCTGGAGCTTCATTTATTGTAAGGGTAAAGGTTTGCGTATCATCAGGTTCTACCCCATTACTGGCAGTGATTGTGATGATATAAAGGCCGCCTGTTCCCTGTGCTGCTGTGCCAGAAAGCAAACCTGCTGAAGTCAATGTGACTCCATCTGGCAAGCTTCCGGTATAAGAAAACGTCGGGCTTGGATAACCAGTTGCCGTGACTGTGAAGCTTCCCGGCAGCCCAACTGTGAAGGTGGTGCTATCTAAGCTGGTGATGACCGGAGCCTCGTTCACCACGAGGGTAAAGGTTTGGGTATCATCCGGGTCCACCCCGTTGGTGGCGGTGATGGTGATGATGTACTCACCACCGCTTCCCTCGGTTGGTGTGCCGGAAAGCAGACCTGCTGAGGTCAGGGTGACCCCATCCGGCAGGCTGCCAGTGTGTGAGAATGTCGGGCTTGGGTAACCAGATGCCGTGACTGTGAAGCTTCCCGGCAGCCCAATTGTGAAGGTAGTGGTATCCGGACTGGTGATGACTGGGGCAGTCAGACTGGGAGTGACCTCAATTGTAAAAGCCTGCTGAGCATCTGGCAAAATAGCGTTAATGGCATAAATCGTAATGTTAAATGTTCCCTCTTGTGTTGTTGTACCCGAGATGGAAGCAGTTCCATCGTCATTATCCGTAAATGTGATCCCGACTGGAAGGGTACCTTCGAAACTAAGTGAGGGGCTCGGATATCCTGATGTAGTAACTGTAAAGTCGCTAAAGACACCGGAAGTAAAGGTGGTATTGTTTGCGCTGGTGATCAACGGCGCTTCGTTCACGGTCAGGACAAAGCTTTGGGTGCCGTTTGGCGTGACACCGTTGATAGCTGTCAGTGTCAAATTGTATACACCGCCCTGTAGTGACGCAGGCGTTCCAGAAAGTGTAGCTGTTCCATCATTGTTATCTGTGAGCGTCACTCCATCCGGTAAGCTGCCAGACAAGGTAACGTCATAAACTGTTGGATACCCTGCTGTGGAAACTGTAAATGAGCTAAACTCGCCAACTTTAAATGTCGTAAAAGCATCGCTCAAAAATCGGGGGGCTTCTTGTACGGTCAGAGTGAAGTTTTGAGTTGCGTCAGGGTTTATACCATTACTGGCAGTAAACACCAGGCTATATACTCCTCCTGAATTAACAGCCGCTGTCCCCGAGAGTGTTGCTGTGCCATCGCCATTGTTCACAAATCCTACCCCTCCTGGCAACGGTCCTGTATATGTGATTTGCGGTGTCGGACTTCCACTAGCCTCAACCGTGAAGGCATTGTAACTATTCACCCTAATTGTGTAGCTATTTAGACTGGTTATCAGGGGCGCTACAAAATCGACGTCGGGATCATAGCTGCTGGTGTTGTTTAATAGATTTGGATCAGCATCACCATCTGGATCTGTACTGGAGACCGTAACTACATTGACGTAAGAACTGCCTGGGTCAATTCCATCAGCCAAATCAACCGCGTAAACAAGTTCATGGGACTGATCAACATGCAGGGGACTGAAAGACCAGGTGAGTGTCTGACCATCAACAACAGGATCAATTTGTACCCATTCCTGACCCCACCAATGCAAGTTGGCGGACCCCGGCACATAACTCATGCCTTCAGGAAGGGTGTCCGTGATAACAGCGTTTCCACTCATATTCATGCCTAGCAAATGCTCTCCCGACGAGTTACCAAAATCGAACCTGTAAGTCAGGGTCTCGCCAGGAAGGAATTCGCCGCTTTGCAGCGACTTCTGAATGGAGATGTCCGGACCCACGATGTAAATGACGCTCGCGGTGTTATCCAGCGGGTTTGCGTCACCCGCGATCGGACCGATCGAAGCAATATTCTCATACGACGCCCCATTTTGTAAAGTCTCCCAGGGAATCATGGTGTAAAAAGCGATCTGACTCACCCAACCAGGTTCCAAGCGGTCCAGGTAAGCAACAAAGTAATGCTCATCCAGGTGGCTGTCATCCCAGGTCCATTGTCCATTGTGATTTACCCAGAGTGTGTCCGTGAAGGTCATATCTGTGGGGAAATCATCGCGGATCTCAACGTTCTCAACCGTTTCATCGCCAATGTTTTCAACTTCCAGACGATACCAGGCATACTGATGGCTCTCATCAGATCCTGCCCAGTCACCGACCTTCCGGATGCGCAGGTTAGGACCGTGATCCTGAACGGTCACACTCAAAGTCGCATGGTTGTTTTCAGTATTTGTTTCACCAGCTTGAACTTCGAAGGTAACTTCCTGGATCAGCTCAATCCCCGGTGTAATGCCACCATCAATATTGGCGATCACCTCAATGGAACCGTAATAACCCGGGTCAAGATCGTCAACAAGCCAGGTGACAGTGTTTCCATCCACGACCGGCTCACCGATTAGGTTAGCCAAATCCCAATGGCTCCAACCGCCAAAGCTGACACCGGAAGGCAGGGTCAGAGTCAATGGTATCGGTCCCTCAACCGATACATTCCCATCGTTACGGAAGTAAATTCCGAAGCGGTACTGTCCGCCGGGTGTCAGGACACCCGAGTGCCAGCCAAGACTAACTGAAAGGTCCGTAAAAGGCGAACCAACGTTGTGATACAGCCAGGCTTCATTATCCTGCCATTCTGTATCATCATTCTCAGCATATATCTCAACAACATTTACCAGCTCCTCATCAGGCTGAGCGGCTGGATCCAGAATCACCTTGACATAAACTTCCCGGCAAGTTCCACCAGGAATGGAAGGGAACTCAAGGGTCAGAATATTACCTGTGTAAGAAATCTCGCTCCAACCGGGATAGCTGCCCCACCAGGAAACCAGGCTGACTGCGCCTGGCAATGTTTCTATCAGGGTTAATTCCGTGCTGCCGGTTTGGCCGTTATTGCATACATTGATGTTGTAGACATAGTTTTGACCCGGTGCTGGCAGCCACGTCCAAGTGCCTTTGCCTACGTTCACGTGCGTGTTATTAGCGATGACTGTGCCCTGCCAGGTTCTGGTTCTATCCTCCGGATTACCCGAGTCAAAGCCATCAGAGCTGATCTCCACGGTATTGATGACATCATTCCCCTCTGTCGCTTCGACATGCGCGAACACATAGAAATTGACCCACTCATCAGGTGTCAGATTGCCCAGTTGCCAGATCACCTGATTACCAATCTCAGTTTTTGGCAAGCCAGAAGTATCACTGAGATAAGTCAAGCCCTGCACAAAGGTATCTGTGATGATGGCATTGACTGCTTCAGCATTGCCTTCGTTGCGATATTGGATGTTGAAGGTGACATTGCCGCCTTCGCCTGGCTCACCATTCTCCAGCCACTTTTCGATGCGCAATCGCGGAGCAGGATATCGGAAATCTCCAATTATCCGATGGCCAGCTGCTTCGTAGTAGGCAACCATCAGGTTGGAGGTTTCATTCAGGTCGTAACCATCACCACTCCAGTCGCAAAGATAAGAATCCAAACCATCAGGCAGAACCCAATCTTCCTTGTTTGGCGGGGCATTCCAATCCCAGATTTCACAACTAACTTTTAGCTCCTCGCTTTGCGGCAGCCATTCAGCATCCACCGTGCC
Organism: Anaerolineaceae bacterium UBA6105; assembly: GCA_002423495.1. Lineage (GTDB taxonomy): Bacteria > Chloroflexota > Anaerolineae > Anaerolineales > Anaerolineaceae > Mesolinea. Next base: position 8,070 of record DIWN01000066.1, on the reverse strand, counting down.
GCTAACCCGATCATTGTCAAGATCCAGATCACCAGTCACTGTGCCAATAGTGACTTCCGCGGTAAACGTACCACCGTCAACTTCGCCATAGATCGTATCTCCTGGCTGAATGTCCGGTTGGTTTGGCAGCCAGGTCGCCCCTGACATATAGGTGGCAAACCCGGTTGTGCTTCCCCAACCGTCGATGTAGCCGGATGTCAGGGTGATGTGTGCTTTTTCAACCCCAAAGCTGTCCAAAACTCTTAAAAAGATCTCGTGACCGGCTTCATAGTTACCTTCGATCCAATCGTGGTCATAATGGATATTCAATATTAATTCATCGGTGTAGGCTACAGGCACGCTATATATCCAATGCCCGCCTGGATCCAGATAAAGTACGGCAATATCCTGTCCTGGTTGAACATCCCACTCTCCCGTCCAATCACAGGTAAACTCACTGATGCCGTCTGGCAAAGCACTCGTCTCCCTCCAGGGCGTACCATCTGGAGCTCCCCAGGGGTGACATTGAACCGGTACAGGCACTTCAGGATCCAACCAAGGGGCGGAAAGTGTGCCCGTGTAAGAGTCCGTCTCTGCAGATAGCTCACCCGAAAATGAGCCCAGTTGAACGGCTGCGGAGTAAGTGGCTTCGTCAACGGTCACTTCCCCAAACACCCAATCGCCTGGTTGAATATCTGGGCGTTCAGGATCCCAAATGACATCACCATAGTTAGTCGAGAAGCCTGTTCCACCGCCCCACCAGGGGATTTCGCTGGTGGTGATGGTTGTGCGGGCTTTTTCAGTAAATCCATCACTTTCAGTAACCACTAAAGTCACATAATATCCCGATGGGTAGTTACCCTCAATCCAGTCGTGGTCGTAGTTGACGTTAAGGAACAGGTCAAAGGAAGGCTCATTGTAGACCCCAAAGATCCTGTGCCCTTCAGGTTCGCGGTAGGCTACAGCCACATCCTGGTTGTAATCCACATCCCATTCATCATCCGGGTTCCAGCCGCACCAATAGAAATGTTCTCCATCAGGAATGACAGAAGAGTACTTATCCGGCGCACCCCCAGGCGCACCCCAGCCGTAGCACTCCACGCCGATTTCTTCTGGTGGGTCAGTTATTAACCATTCTGCGAAAACTGTACCGCTGATACTATCATTGTCAACGTTGATAGCGCCTGTGATCGCACCCACCCTCGCATCGGCAGTGTATTGGCTTGCAACATAACTTTCAGCATCCACCCAGCCAAGAATGTGATCACCTGGGATGATATCTGGTCGTTCAGGATCCCAGACATCCCCGAACATATTCGTATCAAATCCGGTCAGCCCATTACCCCAATTCATGTCGCCACTGGTCATGGTTGCGGTGGCCTTGAGGGTCTCGGTATTATCATAAACCTCGAGCGTGATCGTATGGCCGGATTCGTAAACCCCTTGAATGAAATCACCGTCCGGGAATATATCCAGCATCAGGTCTGGAGTGCGGAAGTATTGGTTAAATTCAACCCTTGCATCGGAAGGTATCTCATTGAATGAAATATAACCCTCCCCGCCGCGCGGCACGTCTATGGTTACCTCTGAGTCCGTTTGAAGGATAAATGAACCGTCCGACTCTGTGATGACCTGGTAATCCATACCATCCCACCAGGTTTGGATATTGACCCAATCATTTACACGCCCACCGATCTGGCCAGAGACGGTATCGTTATCCGAATCGGCTATGGCTGTTAAAGGATTGGGTACAGGATAAGTGAGTGAGAAACCTGTATCCACCACGATTGTGATTTCATCACCAGGGTTGATCTCTATCGGCTCATGAATGCCCCAGCAGCTTGGGCAGCTGCCGTCTTCAAAGTAGGTCGGGATTGCTGCACCACCATTGACAGAGATGGTAACGGTAGAGTTAGGCACAGCCTCGCCCCACATCCAATCCCTGTTTTCCATATTAAACCAGTGCCCAACGTAATACAAATCCCCGATGGGCACTTCCTGGCGAGCACGGTTGCCATCTAATGCTTGATATGTCAATGATACGGTGTCACCCTGACGTAAGTCAAAGCCAAAGTGATCCGTTTGCAGGTAGACTGCGGATGAATTGTCAGTTGGGATGAACAAACCAAGGCTCTGATCTTCACGCTGAGCCTCAACAAGCAATAATCCTTGGGGACCACTACCATTGATCGCATTGGTTTCATAATTCCCACTGATATCCAACGCAGGGACGATCATACCAGCCGCCCAACCGCTATCGCTACTGAGTTCCACCCGCATCCCAGGCAGGAGTGAATTTCCTCCAAGATCACCAAACCAGAAGTAATAAGGGTTGCCATCATCATCCTGGCTTGTAGTGAAGATGGGCACAGTCGCGAACTCATCTTCAAACAAATTCACTGTAACCTCATCTTCAGGAATAGCAACCATACCGCTGATCGCGTTATGATGTAACTGCAGCTCAAAGTAAGGCAAGCTCAGCGTTAACCATGTGTTGTAGTCATTTCCCATGCCATCGTTAGTGTAATGGGTCAGTTCTATGGACTGCCCACCACGAAGATCAAAATTGGAAAAATTCACGGAATAACTTCCGTCAGCGATCTCAACCTGATAACCAGGAGAGCCGTAAGATGGGTATAGATAATGTTGCCAGTTGTAGGGTGTAACAACCACTTCGCCAGTTGGCATACTCTGACCGCTGATCGTGTCAGTAAGAGTGTTCCAGGAATAATCAAAACCAATTACATCAACCGATTGTGACCAATCAGTTCCATTAGAATAAGTGGCGGTGTCGCCAGGATCCATCTTGATTGGACCCCAACTCCAATCCGGGGCTCTGATTACAAAACACCCGGAAGAAAACCCATTGCCAACATCTGAAGACCGTCCAGTTACACGCTCATAAACCTCTCCATCTCCCTTGTCCAAAGTGACAATGAGGGGTTGCCCAGGGGCATGCATCCGACCAATCACGCAATCGAATTCGAGATTGGGATTTTGAACAGCAAGAACATAAGGCGGTCCACTGGTGATTTGAGTTTGATTCCCATTTGCATCCGTTGCAACTACCAGAACATCTTCATAAGCTTTCAAGTCTGACGTGAAAGTGATATCGAAGCCTGATGAACCAGCCGTTGCGTAATCCTCTGAATAGTTTCGGCTTTCTCCATCTTTCTGCCAGAGACTGGTACGGATAGCAGTTCCCGCTGGAGCTTCTCCGTGCAGGGTGTTTGCGGAAGCATCAAAAGTGAAATTACTTAAGTCAATCACAGTTGTTGTAAGTGTCTGACCACCATCCAGAAAAACACTAATGCTATCCCCGGGTTCAATTTCAACAGAGTCAAACAGATAAAAACCGAAGGGTTCGCCTGCTGTTGTGCTGCCGCTCCAGCGAACGGTTAAAGATGCTCCTTCATAAACGGTCGCGTAAACGCTTTGATCGATATCAGCATAACCACCAATGGTATTCATCTGGTGCACAAAGAATAGGTTTTGGGGAGTAACATAGTTGCGAATATTGACCCCATCCTGATCAAAATCCAACGCGACCAGGCTCTCTGCTCCCAAATCGACAGCAGGTAAACTGGTGCTGAAGTTGCCTGAAACGTCGGTAATGGCAATGGCTGTAGGCGCCCCCAATACAGGCGGAATTTGCCAATAACCATCAGAGAGAAAGCTTCCTAAACTTGCTGTAACAAAAACGCCTTCACCCATCCCATCGATGCCTCCGCTGACTGTATCAGTCAACACATTCATTTCAGCCAATGTCAGACATTTAGGTGAAAGGGTGATTGGTGTTTCCCCTTCAGGAGTGATTTCGATTGGCCCGCCGCAACTTATTCCAAGCTGGTGCCCAAGTGTGTTATGCCAAACAGGCGTCCAAAAGAAGCCGACCCCATCCGCCACCGCATAACCATAACCGGAAATACCGGAGGCTATAACGCTTACCGCCTGGTAGGGGTCCACCCAGCCCATGACGACATCAAATGCCATGTCGATGGTGATTTTATCCATTGGCAGACTGTTGATGTCCAACCCAAGTGGCAAACTATTGGCAGATGCAAGTGCTGATGGCACAAAGCTATCCGTTGCAGCCAATGACAACATATCTTGATCCATCTGCTCGATTAGTACACGAGCATCCTGATAAATGTTCATACCGGAAAAGTCTTCATCCGGCAAGAAAACAGAAGGATGTTGTGGTGGACCTACATCTTCCTGAACGGAGCTCAAACTTGTCTCAAGCGTTGATTCCACTGGAACAAATTCTTTTTGTGGGTCTATCGGCATAGCAAAAACTGAATTCACCAACAAACCTGAAAGCACAAACACAATAATACAGAGCGTAAACACATTTTTTGGTCGCATGATTGCTCCTTTTTTAGTTTTTATCGGTAATTCTGATAAATGGACCGTTATGACAGGTCAAGACTAAATGAAAGAGAAGTAAGAATGGCGTAATAGACTGGGTTGTTTACCCAGCAAAGAGGTAAAAATTGAGGTAATTGGGCGGTCTTCACAAGATCTATCCAGAGAATAGTGTTTATGTATTAATCCCAAATTTATCCCGGAGAGATTATTGCCGGTAATGCTGAAAATCTGTCTGTCAATTGTTGATAGACAGTTACATTATACAATAATATTTCTCATAATTCAATATTGTTTTGTAATCTGAGTGTAATCTGATAATTTTTTTAGGGAGAAAAGTAACTTTTCCCTTAGCCCTAATCCCGCAGGATCAGGCTCACCGGGCAGTGGTCAGACCCCATAATGTCTCCATGGATCTCGACTGCCTTTACCCGATCCATCAATTCTGAGCTGACCAAAAAGTAGTCCAGGCGCCAGCCAATGTTTCTGGCTCTGGCGTTTGTCCGGTAGGTCCACCAGGTGTATTCCACCTTATCAAGATAAAGCGCTCTGAAAGCATCAACAAAATTGTGTTCGAGGAATTTGGTGATCCATTCACGTTCCTCAGGTAAAAATCCGGTGTTCTTTTCATTCTCTTTCGGATTCGTAAGGTCAATTTCCTGGTGGGACGTGTTGAAATCGCCTGTGATGATCACTTTCTCGCCTTTCGCGTGGTGCGCGTCGCAGAGTTCAAGCAAGCGCGCGTAGAAGTCCAGCTTGAAGGGCACTCTTTTGTTTTCCTGCCCGCCATTAGGGAAGTAGATGTTGTAAAGGAAAAAATCAGGGTATTCCAGGCGGATCGTACGCCCTTCGTTATCAAACTCCTCCATCCCCAGACCGGTTTGGATGGAAAGCGGTTCTTTTCGATAGAGGACTGCCGTGCCGCTGTAACCTGGTCTTTCAGCAGAATGCCAAAAACTTAGGTATTCCGGATGATCCTTAATAAGATCGGGCACCTGCTCTGGCTTGGCCTTGATCTCCTGCAGCCCCAGGATATCGGGTTTGACCTCGTCCAGCCAGTTGAAACCGTCCTTGTTGACGATCGCTCGGATCCCGTTGACATTCCAAGTTGTAATTCTCATTCTTTCGCGCCCTTTCAAAGCCTATGGTAAACTAGTCATTTGACTATGGCAGATTATACCAACCTCCAGAAGAGATTTTTAGCCAGACGGATTTTGCTTGCTATTCTCTTTTTGATTCCCATATTTTTTGGCGCTGGTTCTCGCCCTGCGCAAGCCCAGGCCACTTACCCGATCTACGTCGTGGAATACGGCGACACGCTTTCGTGGATCGCGCAGCGCTTTGACACCACTCTCGACCAGCTGATGACGCTCAACAACATTCAGCCCGATGATATGCTGCGCCCGGGCGACCGACTGCAAATTCCGAGCCTGGAGGGGATGCAGGGAATTCTGACAACTGAATACGTTGCGCTTGGTTCGAGCCTGACAAGCCTCAGCCGGCGCAGTCAGACCGACACAGCGGTTTTGGTGAAAGCCAACCGCCTGACCAGCCCATCCGAGCTTTTTATCGGACGCGAAATCATCATGACCATCCAGGAAAACGGCAGTTACATGACCACGATGCCCGCCGTCAAACCCGGGCAATCCTTCCTGGAAGCAAGCGTGCTGAGCGGGAAGAACACCTGGCTGCTGGCAGAGTTGAACGGTCTCGCAAGCCCGACCATGGGCATGCCGATGGACACCTACTACATGCCCTCCGCAGAGGCGAACGGAAGCAACCTGGCACTTCCGGGTATTAAAAGCATCGTTCTGGACAACCTTCCGCTCATCCAGGGTGACACCTTCCTGATCGAAGTTGAAAGCGATCAGCCAGTGACGATCAAGGCTGACCTGGCTTCCATCCAGCCGGCTTTTGTGGATCTTAGCGGTGTGCAGATGGCATACGGCGGGATCAACGCGATGACCGAGCCAGGAGTTTACCCGCTGACGATGACGGTAACCTACCCGGATGGAAGTGAATACCGCTTTGATCAATTGGTGATGATAAACACCGGGAATTTTCAGATCGACAAACCACTTCAGGTGGATCCGGAATCGATTGGAACTGAGGCAGAAAAAGCTGAAAACGCTATGTTTAAAAGCATTGTTTTGCCTGTGACCCCAGTGCAGCAGTGGGACGGGCTGTGGTATTCCCCGGCACAAGACGCCGATTGCATCATCTCGGAATTCGGCAGCCGGCGTACCTATAACGACGACCCGGGCGTTTATTATCACACCGGTCTGGACCTGGGCTACTGCAATGGCACAGATGTCTACGCCCCCGCAGGCGGAACGGTGGTGGGGGTTTTCCCGAACCAGGTGGTTCGCGGGAACACTATCGTGATCGACCATGGACTGGGTGTGTATACGATGTATTTCCACCTGAACGAGATACTGGTGGAACAAGGCGCTGTTGTTGAGTCTGGACAATTAATTGGAATTATTGGTACGACCGGTCGTTCGACCGGTCCGCACCTGCACTTTGAAGTGGATATCCAGGGTACGCCAGTCAATCCCTTGACATGGCTGCGCCGGGCATTTCCTTAAAACAAAAAGAGCAAATTATTGCTCTTTTCGAATGCGCTGAGAGGGAGTTGAACCCTCACGCCTTGCGGCACGTGGCCCTCAACCACGCCTGTCTGCCAATTCCAGCACCAGCGCAAACGTGAGATTAGATTATACCGGTTCCGTGTTCTTTGTCAAGAAAACGGGGTCAGAATCTGAGGTTTAGCTTGAAGAAAACAATTGTTTTAGATGCAATGGGCAGTGATGACCGCCCCTTCCCGGAAGTGGAAGCGGCGATAGTAGCCAGTAAGGAATTTGACATCAACGTGATCCTGGTGGGTGATGAGGTTCAACTTACGTCTGAACTAAAAAAGTTGAACCAGGATCTTTCCGGTGTACGGATTGTGAATTCGGCGGAGTGGCTCGAGATGAGCGACCACATCCAGGAAGCCCGCGCCAAGAAGCAGAATACGATGGCGGTTGGAATGCAGTTGGTAAAGGATGGCGAAGCCCAGGCTTTTGTAACCGCAGGGAATACCGGCATGGCAATGTATTTTGCTACCAAAATCTTTGGTTTGATCCCGGGCCTGATCAGACCGTGCCTGTGTTCCACAATCCCTGTAAAAGGCGGTAAAAGCGTTCTGCTGGACATCGGCGCCAATGCGGACTGCAGACCGGAATTTTTGGTGCAATTTGCGCAAATGGGAGCAGTTTATTCGCGCTTGATGCAAGGTGTTGTTGAGCCTCGCATTGGTTTGATCGCCAACGGAGAGGAAGAAGGCAAGGGCAACGAACTTGTCAAGGCAACACATTCGCTGCTGAAGGAGCAAGTGCCTGGTTTCATCGGAAATATTGAAGGCAAGGAGCTCTTTGGCGGCTCAGTAGACGTGGCTGTGACAGATGGTTTCACAGGGAATGTGATCCTAAAGTCAACGGAAGCCGTTGCGAGCCTGATCATGAGCACGCTCAAAGAGGAATTGATGAGCAGCACACGCACCAAAGCGGGCGCCTTCTTGGCAAAACCCGCCTTTGATAAGGTGCGGCAGTTAATGGACCCCGCAGAAATTGGCTCAGCGCCGCTGCTGGGTGTAAACGAACTCGTGTTTGTGGGGCACGGACGATCGGATGCAAAAGCCATGGTGAGTGCTATAGCCCGGGCAGTGCAGGCGATTGATGC
>DIWN01000035.1 GCA_002423495.1 Anaerolineaceae bacterium UBA6105 | reverse complement strand
GCTTGCCATATGCCTTGTTTGTATTGATAGCGCACGAAGGCGTACCTGCCCCGACCGACCTCCAGGAAAGCGAGCATGGGTCGGCGCAAGCCGGGTTGAGCCGCGGCGAGAATTTCGAGCGAAGGGATGCCTGCGACAGGTAAATTTTGCCCCAGGGCAATGCCTTTGGCAGCACTGAGCCCGATCCTCAGACCCGTAAAAGAGCCCGGACCAAGCGCCACGCCCACGCCCGTCAGACTGCTGGCTTTGGTGCGGGTTTTGGTCAGCATTTCTTTGATTGCGGGGATCAGTTCAACCGTGTGGTAGTTCTTGCTGCGCCAGGTTTGTTCGGCGAGCACATTGGTGCCATTAAAAAGGGCGATGCCGATCCATTCGGTGGAAGTGTCGATTGACAGTAACATAATTACCCTCCAAACAAGGCTTGCTGCAGCTTTTTGAGAATGGATTCGTAGCGGCGTCCATGCGGGATGAGGATCAGATGGCGTTGGTCATCATTGATCCAGTCCATCTGGATCCAAAGGTTTTCTTCAGGCAGGCTGGTTTTCATGCGTTCAGCCCATTCCATTACCAGTATCCCACTCTCAAGCACACGGTCCAGGTCGAGAATGGCACTGTCGAGGGGGTTGTCGGGCTGCAGGCGGTAAGCATCGCAATGGAAAAGCGTATTGCCATCCGGACGCGGATATTCGTTGACGATCACATATGTGGGGCTGGTGACTTTGCTGGGAGACCCCCAGCCCTGGGTGATGCCCTGCACCAGGGTCGTCTTACCAGAACCAAGGTCGCCCTCGAGGCAAACGATGTCGCCAACCTGGAGCAAGCTGCCAAGACGAATGCCTACCCGGCGGGTTTGCTCAGGGCTATGCGAAAAGACTTCAAAAGCATGCGGTGGAAGTATTGGCATCTTAACAAAAGATTATACCTTAGCATTGAGCGAAAATTTGAGAAATTATGCATTTCACCGGCGGTTCAAGGATCAATGGATCCAAAATTACAAAAAAGAGCGGCTTATTGCTAAGTTGAATCCTCCGCCATCATGCTAATAGTCACTGGCAATAACCACCTGGAATACCGTTTTCGGCGGATTGAGGGCACGATACGCTTATCTGCCACAATGCCCAAGGTGCCCTCAAGCGCGCCCTACGACTAATGGTTAATGATAGAAGACGATAGGTAGATCGCCGCGTTCGCTTCGCTCCCTCGCGATGACGGGGAGAAGGTTTGCCTTACAATTGGGTCACATTTTGTTCGGTGCGGGTAGGGCGAGATTGGAAGCACAAGATAAATCATTATGCAAGGGACTTGATGTGCTTCCAATCCGCCATCACGTCATCGATCATTCACATGGCGGATTGAGGGCACGATACGCTTATCTGCCACAATACCCAAGGTGCTCTCAAGCGCGCCCTACGACTAATGGTTAATGATAGAAGACGACAGGTAGATCGCCGCGGTCGCTTCGCTCCCTCGCGATGACGGGAAACGATCTGCTTGTAATTAATTAACGAGAGTTAATGAAATTGTCAGGAGTCGCTATCGCTTACTTCAACTTTTGGAAAGTGCTTTTTCAGGCGACGTCTCAGCTCGCGCCGGCTGATCAGGACGCGGTGATTGCAGGTTTGGCAAACCAGCCCAATATCTGCTCCAAGCCGCACCACTTCCCACTCGAACCCACCACAGGGGTGCTTCTTGCGCAGCGTTACTTTATCTCCAACTTGCATTTCAGGTAGCATAACTGGATTATAACACTGACATGTTATAATCCCGCCATCGCTAAAGGGTACCCCTCGGGATTTTGGAGCACACATGAGTTTTGACCCACCTACCATCATTGCCAGAGTGATTACATTGGTAATCGCCTTCACTCTGCACGAATATGCCCATGCATGGGCGGCTACCCAATTTGGCGACTACACCGCCATGGATGCAGGACGGCTGACGCTCAACCCGCTCAGCCATCTGGACCCGGTTGGTACGTTGATGCTGATCCTTGTTGGTTTTGGTTGGGCAAAGCCCGTGCCGATCAACCCTGCGATAATCCGCCGCAATAATCCCGCGGGTGTCATGTGGGTCTCCCTGGCAGGACCTCTGAGCAATTTACTGATGGCGCTTGCGGCTGCGATGCCACTGCGCTTCAGCTTGGTGGATATCACGCAGCCCTCCGGAGCCATTTTCCCTTCCCTAGGATTTTTTCTACTGACCTTTGTTCTGATAAACATCACGCTTTTCATTTTTAACTTACTGCCATTAGCGCCATTGGATGGCGAGAAGGTGCTCTCTTTCTTTTTGCCCCGGTCATGGCAGCCGGCTCTTGACGGCATCCGGCGCTATAGCCCCATGATCCTGCTTTTGTTGATATTTGTTGGGCCGCGCATGGGATTTGACCTGATCGGCAAGCTTGTTCACGAACCAGTCATGGCAATTGCCCGCTTCCTGATTAACCGCTAAGGTACCCCATGCCCTACTATTGCTACATGCTTGAGTGCGCTAACGGAAGGTACTACACAGGCTGGAGCACTGACCCATTCCGGCGTCTAAAGCAGCATAATGCTGGATCGGGGGCAAAATACACGCGCATGAACGGCCCTTGCAGGCTGGTCTACGTGGAAGAACTGCCTGACCACAGCGCGGCACTCAAGCGCGAAATACGCATCAAGCAATACAAACACCCCAAGAAAGAGGCTTTAGTAGCGGATCCTTCGCGCAATAAATTGCCTGAATTGCTGGCGAACCTGCGAAACAAAAGCGTGGACCCAAAGAATTTTGTGATTCACTCTCCGGCGAGAGTCAATCTCTTGGGAGAGCATGTGGATTACAACGACGGCGTGGTTCTCCCCGCGGCGATTGATCGCTATGTGACGCTGAGGGTGACTGTGCTGGATGAGCCCGTGGTGCGCCTGCAGGCTGCTGACCTGAACGCAGAGACGGCATTCTCGCTGAGAAACCTGGCGGACAAAACGGACCTTGACGGTCAGCCGCTGCCTGCCTTCGCGCTCTATCCTGCCGGGGTCGCCTGGGCTTTGCAAGAAGCCGGGCTTCCCGTGAAGGGGATGGTGGTGCGATACAGCTCAGAAATCCCAATCGGTGCGGGCTTGAGCTCCTCCGCCGCGGTTCAGATGGGCTTTGCCCTTGCCTGGCAAACTGCCGGGGAGTGGGATATCCCCAAACTCGAATTGGTCAAACTCTGCCAGAAAGCTGAAAACGATTACGTGGGACTGAAATCCGGGTTGATGGATCAATTCGCATGCGCTTTCGGGGTAGCGGGACACGCCCTGGCACTGGACACGCGCAGTCTCGCATGGCATACCCTGCCTCTGCCGGAAAACGCAGCCGTTGTGATTGCTGATAGCGGCGTCCGGCGCAGCCTGACCAGCTCTGCCTACAATTCATTGCGTGCGGATTGCCAGGAGGCTGTTGAACGCCTGCGAACCTGGTGCAGCGATCTGACTTCACTGAGGGATGTCACTCCGGAGTTCTTGCAGGCCCATCTGCCCGAGCTGCCTGAGCGGGTCGGGCGGCGGGCTTTGCATGTTGTGGGGGAAATGGCGCGCGTCGAGCGCGCGATTGCCTGCCTGACGGAAGGTGATAGCGCTGGCTTTGGCAATTTGATGAATGAGACCCACGCCTCACTGCGCGATTTGTATGGCGTCAGCTGCCCTGAGTTAGATTTATTGGTGGAATTGGCTGCCAGCCATCCGGCGTGTTATGGCGCGCGCCTGACAGGCGCCGGTTTTGGCGGCTGCACGGTCAACCTGTTGGACCGGGATGGTCTGGATGATTTTGTAACCTGGTTAAAGGCTGAGGTTTTGGAAAAAAGCGGACGGGAAACACTGATTGCGGTTTGCCAGGCTGTGGATGGCGTGCATGTCGTGGTTTGAAATGACTACTGGATGCGCCGTGAGCTGATGATTAGCAGGACGACCCCAAAAATTACCAAACCCAACACCCCTAATGCCAAAAATTTAGCATCGCTGTTCATGACGCGAGTGAAGGCCCCCGGGTCCTCCATTGGCTCAGGCTCTGGCGTGAGCTCAGCCAGGACCAGGGCGAGCGTGGGGGTGGGGGATTGGCTGGGTACAGGAGTCAGCATTTGCGCCGGCGCGTCTGGTGTGCCGGTGGGTTGACCAAGGTTAATATCCCCGCCCTCACGGATGATCAGGATATCTCCAGGTTGGATGAGGGATTCATATGTGAGGTTATTTTTTGTCAGCAGCTCGTTGAGTGTGATGCCGTACATCTCTGCGATGGTGATCAGGAATTGCCCGTCGAGCACGGTGTGGCGAATGCCGCCATCCAGGCCGGGCGTGGCAGTTTGGGAGTAAAGCTCAACCGGCAGAGTAGGGTTGGCGGTGGGCTGCTGCTGCACCTCGGGGGTTGCTTCCTGCGGCTTGTTGCTGGCAAAGACGGGGCTGAGAAAGCAAAATAGCAGGCAGAGGCAAAGGATTGCCGGCAGGGTTTGCTTGAGAGTGTTTTTATTCATGAGATTTGTTGCGACTTCTTCTGACTTCTAATTTATTATATTTTAGTTTTGAATTATCGTTGTGAACCCGGCTTTGCACGCGTAAATTCTACAAAGAAATATGAAAGGGAACCAAATTCTGATTTCAGCGTCTGATAAACAGGAATAAAACCTGCAGCGCAAAGCTTGCAGCCTCAGGTTGATTAACCTCAACCGCCTAAACTATAATCTGGGATGATGATGAAAGAAGATACCACTCCAATTCCGGTAGCACCCTTGCCTGCTATCTCCACCAAACGGGTGCACATAAATAAACAAATTAGCTTTGTTTTTATTTTTGGCATTCTCCTGGCACTGGCAGCTCTCTTTGCGATCGTGTTTGGATTTGAAGCCAAACACGAAAACGTCATCTTTCCGGGTGTGTCCGTCAACGGCACGGATCTTTCTGGTTTGACGGTTGGCCAGGCTGTAGTGAAACTTAATGCCAGCCTTACTTACCCCAAACAAGGACAGATCTTCTTCAGCGATGGAGATTCCCGCTGGGCTTTCAATCCCGCTCAATTGGGCTACACCTTTGAGCCGATTGGTGCTGTGGAACAGGCCTACATGGTGGGTCGGGGGCAGGGTTTGCTGGCTGACCTGAGCGGTCAATTGCTGGCCATGAGGTCAGGCGTAAATATTGACCCAAGCGTGGTCTATGACCAGCGCGAAGCGCATGCCGTGTTGCAGGAAATTGCCAGGCAAATTGACCAGCCCAAGATTGAAGCAGCCATCACCCTGGAGGGCACACAAGTGCAGGTCAGCGCGGGTCAGGTGGGGCGCAGGGTTGACATTCCTGCCACGCTCAAAAAGCTGGAACCCTATTTTCTGACGCAAATAAGCGGCACGATCCCACTGGTTATTGAGGAAACTGTTCCCGTGATCATGGATGTTCGGGCTACCGCTGATCTGGCAGAAAAAATTCTCAGCCAGGATTTCACCATCCAACCTGCTGACCCAAATTTTGGGGCAGGACCCTGGGTGATCAAGGCACAGGATCTGGCAAGCCTGCTTCAGCTCGAACGCAGCACCAACGACGGCATTGCCGGTTATCAACTCAGTCTCAATCGCCAGTCTCTCCTAAATTACCTTGGCAGCATTGCACCCTCTTTGCGGGTGGAGCCGGTGAACGCACGCATGATTTTTAATGACGATCGCAGAGAAATTGAGGTCATCCAGAATGCCGTTATCGGTAAAGGCCTTGACCTTGAACGGAGTGTGGACCAAATAATTGATCAACTCCAGGCGGGACAACACGAGGCTACACTGGTCATGCAAGATGTCGATCCGGCGGTGAAAGATGATACAACGGCTGCCAGCCTGGGCATCACCGAACTTATTTATGAAGGACATTCTTACTTCTTTGGCTCGTCGGCGGATCGCCTTCAGAATATTCGTACTGCCTCAGCCAGTTTTCATGGCGTATTCGTCGCGCCTGGTGAGGTTTTCTCGATGGCTAAATATCTGACCGATATCAGCCTGGAAAACGGCTACGCCGAAGCCATCATCATTGTTGGTGATCAGTCAGTCCGGGGAGTGGGCGGCGGCGTCTGCCAGGTGAGCACCACGCTCTTCCGAACCGCATTCTTTGCCGGGTTCCCGATCGTGGAGCGTTATCCGCATGCTTATCGCGTAAGCTATTATGAGCAGAATGCCAATGGCTGGGTGGATACCAACCTGGCGGGTCTGGACGCGACTGTCTATGTGCCTATTGTGGATTTCAAGTTCCGCAACGACACGCCCTATTGGATCCTGATGGAAACCTACGTCGGCAACTCTTCACTTACCTGGAAGTTCTATTCCACCAGTGATGGACGCAGCGTGGAGTGGTACACCACCGGTGTCACCAACGTAACGCCGCCCCCCGAACCGGTCTATCGCGAGGATCCCACTCTGCCAACCGGTACGATCAAGCAGGTGGACTGGGCGGTCAATGGCGCGACTGTTTCCGTGCAACGGGACGTCTACAGAGACGGATCGCTTTATTTCACCGACTATATTCATACCACCTATGTTCCCTGGCCTGATGGGTATAATTATGGTCCAGGCACAGATATTGGCGACCGCTAAAGTCGGGTGAGCCAAAGCTGCCCTATGGTAAAATTTATCCGCCATCGGAAGACTATTCCGAAGGTATATGATGGAGGCTGATGTGATCAGTAAAGAGTTGTTTGACAAACTGGCTTGTCCCGTTTGCGTAAAAGAAAATGCCGGCACCCTGGAAATGTTTGGCGATTATTGGCTGGTCTGCCAGGATTGTGGTCGAAAGTACCCCATCTGGGATGGCATTTTGATCATGCGCATAGATGAAGGCGATAAGTGGCGTGCTACCGAAAAGGAAGACTTGCCCGTGCCTCCTCCCATGCCAGTCTGAGCGAAAGCGTGCCAGATTAAAGGACCTATGAACAATACAGAAAAGAGAAAGTGGGAACTTCCCCGCGGGAAGTCCCTGATTGCGTTAATCGTATTCCTGGTATTGGGGGTGCTTGGAGGATATTTCCTATTCCACTTTACCAGTGATTTTATTGCCACAGCAACGATCTTCAATCCGGGCGGTGCGCCTATCCTGAGCGAGGCGACTGCTAACCCGGATATCACACTCGAACTAGGAGTAACACCCACCGCGACCATACCTCCACTCGATACGTTCACCATGCCCGAAGCGTGGGACGGCAAATCCCGCGTTAATCTGCTGGTGATGGGTATCGATGCTCGCAGCCCAGATGCTGCCAACCCCCTGACCGACACCATGATTCTTTTTACCCTGGACCCGGTCAACAATACGGCTGGCATGCTTTCCATTCCGCGCGACCTGTGGGTGAAGATCCCTGGCTCGAATTACGGCAAGATCAACACTGCCTACAGCATTGGTGAAAGCTTTCAGTTGCCTGGCGGCGGTCCGGCGCTGGCTGCCAAGACTGTGGAAAATCTGCTCGGTGTGCCGATTCACTACTTTGCCCAAATTGATTTTGAGGCCTTCGTGAGTTTTATTGATCAAATTGACGGTGTCAAGATTACCTCAACAGAGAGAGTACAACTCAACATTGTTGACACCAAGTTCTCGCAATGGTTGGACCCGGGCACTTACACGCTACCGGGTGACCTGGCGCTGGCATATGTGCGCTACCGTGAGCCATCTGGCGGTGATATCGCGCGCTCGCAGCGTCAACAACAGGTGATTTTGGCTATTCGCGACCGTATCCTGGAGTTCAACATGCTGCCCAAGCTGATCCAGCGCGCGCCAGAACTTTATGCCAGCCTTTCCCAGGGCATCCGCACTAATCTATCCCTCGACCAGGTTATTCAACTTGGATTGAAAGTGCTCACGGATATTCCGCGTGACCAGATCGTTAATACTGCTATTGGTTGGCAGGATGTATCTTCCGGCACTTCCCCTGATGGTTTGGCGATTTTACGACCAATCCCGGATCGCATTCGCGATTTACGAGACAGCGTTTTTGGTGGTGGCGGCGCGATCGACGTGCAGGACCCTGCCACTCTGCTGAACGTGCTGGCGGAGGAAGCGGCAACGGTCTCCATTTTGAATGGCTCAAGCACCCAGGATTTAGCTGGAAGAACCGCAGAATACCTGAAAGGTCAGGGCATCAACGTGGTCCAACAGGGCGAAGCAGCATATTCCGCGTATACCACGGTCACTTTCTATGGAGCCAAACCCTACACCCTGCACCACCTGGTTGAGTTTCTGGCTGTAACGCAACCCTACCGGGTGATTTATGCCTATGACTCCAACGCGCCAATCCATATTGTGGTGGTACTGGGGGATGACTTTGCCGCGAGCAATACCCTCCCCTAAGGAATGAGAAACCAAAAGAGGCTGTTTATTTATCAAACAGCCTCTTTTTTTGTTTTAAGTATCAGTCAGATGATTGCAGTCAGTTAATGGTTAATTGTGCAAAACTGTGGGATTAATAAAGGCTAACTGATGAAGCAAATTCAGCCAATTTTTGAGAAAGAAAATCCAACTGCTTCTGGCTGGTGTATTGGTCGATAGCCAGGGTCAGGATCTTGCTGGTCATCTCCACCACGATCGCGTTGCCATTGAGCCGGGGATCGGAAACCAGATCTTCCCAATGGATGGTCAGACCAATCCCGCTCTCACCCAAATAATCATTCAACTGGTCGCGCAGACCGTAGCTGACATAGACTGGCAAACCCAAGGGCATATTCTCAGGCTGCAAGGCAGGAAAGATCGGTGAGAGTACACTGATCCCGTAAATTGACCTCAAGAGACTGCTGTAGTTTTGGCGGCGAACCTGTTTGATGGCCGGCCAATCGAGATGTTCAATCTGTTGGCGCTCTTGCTCATCCCCCAGAACCACCCAATCGCTTGCGTAATACGACTCGGCCAGTTCAAAAAGGGCTTCAAGCGACTCGCGCTCGCCTTTGTCTTCAAACAAATAGTCTCTCAACTGGCTGCGGTATTGACGAATCAGTGGGAGACGGCGGTTTTCTCTGCCTGTGTAGGCTGCCAGGTAGGGCTCGATGTTGAGGGCGGTTTTCAGATAGCCGCCATCAAAAGGGCAGAGTTTGCGCATGCTGTTAAACGCGAAATCACCGGTGACGTGGGTCAAAAACCCTGCCTGGGCGTTATCCTCGATCACAATTCTTCCTGAACGCTGCAGCTCAGACAAGAAAATTAAGGTATTTGGGCTGTGGGAGAAGCCGAAGTAGTTGATGAAGTAGACCGCTTGTTTGTCGCGAAGGTGGCGCTCAAGGTCATTGGTGTCAATCGTGAATGATCGGGAAATGTTGTAGTAGTCGCAGCTCAAACCGCACGATTCAAACGTATCGACGATGGTTGGGCAAAGATATGCCGGCAAAAGCACCCGGGAGATGTCATGGTCGCGCAGGTAATCGCAGATGACCATCAGGCAGGCTTTGCCGCCATTCAAGAAGGTTTTTCCCTCGGTTGGGAAGCTTGGCTGGTCAGTTTTCCACTGGTCGTAGTAGTAAAACTCACCTCCAACGAATAAGAAGTTTTCAGGTTCCATGCGAGTCACACTCTGCCTTGGCTGTTTGATACAGCTTCAAGACTGCTTCAGAAAATCGCTATTTCGGTTTGTTTATTTCATTCACCAACGCCAAAATCTCCTGGTTGCTGGGGATATCGCTCATGCTGTGCCCGTAGTGCACAAAGCGGGCGATGCCTTCTTTGTCGATCAGCACCTGGGCGGGCATGCGACCCAGCTTGAATAGGTTCACCTCTTGCCCGTAGAGTTTCAAAACGCTGGCTTTGGGATCAGGAAGCCCGATGAAGGGCAGGTTTTCTTTTTGCCAATAGTCTAAGAAGCCCTGGGCGTCTTCGGGACCTACGACAACGACGGCAACGTCGCGGGATACAAATGCAGTGTGGTCATGACGCAACTGCGCCATATGCCTTTGGCAGAATGGTCAGGCAAAGGTGCGGTTGAACACCAATAGTACATTTTTCTGACCCTTTAGTTCGGCCAGGGAAAAGTCTTTCCCTGAAAAATCGGGGAGGGTGAAGTTTGGAGCGGCTTGATTGAGCGATACGCGCGGCATAGGAGTTCCTTTCCAAAGTATGAAGATTATAACGTACATGGCCCTGACGATTGCTCAATGATCACGCCATGGTTTTAGCGGTCTGCTGGGATGTATGGAATTAATCCTTTTTCGTATGCGATGACTTGGATTTCACGCGGCATGTGGCGAATATCGACCGTCATCCCGTTGACCTGTAACATCCAAACCATCGGGTTGTCATCCATTTTGCTCGGCAAGCACCAGTTTGGGTCAAATGGGTACATTTTCAACATGTCACGGATAGTTTTCGCTTTATTCGCAGCACTGCTTTTACTGACGCCAAACACAACGCATAATTCATCTGCTCGCATGTGAGGAGTTTGGGTCTTATCGAAAAGAAAGTTGACTGAACCAAGTGCATAGATGATTGCACAAGCCCAAATTTCAGGTTTACCCCGAATAATGGGGGAGGGGCGTTTTCTTGCAAGCGTTGCCGCCAACCTGCGAGATAGTTCCCCATATTCACTATTCAGGTATTGGTTACACACAGCGTCGGTCAGATTTACAATCGATGAATAGAAAGGTTCTACAGAACTTGGGACGGATTCGGATTGTTTCTTTGGCATTTTTATTATCCTATGAGTTGCATTTCGGTTTTATTAGAAACCACCTAACGTTTTAGCTATTTAGCCGTCAAAACTGCGATGACAATTGCGGTCAAAAAGGACGCGATAAATACCAGGATCATCCAGCCTAAAGTGGCGGAGTAATTTTTTGGTTCAATCCGGTCGTTTCGATCCATTTTGCGGATGAGCGGGAAAAGCCTCCAAAAGAAGGACGCAATCGAAACAGCCATCGCAATGCCGGCAAAGATCAAGGTCTGTTCGTGCCCGGTCAGAAGGATCACGATCAAAAGCAGGATGACGATTAATTTGGTCCCCGCAACCCAGTTGACCAGGTATCGGGCAAAATTATGCAGCTCGGGATCCTGTTTTGATTTCTCCCAGGCTTTGAAAACGCCGACACTGTTTGCATATTTTGAGTCCGGAAAAAAATAGAGCATGATGACATTCGAAGCTTCCATGACCAGAAAGCCAATCGTTACTATCGTTATTGCGTTCACGGTCATATCAGGCTCCTGGTCACTTGCCGCGGGATCGCTTCGATTCCTTTAATATTTTCTGGGTGGCGTACCAACCGGTCATCATCGCGATCGGCACACCCGCGGGGGAATACGCCCACTGCCCTGCTTGATAAACCCCTGGAATTGGAGTCAGGACCGACTTCGGTATGTTCGCCAGTTTGTTCACAACCGGAACTTCGCTTTCAAATGACCAGCCTGTAATCGCTCCTTCAGAACTTCCGGAGACCTGTTTTATCGTCAGCGGGGTGGATGAGAACTTGAAAAGAAGGTCATCCGCCAGATCGGGATAAACCGTTTCGGAGAAAATTCGGATAATGTTATCCTCAAGCCTTGCTTTGAATTCAGCATACCAGCCAGCTTGTTCGATTTTTTCAACAATGTCGTAATCCAGCAGGCAGCTGATCATCAGGCCTGTTTTGCCCTCTGGTGCCATGGCGGCGTCGCGCAGAGCCGGGATGGAGACTTCGTAGGTGTTCAGGGCGCAGTATTGATCCACCCACTCCATTACTTCAGCCTTGGTCTTACTGTCAAAATCCCTGACGAGATTTTCTCTTTCCAGCCGGTTTGTCTCGCCCAACCCAATTCTTGAAGGGGTGTAGAACATGTGCTCCCCACCTTTGGCTTCAAAATAGGAAGTCGGTCGGTCTGCTGCCAGATATAAGATGAAGACTGATTCGGCGCCTTTGGCTGCAAACATGCGCTCGGTTTCCGCTTGGACTTTCTCCTTGATTTCTGGCTCCAATCCAGCTGGATCAAGATATCGATAGAGGGTTTTTAGATCTGCCGCCCAAATCAGGTGATCGTAAGCATAGCTTTCACCCGCTGAGTCAGTGACCGTCTTTTCTGATGGAGTGACCGCCACGATGTTTCTGTTCAACTTGATTTCCCCGCCGCCTTTCAGTACTTTGTTTTTCAACAGATCCACCACCGCGGCGGTGCCGCCTGTGGGATAGAAATAATCGAGGTAGACGTGGAAATACCCCAACGCGAAGTAGGTGGGCGTTTTTCTGAAAAAGTGCTGAAGGATGATGTCCACCAAAGATTGATTGTCGGTCAACCCATCCATATAAACTTCCATGGGCATGTTGAACT
Organism: Anaerolineaceae bacterium UBA6105; assembly: GCA_002423495.1. Taxonomy (GTDB): domain Bacteria; phylum Chloroflexota; class Anaerolineae; order Anaerolineales; family Anaerolineaceae; genus Mesolinea. Next base: position 1,576 of record DIWN01000035.1, on the reverse strand, counting down.
TATTAAACTGCCTGAGCGCGTTGAGGAACTTGAACGTCCAGGGGAGTAATTTTTTGATGAGGAATTTTTTATCAGCCATCAGGTCGGTGGTGAAGTTGGGATTGTCAAATTCATACAAAACTTTGGTGTATTCTGAAAGTCGATAGATGAGGGGGATGATTTTTTCGATATCATTAACGCTCTCAGGATAGAGATTGATCAGCATCTTTTTATATTCTTCTAAAGAATCTATGGAATTGAATCGGACAATATGGTCTTCCACACCAACGGAAATTCTGTTTTCCAGGTACTCCCAATCGATCTCCAGATCTTTGAGGATGGGCTTCATTATTCCCGAATTCACAAAAGCTCTTGGACCCGTATCAAAGGAAAAACCGCCGGATTGGAATGTCTGCAGCAAGCCGCCGCATTTATCATTCTTGTCCAGGATCAGAACATTATAGTTTTCCCTCATCAGATAGGCAGCGGCCGTAAGACCTGCCATACCCGCCCCAACAATCACGACTTTTGCTTTTTCTTCTGTCATTTCACTTCACCTAATTCGAGACTTAACGCCCAGAGTTCTTCCGCGGCATCCTTATCCAATGCCGGAGGGGCTGGTTCTTCTTCTGTTGTGAGATTGAAAAATTTCCCGGAAACGGTATCCAGGTTTTTGGAAACGCCTAAATAATAAAGGGCTTCAGCGGCGATGTCAGCCGACTTCGCGGACCTATCCACAACAACTTTCTTGAAAAACTTATAAATCGGACCGTTATTTTGTCCGCTGTTCGTCTTGACATTCCCAGGGTGCATGGCATTAATCGTGACCCCTGTTCCAGTAAAGTACTCAGTGAGTTTTATCATGGAAAGTAATTGGGCCAACTTGGCGGCGCCATAACTTTTGAGGCCTGAATAGGCATGTTTTTCCCAGGCAAGATCATCAAGGTGTAAGCCCCATGCTGCAAACCGGTGGGCTTCAGAATTGACAAAAAGGATGCGCCCGCTGTTTTGCTTGATGAACTTGTCCTTGAGATAGTGATTCAGGATAAACGTACTGAGATAATTTGTTTGAAACACGGCTTCCATGTTATCCGCTGTGATGGTCTTGGTTGTGTTATAGACGCCGGCGTTATGGATCAGCACGTCGATGTTCCTCTCCAGTGCGGCCAGTTTCTCTCCGAGAGAATGGACTTCGGAAAGCCGTGAGAGATCGGCAATCCAATAGATACACTTGGTGCCGTATTGAGTTTTTATATCTTCACAAAATTCGATGGATTTTTGTTCATTTCGGTTGATGCTCAGAATTTCGGCGCCGTGAGAGGCATACTTTTTCGCGGCCGCATAACCAATACCTGAGGTTGCTCCAGTAATTATGACCAGGCGGTCATTAAAATCATCTTTGCAGATTTGCGGCTCTGATTTTAGATTGCGCATCATAGCGATGATATTGGACCATTTATATTCTTTAAAATACTTTTGCAAGTCAGCCTCACACACAGATAAATTTCACCATTTAATATATCATTCATTCTAATGAATCGTGATTGAAAACATGCTTTAAAAACAGCCAGGTTGGGCTGTTACACCCAAAAAGCAT
>DIWN01000023.1:7084-7256 GCA_002423495.1 Anaerolineaceae bacterium UBA6105 | reverse complement strand
TCATCAGCCGCACCTACGGTGTGGAAGGTTGCTGGCGGGAACTGAACGCCTTGCTGACCCATAAAGACAATATCATCGCGCTCGACCTGGCAGGGGATGAACTGCACTTCCCCGGTGAGCTGTTCGTGGAGCATTTCAAGAAAGCGCGTGAGGTTGGCTGGCATGCCGTCCC
>DIWN01000023.1:0-7001 GCA_002423495.1 Anaerolineaceae bacterium UBA6105 | reverse complement strand
CCAGCAACGTGCAGACCAGCACCGTGCCCGATTACGCCTCGCACCCGCTCAAGACCTTCCTCGAGCACGGCATCCCCGCCACCATCAACACTGATGATCCCGGCATCAGCGCCATTGACATTGCTTACGAATACGAAATGGCAGTGACGAAAGTGGGCTTGAACATGGAGCAGGTGCGCCAGGCGCAGCACAACGCGCTGGCGGTGGCATTTTTGACGGAAGAGGAAAAGCAAGCCCTCATCGTCGCCAAACAAACCGTGCAATAAAACCTCCCCTATACTTGGAGGAAATTGGAGGGGGCGTCCACTACCCTGATGAATACGTCATCCCGAGAGCCGTAGGGCGGATTTGGAAATCCGCCGCCAATCTCGATCTTGAGATCAAAATTAATTTATCGAATTTCTCTTCTTGTCATCCCGCACCGCGAGGGATCTCACCATAAGCAACACTAACCAGCCCACAATAGGGCATCCACTAACCTGATTCATATGTCATCCCAAGCGTAGCGAGGGATCTCACCATATGCTGATCGATTCCCGAAGTGAGGTTGCATTACTCAACCCGTTTGAAATGGTTTTTTGTACTGTACTATAATTAAAATATCAAATTTTATAACCTCGCAGGTTTTCATTCTTTTACCAGAGGGAATCATTTCAAGGGGTCTTATAATCCATGAAACAGGTTGTCATCGAAAATCCGGTCATTAATTCACCATTTGAAGAACCGCAGCGCCATTTTAAATTTTCTGAAGACGGTATCACCGACGAGATCATCGAAGCTCGCCGTATTAGCTCTTATTTTGTGCCCATCCCGCAACCACGCAAGAAGAACACAAAACAATTTTCTTTCGATACGGAGTGGACTGCAGACCGCATTGAAGAGAATAAATTCATTAATCGCGTCCGTGAAAGGGTTACCATCTGGCGCCAGGGGAAATATCAGGGCGTAACCAATATTTCTCGTCGGCTGTTGGAGTATTGGACAAACCCGCAACGCGAACACAAATTGTTTTTTTGCCAGGTCGAGGCGCTGGAAACGGCAATCTACATTACAGAAGTGGCCGGAAAGTATGGCGATGCCTGGATCGAAACTAGCCTGAGAGAAGCCAACCAGGCAGCAAATTCTTTACTCTACCGCATCGCTTTCAAAATGGCCACCGGCAGCGGTAAAACCCTGGTGATTGCTATGTTGATTGCCTGGCAGACGCTGAATAAGCTCGCCAACCCGCAGGATGCGCGCTTCTCGGATGCGTTCCTCATCGTCACTCCCGGCATTACTATTCGCGACCGGTTGCGGGTGCTCCTGCCCTCCGACCCCAATAACTATTACCGTCAGCATGACCTGGTTCCAGTGGATCTGCTGCCCGAGCTAGGAAAAGCCAAAATGGTGATCACCAATTTTCATGCCTTCATGCTGCATGAGCGCATCTCCGCCGGCAAATTAACCAAAGAAATCCTGACACAGGGTGAAGACAGTCCCTTCACCGAAACGCCCGATCAGATGGTGCGCCGCGTCTGCCGTGAGCTGGGCAACAAGCACAATATCATCGTGATCAATGACGAAGCCCACCACTGTTACCGCCACAAACCCGAAGACGGTGGTGAAAAACTGACCGGCGACGAGCGCCGCGAAGCCGAAAAACGCGAAGAACAGGCGCGCATCTGGATTTCCGGGCTCGAGGCGGTCAAAAATAAGATCGGCATCAAGGCCGTCTATGATCTTTCAGCCACTCCCTTTTTCTTGCGCGGATCAGGCTATCCGGAAGGGACACTCTTCCCCTGGGTCGTCTCCGATTTCTCACTCATCGACGCCATCGAATCCGGCATTGTAAAGGTGCCGCGAGTGCCAATTTCGGATGATTCGATGACCGGGGAATTGCCAACCTACCGGGATATCTGGCCGCGCATTCGCGAACATCTGCCCAAAAAGGGACGCAAGACCGAAGCGGTGGAAGATGAGCCTAAATTGCCGGTGGAACTGGAAGGGGCGCTACAAAGTTTATATGCCAACTATGCCCGCTATTATGCTCTATGGTCTCAGGATGCAGATGCGCTTTCAAAAGGCTTGACGCCGCCGGTTTTCATTGTGGTGTGCAACAACACCAATGTTTCTCGTATGGTTTACAACTATATCGCCGGGTGGCAAAAAAACCTTCCGGATGGGACGACCGTGCTCGTACCCGGCAAACTGCCTCTGCTAACCAATGTGAATGGCGCCACATGGCTGCCCAGACCCAATACCATCCTGGTAGACAGCGAGCAGCTTGAATCTGGCGAGGCATTGAGCGATGAATTCAAAAAAATCGCCGCCACTGAAATTGAGCGTTTCAAAGAAGAGTATAAGATCCGCTTCCCAGGGCGGGATGTGGAATCGCTCACGGATGAGGATTTACTGCGCGAAGTGATGAACACGGTTGGAAAATCCGGTCGGCTGGGCGAGCAGGTGAAATGCGTCGTTTCGGTGTCCATGCTCACGGAAGGCTGGGACGCCTCTACTGTCACCCATATCCTCGGCGTGCGCGCCTTTGGCACGCAGTTGTTGTGTGAGCAGGTGGTCGGGCGTGGTCTGCGCCGCATGAACCACGCAGTCAGCCGCCAACGGCTGGAACTCAACGGACATTCGGCTGAATTTGACGCTTACGAACCAGAATATGCTGAAGTGTATGGTGTGCCGTTCTCCTTCATCCCCTGTTCGGGCTCCAACCCGGAACCCAAACCGCCGGCGCGCGTCACCCACGTGCGCGCGCTAGAAAACCGCCAGACATGCGAGATCACCTTCCCGCACGTGACTGGTTACCGTTATGATGTTCAATCCGAGCAGCTCTCTGCAGCATTTGGCAAAGAGGCAGCCATGGTGCTCTCCACCCAGAGCCTGCCCACCAGAACCGAGATGGCTTCCATTTTGGGTGAGAGTAAAATGCACACCCTGTATGGGTTAAAAGAACGTCGTGAACAGGAGATTGATTTCTTCCTGGCAAGTCTGGTGTTGGATAAATTTTTTCGCGACGATGATGGTAATGCTCGCCCCTGGCTGTTCCCGCAGCTGCTCAAGATCGCCCGGCAGTGGCGGCAAACCTGTGTGACCTGCAAAGACAATACATTCCCGCAAATGCTCTTGCTGACCGAACTGGCGCACGAAGCCGCAGAGCACATTTATCGCTCCATCGCCGCGACCCATTCGGAACGAAAACTGCTGCGCCCCATCTTGCGCCCGTATGACCCCATCGGCTCCACTCGCTATGTAGATTTCGATACCGTGCTGCCCACTTGGACCACCGACCCGGCTAAATGCCACGTTTCGCATGTGGTCGCCGACACCGGCACCTGGGAACAAAAAGTGGCACAATCGCTGGAAGAGATGCCCGAAGTGCTGTGCTATGTGAAAAACCAGAACCTGGGCTTCTACATACCCTACACCCTCAACGGCGAAGAGCACGATTTCGAACCGGATTTCATCGTCCGCATCAAAACTAGCGGTGAACCCTTGAATCTCATCATCGAAGTGAGCGGGCGCGAGAAGAAAGAAAAAGCTGCCAAAACCGCCACAGCCTGCAACTTATGGGTGCCGGCGGTCAACAATCATGGTGGATTCGGACAATGGGCATTCCTGGAAGTGACTGATCCGTGGAATGTGAAGAACAGCATTTTGACGTTTGTCAGCAGTGAAATTGTGGATAGTGCGGGAAAGTTATTTAAGGGAGTGATGAATGCAGATCTATAACATTTATTGCGATGAAAGCTGTCATTTGGAAAAAGATCAGCAGGATGTGATGGTCCTTGGTGCAATTTGGTGCCCGTTAGACAAATCCAAAGAAATTGCAATCCGCATCCGCGAAATCAAAAGACAACATTCACTCAAGCAAAATTTTGAAATCAAATGGACAAAAGTATCACCTGCAAAACTCCATTTCTATTTGGATTTAATTGACTATTTCTTTGATAATAGCGATCTGCACTTTCGAGCATTGATTGTTCCTGATAAAGCGAAGCTACGGCATGCTGAATTCAATCAGAGCCATGATGATTTTTATTACAAAATGTATTTTGATATGCTAAAAATTATCATCAGTCCCAATGCGACTTACCGCATCTATATCGATATTAAAGACACAAAAAGCGCACAAAAAGCGGCGAAATTGCATGATGTCCTATGCAATAACCGATATGATTTTTCTCGATCAATTATTGAAAGACTTCAAACTGTTCGCTCACATGAAATTGAGTTGTTGCAATTAACAGACCTCTTAATTGGGGCAATCTCCTATGCAAATCGAGGTTTGGATACCAGCCATGCAAAGAGTTCGATTGTTCAGAGATTTAGAGATAGATCGGGATATCGTCTTACACAAAGCACATTGTATAGAGAAGACAAAGTTAATTTGTTCTATTGGCATGCATCATAATGAATGAGGATCTCATGACCACAAACGTGACATGGTTGCCAGATTTGGTTCTTTTTGATGAGTATGACGGAAACTGGGACAGATATCTTGAAGTTATCTACAACTTTTTTACCAAAGATTTTGTTGACGATCAGCCGAAATTTCAAGGTCGAAAATTGGCATTGAAAAAGCATCCAATGTATTTAGGGAAAGAGGCTACTTTCTGGCATATAATCTCAGAAGGAAAAAGCGAAGATGATCGGACACCAGATTTGAGACGCTGTGAACGAATCAAGTGGCCTCGTCCTGTTATAGAAAACTGCAACGATCCGGATATCAAAATCTGGGAAAATCTCAGGGATCATGAAAAAAGAGCATGTATTTTACTGGATTCGGCTGATTATCTTGTGGTAATTGCCAGAAGGCAAGGGTATGACTTGTTCTGGTCCGCATATCCCATAACCTGGCCACATCACAAAAGGAAACTGATTGAAGAATATGAAGCTTATATTAAAGCTAACGCCGCCTAGCGTTCAGCCAGACGGTCGTCGTTACTCCTTCTACACATGGTAGATGAGCTAATATGATTATAGCACTTTACTTGATAATTACAATATGGTTCCAGTAACCATTTACTGATCAGGAGTTGCCATGCCACCCAAGAAAACCTCAACCACCCCCATCACCGCCACCCGCCACGCCGACAAACGTGCCAACATCCCCACCGAGGAACTGCGCGATTTCGTTGCGGATGAGGAAAAAGCGCCCAAGACCATTCTCTACCCGCGCGACCCTTCGCTCGACCCGCAGCTTGTCTGGAAGGGCAAAGACGAGCAGGATCAGCACCCGCTGGAAGTGCCCGCCGTGCCCATCTACATCCAGGAGAAAATTTCGCCGCAAGCCATTATTGAAAACGTGCGCCAGCAGGCGCAGGCAGAGAACGAAACCGACCAGCAGCCTGCCCTCTTTAACGACTTTAATAATATTTCCTTTGAGGACCTGGTCGATTTTTACCACCACGAACAGAACTGGTCCAATCGCATGATCCTGGGTGACAGCCTGCTGGTGATGACGTCGTTAGCCGAAAAAGAAGCTCTCAAGGGCAAGGTGCAGATGATTTACATGGACCCGCCCTATGGAATCAAGTTTGGCTCGAACTGGCAGGTGAGCACGCGCAAACGCGACGTGAAGGACGGGAAAGAGGAAGACCTCACCCGCCAGCCGGAGCAGATTAAAGCCTTTCGTGATACCTGGGAACTTGGCATTCATTCATACCTTTCCTACCTGCGCGACCGCCTGACCGTGGCCAGAGAGCTGCTAACTGAGAGTGGCAGTGTGTTCGTACAAATCGGAGATGAAAATGTTCACCTGGTACGCTGCCTGATGGATGAGGTGTTTGGAAGTGGAAATTTTTGCAGAGAAATAAGTTTTATTACTACAAGTGGATTTAGGACAAATATATTATCCAGGCAGAACGACTATCTTATTTGGTATGCTAAAAATATTGATCATGTAAAATATAGGCCTTTTTTTAGAGTTAAGCCTTTCGGCAGTGAAGATTTTACCGTTTATAATAAAATTGAATTCCCAGATGGTAATCGAAGGTTAATGACTGAAGACGAATTACAAAACCCTTCTTCAGTTCCTTTTGAAACAAGGATATTTAGGATTGACAACTTAAAATCTCAAGGTTCATCAGGATTTGTGTTTAATTATTTAAATAAAAATTTCCATCCTGGTCAAAATAATACGTGGAAAACCACTTTGGACGGAATGGAAAGATTAGCCATTGCTAACAGAATAAGTTCTGCTGGTTCCACCTTGGGCTACATAAGATATTACAATGATTTTCCAGTAGAAGAAATAAAAAATATTTGGACTGATACTTCTGGACCGATGCAAAGAAGTTATGTTGTGGAAACATCAAATTTTGTTGTTGAAAGATGTATTTTAATGACCACCGACCCGGGTGACCTGGTGCTCGACCCCACCTGCGGCAGCGGCACCACTGCTTACGTGGCCGAGCAGTGGGGGCGCCGCTGGATCACCATTGACACTTCGCGCGTGGCGATCGCCCTGGCGCGCACCCGTCTCATGGCCGGGCGCTACCCCTATTACCTGCTGAGTGATTCTCCGGAAGGCCTGCTCAAAGAGGCTGAACTCAACGCGCAGCTTCCGCCCTCGCCCCTGCTGCCCACGACCGGGGATATCAAAAAAGGCTTTGTGTATAAGCGCGTGCCGCACATCACGCTCAAATCCATCGCCAACAACGAAGAAATCGATGTAATTCATGAGAAATGGCAGCCGCAACTGGAAGCGCTGCGGGAAAAGATCAACCGGGTTGCTGCGAAGAACTGGCAGGAATGGGAAATTCCCCGCCTGCCCTCATCGTACCAGAGTGACAAAGAGCGCACCGAAACCGAAAAAGCATTAAAAACAGCGGGAATCACACCTGGCTCTGCAGCCTGGAAGCTGGTGGAAGAATGGTGGTCGCTGCGTCGCCAGCGCCAGCAGGAGATCGATGCTTCCATCGCGCGGCGGGCGGATACCGAGCTGCTCTATGACCAGCCGTATGAAGATAACAAACGCGTGCGCGTCAGCGGACCTTTCACCGTGGAAA
>DIWN01000021.1 GCA_002423495.1 Anaerolineaceae bacterium UBA6105 | reverse complement strand
CAGGAAGCCTTGCCCCAGATCAAAAATACCCGTTCTGGCGATTCAATCGCGCAATGACCGGGTGATGGAGCCAAATATCCTGGATTTGCTGAATCAGCGAGTCGCGCGGTTCATTCGACAACTGGAAAAATAAAACGAAACCATTTTCATCCAAAGGAGTTTCCATGTCTGCCTCTTCCGAACCGCTTCCCGTATCCGAAGCCGCGCCTGTAAAAGGGTGCTGGCGCAACGAGGTGACGCTGGCATTCACCGGTATTGTGGACGCTTCTGATCTGCTTTTCCGCCTGTTACGAAATGCTGCTGGTGGTTGCTGCCATCGGGCTGGTCGCTCTCGGTACACCGATGAACTCCAAGCTTACCAATATGTTCCCGCATAAGGAGCGCAGCAAGGTCTTTGGCACCTTGCGCATGATCTCCACCCTGGCGGTGATTGCCAGCATCTTATTCTGTGGACACCTGGCTGAAATTCCCAATTCCGATTGGGAGATGCTGACTGCCTTTATCTAGACCCGAATATCTTCAGGTATCTAGCCGCCAGCAGACATCATCAGGAAAGCCACCTCGTCGCTATCCTTGAGGGGAGGATTCCCCCCCTCAAGGGATTCTAACGCCATTCCATTGAGTAAGACTCGCACTGGTGACTTAATCTTGATAGTGCCATGATCTTCATGCTCTGCCAGGGTAACCTCCGCAAATGCGGTGCCAAATTCCGCGACCATTTGCTCGATCAGATCGTGAAAATGGCTCTGGTCCGACAGCTCCCATTTTGTCAACAGGTCTGTTCGCAATCAAGCGTTCATGGGTAGACAGAACATGACAATGCCGAGTGATAGCCGTCCGCCAATGATAACCAGCGCAGCAGCGGAGAACTTCAAAAATGCCAATGGCCATCCTATCTCCCTGTTTGCATTTTTAGCTTGACAGATATGTTTTTGTCGTATATGATTTCAGGANNATACAACGGTAGCAGAGCAATTAAACCTCAGTAAATATACTGCTTACGATATGCTTCGCTTACTGGAAGAAAAGGGGTATGTTGAATCAGTATATGAAACACGGGGTGAAGGTCCCGGACGGGCTTCCGTATTGTTTCAACCCACCCAAAAGGCTAAAGAGACCTTTAAGAAGCTGGCTGGAGATGAGATCCTATCGCTGGAAGAATCAAAGGAAAGGATCGTTTCAAAAATTGCAGCAGGGGAATTTGAAGATGCAAAACTGGCAGAAGACATTCTCCTTCAAATGGATGCAGGTCTTGACGATGTACTCTATTGTACAAATTTAATAAGCGATCTCGTTACACGAATACGCCTCCTGGGACGGCATCGTATGATGGATTATTACGCTTCAGTGATTCTCGCCCTCATTGAGAAAAAAAATGCCAGCGGCTTAAACTTGCTTCCCGGATTTATGCTAGGGCTTGCGTCAGGAGAAAGTAATGCCGTTGAATTAACCGATAATGTACTCAAGAAAATTCGTAACTACGAAATCCTTCTCGATCACATGGACAAGGAAGCACGCGATAGCCTGGGGAACATGCTCTCTAAAGTAATTGCTCCATTAAAAATCGAGTAAACGCTCCACCAAAAAGGCACATCAGGAGACAAGATGGAAGAAGTTATAAAAACACAACAGCTCACGAAATATTACTCAAAAACAAAAGAGGCAGAGCCCGCCTTGGTAGGGGTTGATTTGATTGTTAAACCAGGAGAGTTGTACGGTCTGGTCGGTCCTGACGGGGCAGGCAAAACCACGCTATTGCGCATTCTTGCAACTGTAATGGAACCCACCTCGGGTTCTGCTCATTTAGCAGAACTTAACGTAAGCAAGCAGCCTGAAAAAATCCGCGCTCGTCTGGGTTATATGCCACAAGCCTTCAGTTTATACCCGGATTTAAGTGTAATGGAAAACTTGCGCTTCTTTGCAGACATCAATGGTGTACCACGCAAGAGACAAAAAACTCGCATTGATGAACTGTTGGATTTTGCTCGTTTAACAGATTTCACCAAACGACGAAGTGAAAATCTCTCCGGCGGAATGCGCAAGAAATTGGCACTGGCGTGCGCGCTGATCCACGAACCAGAAATCCTATTGTTGGATGAGCCTACCACAGGCGTAGACCCGGTTTCCAGGCGCGAGTTATGGCAGCTACTGACAAAGGTTATCCACCAGGGCGTGACCGTATTGGTCAGCACACCGTATATGGATGAAGCTGAGCGCTGCAAAACGGTCAGCATCTTATACAGGGGACGAATACTCATCACCGGTTCGCCAAATGAATTGGAAAAACAAATGCCTTTTCGCATTGTCGAAGTAAAAGCCCGTCCGCGGCGTATCCTTCGCGAGGTTGCGGACCAGACGGAGGGCGTATTGAGCTGGCGCGCTGTAGGCGACCGTTTACGCCTATCGGTTTCGGATTCAAGCCAAGTTTTGCCAAATCTTGAAGAATCCTTGAAAAGGGAAGGGGCGAACATCAGTATCCTGCGAGAAGCGCGGATTGTGATGGAAGATGTCTTTATCCACCTGGTTGAAAAGCAGGAGGCACAGGGATGAGCAACGAAAAAGCAATAGAGGCAATCCAATTAACAAAAAAATTCGGTGATTTTACTGCCGTCAACCAGGTCAGCTTTGAAATTCCCAAAGGTGAGATTTTTGGATTGCTGGGACCAAACGGAGCTGGAAAAACCACTACCATCCGCATGCTTTGCGGAATTCTAGAACCCACTGCTGGTGAAGCCCATGTAATGGGTTACGATGTAGCGAAACATTCCGAGGAAATCAAACAACGCATTGGTTATATGTCGCAGAAATTTTCTCTGTATGATGATTTGACGGTTTATGAAAACCTTGATTTTTACGCCAACTTGTACGGCGTGCCTCGTGAAAAACTCAAACCTCGCCTCGCTGAATTGATCGAGATGGCGGGTTTACGGGGACATGAAAAGCAGCTGAGCAGTGGTCTTTCAGGCGCATGGCGGCAGCGATTGGCGCTGGCCTGCGCTATTGTTCATGAACCGCCCATGCTTTTTCTGGATGAACCAACGGCGGGGGTGGATCCGGTTTCGCGTCGAGAGTTTTGGGAGATGATCTACCAACTGGCAGGCCAGGGTGTCAGCGTCCTGGCGACCACGCACTACATGGATGAAGCCGAATTTTGCAACGTGATTGGAATGATGTATCGTTCCCGCCTGATTGCGTTGAGTGACCCTGATTCGCTAAGAGAAGGCGCGATTGGAGTCCTCTTCGAAGTGGATTGTCAGGAACCCAGCCATGCAGAGTTGGTTTTAAAAGATTTACCTTTCGTCCTGGATGTGGCGGCGCACGGCGTGTTGCTTCATGTCCAGGTCGCATCTGAAAAACAAAAAGCTGAGTTGGAGCAAACGTTGCAATCCAGCGGCATTATTGTGGAACGAATCGAACGCGTCCTGCCATCGCTGGAAGATATCTTCGTTTCGCTTGTAGATCAGGAAAATCGCCAGCAAATACGGGCAGATAAGGATTAAGGAGGTTCATATGAAACAAGGTTTTCGCCGAATGGCAACGATTGTAAGGAAAGAATGGCTGCATATTATTCGTGATCCGCGTACCCTTGCGCTGGTGATCGTCTTCCCGGTCATGATGCTGGTCTTGCTAGGATATGCGGTTGCCAATGATGTGGAGGATATTCCTTTGGCAGTTGCTGATTTATCAAAGACAGATGCGAGCCGATTATTGGTTGACAAATTTACAGTCAGTGGTTTTTTTATGGTTACACATTCAGCTCAAAGTGAAGATCAAATATTGGAAATGCTGGATGCAGGAACAATCAAAGCTGGCTTGTATATCCCTGAAGGCTTTGGGCGCGAGATTACCACTGGCGGCACAGGAGTAATTCAATTTTACATTGATGGTTCAAATCCTACGATTGCGCAGAC
>DIWN01000083.1 GCA_002423495.1 Anaerolineaceae bacterium UBA6105 | reverse complement strand
CCAAGTCCCTCATGGACGAAGGCGCTGACATCATCATGCCTGTCGCCGGACCCGTTGGTTTGGGTGCCGCTGCCGCCATCATGGAACGCGGCAACGCATACCTGATTGGCGTTGACTCTGACTGGGCGCTTACCAGCCCCGAATATGCCGGTATCACCCTGACTTCCGTCATGAAACTGATGGATGCCACCACCATGCAGGTCATCCAGTCTGTACTCGACGGCACCTTCATGGGTGGTGATGTGGTCGGTACACTCGCTAATAACGGCGTTGCTATCGCCCCATTCCATGACCTCGAGAGCATGGTTTCTGCTGAACTTGCAGCTGAGATTGAACAACTCAAAGCTGACATCATCGCCGGAACGATCACACTCGACTAAGTCGTTCTAACTAAGAATAAGGCTGGAATTTTTCCAGCCTTATTTTGTTTAAGCCTGTGGTAAGATTGAAAAAATTATAGAGAACGGAACGGTACCAACTATGACCCCAATTCTTGAATTAAAAGGGATTACCAAGCGGTTCCCAGGGGTTTTGGCCAACGACCATATCGATCTCTTCCTCAATAAAGGTGAAATTTTAGCCTTACTGGGGGAAAATGGCGCTGGCAAATCAACCCTGATGAACATTCTCTACGGCCTTTACCAGCCGGATGAAGGGGAAATCCTGGTGAACGGCGAGAAGGTGATGATCAACTCCCCCACCGACGCGATCAACCAGGGCATCGGCATGGTGCACCAGCACTTTATGCTTATCCCGGTCTTCACGGTGACCGAAAACGTGATGCTGGGCAATGAAGCGGTTAAGCAAGCCGGGTTTTTAGACCGCAAGAAAGCCGCTGACCGCATCCTGGAGATCTCCAACCACTACAACCTTGCAGTAAATCCTGATGACTACATCCGGGATCTGCCTGTAGGCGTGCAGCAGCGGGTTGAGATCATCAAGTTGCTCTACCGTGAGGCGGAGATCCTCATTTTTGACGAGCCAACAGCCGTTTTGACCCCCCAGGAAGCTGACGAATTATTCAAAATCATGCGTTCGCTGGTGGATCAAGGCAAGTCGATCATTTTCATCACCCATAAGCTGCGCGAAGTGATGGATATCGCCGATCGCGTCATGGTGATCCGGCGCGGGGCGATGGTGGGCGAAACAACGCCTGCCCAGGCTGACAAGCAATCTCTGGCAGCCATGATGGTCGGCCGAGCGGTGGACCTCGAAGTCGACAGGACTGAAAGTACTCCCGGAGAATTGGTTTGTTCTGTCGAAAACCTGACGGTAGTAGACAAATTCCAGAATATTGTTGTGGATGATGTTTCCCTTGAAGTTTACTCGGGTGAGATTGTCGGCATTGCTGGTGTGCAGGGAAACGGTCAAACCGAACTGGTCAACGCGATCACCGGTCTGCAAAAATCTCTGTCCGGCAAGATTTCGCTTTTGGGTGAGGATGTGACCAAATTCTCCCCAAGACAAATCACGGAATTGGGCTCAGCACATGTGCCGGAAGACCGCCAGGCGGATGGCTTGGTTTTGCCCTTCCCGGTAGCGGAAAACCTGGTGCTGTGCACTTACTACAAGCAACCTTACGCGAAGGGTGTCATTCTGCAATATCCCGTCATCCTGAAAAACGCGGAAAAACTGATTGAGGACTTCGATATCCGCACGCCCAATGCTTTCACCTCGGTGGGTTCTCTCTCCGGTGGCAATCAGCAGAAAGTGATCATCGCGCGTGAGCTTTCACGCCCGATCAAGTTCCTGGTGGCTTCGCAGCCAACCCGCGGCCTCGATGTTGGCTCAATTGAGTACATCCACAAACGCATCGTGCAAAAGCGCGATGAGGGCTGCGGCGTTTTGCTGGTTTCACCAGAGCTGGATGAAATCATGGAGCTGTCTGATCGGATCGCGGTGATGTACCGGGGGGAAGTCATCGCGGTTGTGCCTAACAAGGGCATCACGAAAGAGTATATCGGTTTGCTGATGGCAGGGGTGGTGCCGGAAGAGCCGGTACAGTTCGATGAGACCGCGGTTGTGGAAGCGACCTTTTAGATTGTCTGGATGGCTATAACATGAGCGAAGAAAAGAAAGATCTAGGGCAAGAGATCCTCAAAGAAATAAATCAGGATCCGGCAACTACTGAACACGTCAGGAAGCCTTTTTTGGGCAAAGCCGCCATTCCACTGCTGGCGATCGTAACCGGTTTGATCATCGGGGCTTTGCTGATCGCGATCACAAGCCAGTCGGTTTACGCTGCTTTTGGCGAGTCAATCGGAAAAGGTTTTTCAACGGCTTTTACTGAAATTGGCACGGCTTACAAGGCGCTCTTCACTGGCGCAATTGGCGACCCGGTGCGCATGATCAATGCGGTTGGGGGAGATGATGCCAAGGAACTCCGGCAGGCTTTCAATCCTTTCCTTGAGAGCCTGGTGCAATCGACTCCGTATATTTTTGCGGGGCTGGCAGTAGCGCTGGGCTTCAGATCCGGCCTGTTCAACATCGGCGTGGAAGGTCAGCTCTTCATTGGCGCAGCCTGCGCGACCTTTGTGGGCTACTCGATCACAGGCTTACCCGCCTGGATCCACATGCCGCTGGCTTTTCTGGCAGGCGCCCTGGGAGGTGCGCTTTGGGGCTTTGTGCCTGGCTTACTGAAAGCCAAAACCGGGGGTCACGAAGTGATCAATACCATCATGATGAACTGGATCGCTTTCCGTCTCACAGAGTGGCTGCTTTCCGGTCCGATGACACGCCCCGGCTCGGGCGGCATGCCCATCAGCCCGATCATCCAGGAAACAGCTGAGATCCCGCAGTTTTTCCCATCACCAATCCGCTTCCACCTGGGATTTTTCATGGCACTGGCGGTGGCTTATGTGATCTGGTGGCTCTTGTTTAAGACCACCTGGGGCTTGAACCTGCGCACAGTGGGCACCAACCCGCGCGCGGCACGCTACGCCGGCTTAAGCACAACCAAGTCGATCATCCTGGCCATGTCCCTCTCCGGGGCCCTGGCGGGCATGGCAGGCGCGGTCCAGATCCTGGCGGTTAACCGCAGTATGGCGCTGGGTCTCTCCTCTGGTTATGGTTTCGACAGCATCGCGCTGGCATTGATTGGCAACACCCACCCCTTGGGAGTTGTGCTCTCCTCAATTTTGTTCGGCACGCTGCGCAACGGAGCCACGCGCATGATGGTGGTTTCGTCCATCCCGATTGATATCGTGGATGTCGTCCAGGCGATCATTCTGATGTTCGTAGCCGCTCCGGCTATTATTCGCTCCATCTATCACCTGCGAAAACCAAAACAGGAAGAAGATCAGATCTTCCTGAGTGGTTGGGGAGGTCAATCATGACAACAAATTCCCGCGTTATTGAACACAAACGTGTTGTAGAGATGTCTTCCACCCGAAAGATCACCATCGGGGTTGTGGAAATCCTGATCGGACTGCTGATTTACTTTGCTTTTGCGGCAAAAACAGCTGGTGATGCCCTCACAAAATTTGTGATGACACCCGGCGGAATCGATCAGGGCATCATGGCGGACTGGATCCTGCCTTCAAAAATCACCCTGATAATCCTTGGGGTAATGTCCTTGCTGATTGGTCTATACCAGGTAATCAAAGGCTTCGGCAAATGGACTAACCTGATGGTTGGTATCTCTGCACTTTGTGTGACTTTCGGGTTTCTTGTCTGGCAAGCCGCCGGTAAACAGCTCAACCTGGCTGGGATGCTCTCCAGCGCTGTTCTGCTGGCCGTGCCAATTACGCTGGGCGCTTTTTCCGGCATCCTGGCGGAACGTTCCGGTATCGTCAATATTTCAATCGAAGGCATGATGCTGATGGCTTCCATGGTTGCGGCAATCGTCAGCAGCGTCACAAAAAGCCCTTGGTTGGGATTACTTGGAGGCATCCTGTCCTCAATTCTGCTGGCCCTGATCCTGGGCGTGCTATCAATCAAATATAAGATCAATCAAGTCATTTCCGGTACCGTGATCAACATCTTCTCAGCTGGAATGACGGCTTTTATTTCCCAAAAATTTCTGCAGCATATCCAGGGTCTCAATAACCCCAAGATGTTCACGCGCGTTCCGCTGCCCGGGCTGGCAGACATTCCGCTGATTGGTCCCATCCTTTTCAACCAGAATATCTTCGTCTACCTGATGTTTGTCATCCTGATCGTGCTGCAACTTGCGCTCTTCCAGACGCGCTGGGGGCTCCGCCTTCGCTCGGTGGGTGAGCACCCCAAAGCGGCAGATACCCTGGGGATCAACGTCATTCGAACCCGCTACATGGGCGTTATTTTGAGCGGCTTGGTGGCTGGCATCGCCGGTGCCTTCTTCACACTCGGTTCGGTTGGCAGATTTGACGAAGGAATGACAGCTGGCAAAGGCTTTATTGGTCTGGCAGCCATGATTTTTGGCAACTGGATGCCCATCGGCGCGATCGGGGCTGGCATGCTGTTTGGCTTTGCCGACGCGATTGGTTCGAAGCTGTCGCTTTTGGGCAGCGCGATCCCGCCGCAGTTCATGGCGATGGCGCCTTATCTGATCACCATGATCGTCCTGGCTGGCTTTATTGGCAAGGGGCAAGCCCCTGCCGCCGAAGGCGAGCCCTACGAAAAAGAGTGACCTTTTTTGGTAACATAAGTCCCCGTCGATCAAACGGGGACTTATTCTTAAACTTTGGGGGTTATTGACCCGCATTACGAGGATAGTAGTAGAGGCGACGCATGCGTCGCCTCTACTTCAGAACAAGTTGAAAAATTGATGTCGTAGTTTCTTTGCTTCGGAA
This sequence comes from Anaerolineaceae bacterium UBA6105, assembly GCA_002423495.1. Taxonomy (GTDB): domain Bacteria; phylum Chloroflexota; class Anaerolineae; order Anaerolineales; family Anaerolineaceae; genus Mesolinea. Next base: position 2,233 of record DIWN01000083.1, on the reverse strand, counting down.
TCTAAATCATCCACTCGCCGTCTTGCAGCAGAACGATCTCCGTTCCGTCTGCTTTGATACCTGTGACTGTCACGTCTTTGCTGCCGACCATGAAGTCCACATGGATGACCGAGTCGTTCATGCCAAGCTTGCGGTTTTCTTCTTCACTGCGTTCAGCCGCGCCTTCAAGGTTTTCGCTGTAGGCCGCGCCCAGGGCAAAGTGGCAGGAAGCATTCTCATCAAACAAGGTATTCTTGAAGAGAATACCGGTGTTGCTGATGGGGGAATTATCCGCCACCAGGGCGATCTCGCCCAGATGGGTAGCGCCTTCGTCAGTTTTGAGCAGATCATCCAGGATCTGCTTGCCAACGCCGGCATCATAATCCACCACTTTGCCATCCTTGAAAGTGAAATGGAAGTCATCCACCAGCTGTCCACGCACGGAGAGTGGCATGGTGGCGCGCAGGGTGCCGTCCACCCGGTCCGCGTCGGGCATGCTGAAGACTTCTTCGGTCGGAATGTTGGCGAAGAAACGGTCGCCTGCTTCACTAAAGCCTGAGCCGCCTTCCCAGATGTGATTCTTCACCAGTCCCACCATCAGGTCAGTGCCCGGACCCTCATAGTGCACACGGTCGAAGCGTGCCTCGTTCAGGAACTTACGATGGGCTTTAAGCTTGTTGTCGTGCTCTTCCCAGGCGGCAACAGGATCTTCCTGGTCGATGCGGGTCGCCATGAAAATGTTTTCCCATAGTTTCTGCATGGCTTCTTCTTCTGGCATCCCCGGGAAGGCTGCTTCAGCCCAGGCCGGGCAGGCAGCAGCCACAACACACCACTTCACCTTGTTTTGCATGGTGTATTTCATGGTGCGCTTGCTGGCCATACCGGCAACCTTCTGCCACTGGGCAATTCGGGCAGGGTCCGCGGGCTTGAGCAAGTCAGGATTAGGCGCAACCATACTGAGAACATGGTGGTTGTCCAGGAATAGTTTTTCTGCAAAATCCACCAGGTATTCAGGGTAGGTTTCAAAGCTTTCCGCGGGAGCTTCCAGGAAGCGGTCGAGCGTGATGCTGTCATCATTGAACATCAGCTGGATGTCGCCCACGCCAGCCTGATAGGCTTTTTTCGCCACCAAGCGTGCCAGCGGCAGCGAGTGTTCGCTCAGGCGAATGGTAAGGTTATCGCCCGGGTGCAGATTGAGTCCGGTCCGAACGATCAGTTCAGCATATTTATCCAAATTCGTATTTAAGTCCATAGTTTATTGTTCCTCCGCTAGATATTGTATTATCAAAAGCCAAACTGTGGGAGAATCCAACAATTCCAGAAAAACAAAGCAAATAATTGACGCTTGTCGAGGGGATATGGTATTATAGGTAGCAATACGCCGAGTAAGGTTTTGTCTGTCCCTGACAGCTTAAGTAAGGAGAATAAGAAGATTAGTAGTAAACAAGATTATCGCATTAATGAACGCATCCGCAGCGACAAAGTTCGCCTGGTGGATGAAAACGGTGAGAACGTCGGCATTGTTGCCATCGAGACTGCTCTTCACCGCGCCAACGAAGTTGGTTTGGACCTGGTTGAGATCGCCCCAAATGCTGATCCGCCAGTGGTCAAAATCATCAACTTCAGCAAGTTCCTTTACGACAAAGAGAAAAAGGAACGCGAAGCCCGCAAAGCTCAGACCAAGATCGAAATGAAAGAGATCCGCCTGCGCCCCAAAACCAGTGATCATCACCAGGGTTTTAAGGTGCGGGATGCCCGACGCTGGTTGGAAAGTGGCATGAAAGTGCGCGTCACCATCCGCTTCAGAGGGCGCGAGATCACCTACCCCGAATTGGCACTGGAAGATTTGCGCGAAATCGCTGAGGAGCTGAAGGATGTGGGTGAAATTGAGCAACCGCCAAACATGGAAGGGCGCACAATGTTCATGATGCTCACGCCCAAAAAAGCTTAATTCGACACCAGTCGGGTTTGCCTGCCTTATCTTATTAAGCTAAGTCAAGCTATTTCTGCATGCCACCCATTTATTGGTGGCATGTTTTTTTTGCATATTTCATTCTTGGCTGACTAATGCGCTCCATCTGACAACATAACTCATAAAAATATTCTGGATCTTCACCTTCAATCCCCTTTAGCCATAATCACTAATATTAATTTAGGACATTTCTATTTTGCTCTTTTAGGACATTATCACTTTGCTATGACACTTTGCTCTGACACTTTGCTCTGACACTTCGTAATGCCTCAATAGAAAATG
>DIWN01000073.1 GCA_002423495.1 Anaerolineaceae bacterium UBA6105 | reverse complement strand
GAAATGAGCGGCACGCGCGGCATCACCCAGCTGCGCTGGGCCACCTTTGGCGCGCCCTCGCAGGTGAACTCGCAGCCGCATCTCGATTCCGATGGCGACATGGTCGGCGCGCATAACGGCAACGTGGTCAACAACGTCGAGCTTCGCCAGATGTTCATGGACGAAGGTCTGGTTGTTCGCTCGCAGAACGACGGCGAATCCTGTGTGCACGCGGTGGAACGCTACGTCGACCGCGGGCTGGACTTCATCGAAGCCATCCGCCGCGCCAACGACGACCTGCAGGGCGATTACGCCTACGTCATCGGGCGCGTCAACGACGATAAGCTCTACGCCATCAAGAAGGGCTCCGGGCTGGTGGTGGGCATCGGCGAAGGCTTCACCTGCGTTTCGTCCGACCTGCCCTCCATCCTGCCCCTCACCCGCACCATCATCCGCATTCAGGATGGCGAAATCATCACCCTCTGGGCAGACCGCGTGGAACTGCACTCCGTCAAGGACGGCAGCTTGATCGAACGCGCGCCCGAAGAGATCACCGAAACGATGAGCACCGTGCAGAAGGGCGGCTACGCCCACTTCATGCTCAAAGAGATCCACGAGCAGCCCCAGGTGGCGCGCGAAGTGCTGCATATGCTGGCTGGCAGCCCTGACGTGCAGCCTGTGCTGGACAAAATGAAAGCCGCGCGTAACCTCTACTTCATCGGCTGCGGCACCAGCTACCATGCCTGCCTGGCCGGGGCGGTCTATTTTGCCCGTTTGGCTGGGCGTGCCGTCATCCCCGTGATTGCCCCGCAGTTCATCCCGCAGTACCTGCCCACTGTCGGTCCGGAAGATGTAGGTCTCTTCGTCAGCCAGTCCGGCGAAACGAAAGACGTCCTGAACGCGCTCTATGCCGCCGAAAAACAGGGCATGCAGTGCTTTGGGCTGGCAAACGTGATCGGTTCCACCCTCACCAAAGCCTCGATCAGCTCGCTGCCGCTGTGCTGCGGCTACGAGATCAGCGTGCCGGCCACCAAGACCTTCACCAACCAGGTGGTCACTTTCCTCTACCTTGCCTACCGCCTGGCCGGGCGCGACACGCGCGCGCTGGACGCCATCCCCGAATTGATGGAGCAGACCATCGCCCTCACCACGCCGCAGGTGCAAGCCATCACCGAGGGCGTGAACGCCTGGGAGGACTGCTACAGCCTGGGCTACGGCATCACCTACCCGATGGCGCTGGAAGGCGCGCTCAAGCTCAAGGAGATCACCTACAGCCATTGTGAGGGCATGCTCTCCACCGAATTCAAGCACGGACCCCTCTCAGCCATCACCGACGGCTTCCCGGTCTTGTTTGCTGTCAGCCCGGAGGATGTACCCGTGATCGTCAGCGGCATCAACGAGGTCACCTGCCGCGGAGGGCGCGCGATCGCGATCGGGCAGGAGAATGCCAGCCTGCGTGCTAACGCCAGCGAGCTGATCGTGCTGCCGGAAGCCAGCCCGGAGATCAGCTCGCTATTGAGCGTGTTGCCGCTGCAGCTGCTCTCGTACACCATGTCCGTTGCCTGCGGTTACGACCCCGACTTCCCCCGCAACCTGAGTAAGACGTTGACGGTGGATTGACCTATTAGAAAATTTCCAAAAAATTTTTCTTTGACGGTAAGCCGATTTGGCTTTTACAATAAGGACTAGTCATTACCAACAAAGAAAACTATTGGACTAACATCGCAGTTAATGTACTCGTGAGCTTCTGAAGTAACGGTGTGTTATCTATTAAATATTGAACCCGGGTTTTCAAGCCCGGGTTCAGATATGTTACCAAGAAGATGAATTAACTAACTTCTCTGCTTGACTGGGTGGCAACCCCCATCCTCCCCAACTACTACCGCCTAAGCCGCCCCAATTGCCACCACCTCCACCATTTAAACTTGTGTTTGCCCAATAATTTCCGCTAGTCCCCATTCTTAAAAAGTTATATATTTCCTGAAAACTTTGATACCCACCCTTTATTATTTCATTTTGTAAAGAGGAGGTTAATTTGTTACCAAGTAAATACATCAACTGATGCTTAATATACAAATCAAATGTAAATCCAACCCCTCCCGCAATTCCTTTATTAGCCAAATTTGAAGTAGAAAAATTCTGATAAAACTTTAACGTATTCAACCCTTGACTGGGTTTTATTAACGACTCACCTCTAAAACCTGCGAAAACTGCCCCACTCATAGCGCCACTTACACTCGCCATGCCAACGTCAGACCAATTAATATTGCCATGATCGCCCCAATTTTTCCCCATTTGGGTAACAGCACCACTTACTGCACCCCCTGCAACTGGTCCAGCATACATACTAACAACTGTTCCTACCGCACCACCGACCGCCGCAGACCCAACATACTGCCAATTGTATTTACATATTGGCCTATCATTGAGAGCATTATCAATTGATTGTGAGATTAATTCACTCACACCCCCTGCTACTGCACCGACCCCCAAAGCTACAAGTAGAGCAAATTCTCCTTTGGGGTCAACATAGTTTGTTGGATTGTTATTTGTATAAACAAATCGATTAATTGTCTGAGTCTTTCTTTCAAGACCTGGAAAATCATCTTTGCTTATAAATCTTCCAATCACAGGATCATAATACCTTGATCTTAAAAACACCAAACCCGCTTCTGGGTCTACCTGCTCACCTGTATAAGTGAATGGTTGGGTGGAGGTGCCGGTCTGGCTGCGTTCTGAACCAAAAGCATCGTAGCTATAGCGGTCTGTTATAACGCCAGAAGTATCCGTCAGCAGCCTTGTACTGCCCAAACCATCAGTATGGTAGAAGGACCAGCCTGTGGCCTTCGAGGCGATCAGATCTAACCCATACACATAATCATTTACATCGGTTCCAACTGTCTCTCTTACGACCATCGGCAAGCCCGCTGCCTGGTCTTGCAGATAATCCGTCACGACACCATCCACTGTTTTGCCGAGGCGAACGCCATCCCCGTTGTAGCGATAAGAGGCGTTTACTGCGCCGTTGGTCAGCCCAACCAAGCGATTAGCCCTATCCCAACTAAAAGTCTGGCTGCCCTTGCTCAGCATATTGCCGTTATTATCCCAAGTGAAGGTTGTGGTTACGCCGCTCTTTACAGTCGAGGTCAATTGATCCGCGTCGTTATGACTGTAGGTGGTGGTTACCCCGTCCTCAATCATAGTCAAACGGTTGCCCATAGAGTCGTAAGCATAAATGACCGATGAAGGCGAACCGTTAGGGTAAGCCACACTGATGAGACGATTGAGCGCATCATAAGTGTAGGTTGTGATGCCATCGCTATCCAGCATGGTCAAGCGGTTGCCGACGTTATCCAGGGTGTAAGAAATGGAGGATAGGGTTGTTGCCCCTTGTTTCATTACGATTGTTTTGAGACGATTAGCGCTGTCATAACTATTAGTGGTCACAAGACCATTAGGATGCGTGGTTCCTGTTAGTCTCCCTGTTGTATCGTAAGCATAAGTGGTTACCTGGTTTTCCCAATCTGTTGCAGTGATCATTTGATTGGCAAAATCAAACGTGTAGGTTGTTTTGCCAGCAGGTGTAGTTAGTGTGAGCCGGTTGACTGCATCGTAGGTGTAGGAGGTCGTTCCTGTTGGGCTGGAAATGGAAAGCGGCCTGTAATTGTTGTCGTAACTGTAAGTCGTCGTCCCCAGGCTGTCGACCATCGAAAGGCGGTTCCCTGCAGCATCGTACGTATATATTACAGACGTTCCATCATCGTAATTGATGTGTGTCAGTCGATTCAACTTGTCATAGACATATGCGGTTGTGTGACCATTGGCATCCAGCATTGTTGCCAGGTTTCCATCGTCATCATAGGTGCGCACTGTGGCATGACCCAGCGGATCGGTGTTGGCAGTCAATTGGTTAAGCGCGCTGTAGGCATACGTCGTAACATGTGAATTGCCATCAGTCATGGAGATGCGATTGCCATTCGGATCATACCCATAACTGACAACCCCACCCAGGGCATCTGTGACAGTCTCCAGTTGGTTGGTGTCGGTAAACACGTAGGTGGTAGTATGGTTGTTGGCATCTTTTATGGTGAGGATGTTGCCAGCCGCATCATAAGTGGTTGTGGTTGTGTGCCCCAGTGGATCTGTCAACGACGTGGGTCTGTTAAGCGCATCATACGCCGTGGTCGTAGTATTGTTTAGCGCATCGGTGGTGCTGATCTGGTTGCCCGCAGGATCATAGGCATAATGGGTCGCGTGCCCCAGTGGATTAGTGCTGGTAATCAGGCGATTCAGATCATCGTAGACGAAATTCGTAGTGTGCCCATTGCCATCTGTTTCGCTGAGCTTGTTGTTCATCGCGTCGTAGGTGTAACTGGAAACATACCCCTCCGCATCAGTAATGCTCGCGAGATGATCTTTAGTGTTGTAGGTAAAGAGGGTTAGGTTATGTTTCGGATCTTCTTTACTGATCTGGTTGCCTACGTTGTCATAGACATAGGTCGTCACCCCACCCAATTCGTTGGTTTCGGATAAAAGCCGGTTCATGGGGTCATACGTGTAAGTTGTCGTCCAACCCAAGGGATCCGTCATGCTCAGTTTTCGGCTGCCAAGATCATAAGTATAGGAGGTTACATGGCTCAACGCATCCGACACGGTGAGCGGATTTCCATAGGCGTCATACGTGTAGGTTGTCTGATTGGTGTTGGGATCCGTGGAACTGGTCACCAGGCCTTGCGTGTTATAAACCCATGTAGATGAATGCGTTAAGGCATCCTCTCTCTCGATCAGGTTATGGTGAGCATCATACGTATAGGTTGTCGTGTGTGTTAGTGGATCGGTTTCAGTGAGGAGATTGTTGTAAGCATCGTAGGTGTAGGTGGTGACATTATCCAGTGGATCTGTAACGGTTAAGACATTTCCCCGAGCGTCATATGTAAAGGTGGTCAAGTTGCCATTCTTATCTTTGCTGGAAACGCGATTATTGCTGGCGTCATACTGCACCAATGTGGAATTGCCATATGAATCAATCTCACCGGTAGCACGGAAAGCAGCGTCATAGGTATAGGTGGTTGCCACCCCGCGAGGGTCAGTCACAGTGGTGCGGTAGTTGTCCCGATTGTAGGCAAAGGTGGTCAGGTTGTTTTCCGCGTCACGCTGCTCGATCACCCTATCCAGATCATCGTAAACGTTTTTAACAAAGACATGCCCATTGGCGTCCGTGATGCTGGTCATGCGCTGGTCTTCGTTATAGGCATAAGTGGTGGTTTCCCGATTGGCATCTACAGAGTAATTCAAGAGGGTTCCAGTATTACTAAAGTTGATAAACCTGCCAAGAGGATCTGTGATGGAACTCAACCTGGTGGCGTTGTAAGTGAAACTGATCACGCGTCCATCGGCAAGTGTAATGGATGTAAGATTATCTCCTGAATAAGCAAGGGCCAAACTGTTCCCATTTGGGTCTGTAATGGATGCCAGTCTATTGGAGGTGTCAAAGGAATAGACGGTTTGGTCTTTTAATGTGAGGGTGTAAGTGGTCCCATCGGATGTCAGTTGATCGTAAATGCCAGGAGGAGCCATAAAAGTTCCGTTGGTCAGGATCGTATACTGGTCTTTGCGACCATCCTCGCGCTGAACAAGCACTACCTGTGAATCCATCGGCTCGGTTATTAAAACATTGTAATTGTGTGTCCAATCGACTCCCAGCGGACCGGTATAGCCCATGCTGGAATTATAGGTGCGTTGGAAATTGAAATCTGGACCCAGAGCAGCAATGCTCAGATCGGTATACTGATAGATGTAATTGCCAAAAACTGTGTTGACCGGGTCTGATGTCCACCAGGTCCAGTAACTGGAGGGTGAGGAGTTGTAGATAACCTCTCCACCGGACCCCAGCCAGGGATTGACAAGAACTATGTCATAGACCATATGGCAGGTGGGGTCACACACATTGCGCCCATTGATGGCATCACCGCTGCCAAATGGTGAGGGACCAGAATCTGAACCCCACCAGTTGTATCGGGCATCAATAGCGTAAAGGGGATTGGATGTGTTGTTATAAACGCCATAATTTATGTTTCCGAAGATATTTGATCCCAGGATGTAGCTTCCGGGTACCAGATTGCTCATACGGATGCCATAGGAGCCATTATTGGAAATGGTCGAGTTGGCGATGTTCAATGAATAGGCGTTGCCCGTATCGCTCTCGCTGTATATACCGTATGAAGTACAGTCCGATACAGTCGAGTTGTTGAGCGTCAAGCTCTGGACGCCGGATTCCATCCAGATGCCATAATAGGCATGATCAATCGTGCTGTCATTAAGGGTCAAATTGGTAGTGCCCGTTACTTGAAGGTTACCGTTATAAATACCTGGATAACTACCCGTATAGTTATATCCGCCATACCTCATAATTGTGTGATTGAGAACAGCTGTGGAATTATTCAAACCGATATATCGGTAATTGCTGGCTGCCGGAGTGCTGGCACTCCCATCCCCATTGGTGTCTCCACCATAAGCATCATCCAGGGAGGATGTGAATACTACTGGCGCTTCAGAGGTGCCAAGCGTAGTGAGATTCCCGTTGAAAACCATGGTTGCATTACTAGACAATTTAATGATGACATCCGAAGGGATTGATATGTTTATCCCAGCCGCGATATTCCAGGAATCCAACCAATATACTGCCCCAGAGATGAAGGTGAAGGCATGGTCAAGGGCATACGCCCCGACGATCCGAATGGCATTACCAACGTTGTTGATAAACACATTAGTTGCCATGATTAGATCCGCATTGACTGTGTTGCTGTAAATGGCGTAATTTCGATTGGCTTCAAACACATTCGTATCAATGGATCCGGGCAATTGGGTGGCAGTGGAAATATTCAACCCACCTTGATTAAGGTAGAAATTATTCAGACTGAAAATGACTGAAGTCTGATCGACCTTAATAGCAGGAGCACCACCATAGCGAATATCTGAATTGTTGAAGGCACTGTTGACGCTAGTGCTGCTAAAGGTCATTGTTCCCCAGTTATTTAGACCAGGAGTAGTGAAATCCGCATCGTTATTTGTATCTCCACCAAAAGCATCATCCTTGATCGAGGTAAAAGCACTGTTGTTTGCCACCATTTTGCCATTTAGCGCCATACCAAAGGTTGGCAAGAACTTGACCACAGCGTTTTCAATTTGCAATGTGGAATCTGCAGGCAAGGTTAGAGCACCAATGACAATGAATACCAGGTTGTCATTCCATACATTTGTGCCAGCAAAAGTTCCACTCACCGCTGCCCCATTAAAGGAGTTATCAAAAGCATTGTTCTCAGTAAATGAAGGCTTGCTATCAGCTGTGAAGTAAACAGCATAACGGTCGTTGCGAACAAACTCATTATTGGTGAGGGTTGGGGATGATGAACCTGTAATATACAGCCCATCCTGGGAACAATCTTTAATGATTGTGTTTTCGATCAAAGAGTTGGAAATCGTACTGAGGTTAATGCCATTTCCTTTTATGTGATGGATATAGCTATTAGTGATTGACGGAGATGCGCTAATCGTGGAAATGCCAACATTTCCATTGCCTGCATAGAAAATATTGGCGCAATTCAATACATTTTGGGCGTCTGTGCTGGAGTCATTGTAAAGGATCTTATCCCAATCGCCTCTGGCAGCCCAGGTTGCGCCTTCGTTGTTATTAGTGTCGCCGCCAAACACATCATCATGGATGGAAGTGAAAGTGATTGGTGCTGTGTCCGTTCCATTTGCCACCAACGCGCCATTGACCGTCAGCCCAATCGCGCCTTTGTTGAACTTAACTACAGCACCAGGTTGAACTGTCAAAGCCACACCCGAATTGATGATCATGGTGCTTTCAATCACATAGGGCAGATCCGCATACCAGGTTTGGTTAAAACTGATCGTGCCGGTGTTTCTGACACCATTCACCGTGTTGTAATAGGCGGTATTACCCGATAGATTTGGGTAACAGCTTGAATCCAGGTATATCGCGTAGCCGGAATTCCCCCAGAACTGGGAATTGGAAATGATGGGCGAAGAGGTTGTTTCAAGTTTGATTCCACCCCCCAGGTTATCCAGGACATAGTTGGTGCTGGTGTTGGGCGCGGATGTGTTTACGATCCGCATTCCATAGCTGCTGTTGAGTGTGATCAGATTACCGCTGATAATTGGCGAAGCCGCGTCCGTCTGAACCGCGCCTGTGCTGCCGCCATAGCGCACAATATTGTTCTGCAGCTTGGTTAAGGCATCAATGCTGGATGCCCCAAACTGGATCGAGGACCAATCGCCTGGGCGTGGCCAGGTGGCTGTGCCATCATAGTTAGAGTCTCCTGCGACATTGTCATCTTTAATAGAGGTGAAGATAATACGGTTTTCAGTTGTACCGATCGCATTCAAAGCACCATTGATGATCAGGTTCTTACTGGCATGGAATTTCACCACCACACCAGGTTCGATTGTGAGAGTAATTCCGGGGTTAACTGTCACATCCCCGGTTACCAGGTAAGGACTGTTTGCCAGGCTCCAGGTGGTGTTGGCTGAAATCACCCCAGAGACATTGGTGGGGTTGGGTGCAGGCCAGGGTTCGGGAAGCAAAGCGGGCAGCTCTCCCACTGGACTGCTCTCGTAAGGCGTGAAATTGACGTAGTTGCTGACTGCGTCCCCTGTTCCCCCTGGGTTGCTGTTGTGGGTAGGTCCGGTTGCACTCCCCCACCAGTTATTTGACGCCATCATGGTGAAGCTGGTATTGGCATTCTGGATTCCATAGGAAGTATTGCCGTAAATATTGGAGTACATTATGGTTGGATAACCATTGGTGCTGTTATACAAACCCACTGCATTTTCAGTAATGGAAGTGTAGTCAAGATAGGGGCTAGCGTTGATACAGAAAATGCCGCGATATAGACTGCCCTGAATGACCAAATGGGAGTTGGATGAAGGAGAACCACCATTGAAATAGAGCATTCCTGTGGTGGAGGTACTGCCACCATAGCGCAAAACCGCATAATTAAAGTTTGATGTACCAGACGTGGATGTGAACGCGATTGAATCCCAATCACCTTTGGTTGGTGAGTTGGCTGTACCATTATTGTTGGTATCACCCCCAACCTGGTCATCCTTTATCGAGGTGAAGAATACAGGGTGACCCTCCATACCCTGGGAGATTAACTGCCCGTTGATCACCATCTTGGCTGCGGATTGGAATTTGATGACAGCTTCTGATTGAAGCGTGAGGGTGGTGTTGATCTCGAGCGTGACCGTGCCAATGACAATGTAGGGGAGGTTGTTGCCCCAGGTTACATTGGCACTCAAACTGCCGGTAATACCGATGCCGTTGTAAAGGTTGCCAGCAGCGTAATTACCTGAATAGGTCGCTTGGGAGCTGGCTGCCTGATAGACTGCATAGCCGGAATTGCGCACGAACAGGTTGTCTGTAAAAGCCGGTGAAGAAGCCGCGCTTAACCACACAGCATGATTGAGATTGTCAGAAAACTGGCTGTTGGTCACAGTTGGTGAGGAGGAATTGATCATCTGGATCCCATAAGCAGCGCTGAAGTCAAAAGTGGAGTGATCAATGGCTGTTGCCGCGCTGTCATAAGTCAGGTTTGCAGTCGATGTGACGCTGCCAGAGGTAAATGAAGCCCCTCCATACCTTACTTTAACATGAATGAGATGCGAGAGCTGATCGTTGCTGGAATCTGCAAAATAGAGCGTTCCCCAGTCGCCTGCAGCTGGTTTGGTGGCCGCACCATTGTTGTTGGTATCCCCTCCAAAGAAATCATCTCTTCGGGAGGTGAAAATGATTGGTTCTTCTTCAGTCCCCGAGGCGTTTAATGAGCCAAGAATTTTGAGACTGGTGTTCGATTGGAATTTAACAACAGTCCCAGGCTGGATTGTGATGGTACTGGTGGATTCAAGTGTCAGGGTCTGGGTGATGATGTAGGTCAGATCATCATACCATGTCGCATTTGCCATCGTTCCATAGACGCCGATGCCATTCCAGGCATTTCCAATGACAGTGGTATTGTCGAAAATTGCTGGACTGTTGGCTGACATGTATACAGCATAACTAGAGCTGTGTTTTATCGAATTACTTGTTAGTGATGGATAACTTGCATTAGATATGGCAATTCCATACTGCAGGTTCTGATCGATCAGGCTTGTGGCGATCGAGCCGGACGCGCCATCTTTCCATGTCAACCCGTTCTTGGCACTCCATTTTGAGCTTGAACTAATGAAATTGACCGACGAAGAGGTAACAACCAAGTTTGCATCGGAGCTCCCACCATACTGGAATAAGACGTGGGTAAAACCGCTTCCGGAGCCTGTGCTGCTGATGTAAACGCCATCCCAATTCCCGGCTGTCGGGTCAATGGCTCCTCCGCCGTATTCACTGTCACATCCATAAGCGTCATCATAGATGGAAGTGAATACTATTGGCTCATCGGCTGTACCTTCAGCATGCAAGATGCCATTGACAGCTAATTTCCCTTTGGTTGTTCCGTTGTTCTGGAACTTCACAATTACACCGGGATTTAGCGTCAGGGTCACGCCCGTGTTAAGCACTGAAAGGCCTGTGACCCGATAGACATACCCTGAAACCCAGGTCGTATCTTCGGCAATAGTCGCGGGCACATCAATTATTGGCAGTCCGGGACAAATTGGTGGGGGTGGTTCCTGGGTTGGCATCGCAGTTGGAGACGCTAAGGGCGTGGGAGTATAGGTTGGTGTAGATGTTAATGTGGGTGTAACTGTTGGGGTCGATGTGGCAGTGTTGGTTGGGGTAATTGAGGGAGTATGCGTCGCCGTTGGAGTGTACGTGTAAGTGGGAGTGAGAGTAAAAGTCGGTGTCGCTGTGTTTGTGGGTGTTGCCGTCTCCGTCGGCGTGGAAGTGTTCGTAGGTGTATGTGTATTTGTTGGGGTAAAGGTTGGTGTACTTGTTTCTGTAGGTGTGTTCGTTAGTGTGGGTGTGTTCGTTTCTGTAGGTGTTGGAGTCTCTGTGAAGGTAGCGGTAAAGGTTGGAGTTAGGGTTTGAGTAGGCGTGTTTGTATTTGTGGGTGTCGGAGTGTTTGTTTCAGTGGGTGTTGGAGTGTTCGTAAAAGTTGCCGTTGGAGAAATAGTATTGGTTGGAGTCGGAGTCGGAGTCGGGTCAGGTGGCGGTGTTCCACCTCTGAAGATGAGTGGCAAGTAAACATAATAATTCTCTTCAGTGGTGATCTGAGCGTTTTGCAATCGATCCTCACTTGGGCTTTCGTATCGGCCTTTTACGATGGCATTAGGAAATAACATTGATATGATTAAAGACAACACTACAATACAATTTAAAGAGAACTCCAAATGTTTATTAACAGAAACACTTTTTTTGTTCATCAGCCCCGCCTTATTCTTTTGTTATGAATGAAAATACTTTTACGAACCCCGGGTTTTACCCCTTGCAAGAATTAGATAACAATCTGTCAGTTTTGCGTGAAACCAATTATTCTTGAAGCGTCTGTTACTTACAATTTCTTCGTGTGAATCACTCTTCACAAGCTATTCACATATAACTTTATCCCATGAAAAAATTGGAATTTTGAGAAGGATAGGTTGTAGAAATCTTGAACTGCAGTACCGGAGGAGTGTGTCTGTGTCGTTTAGTCGAACAGGTCAAGAGAATAAACCCTCTTCAGTCTCCCGTCCGTTCCACGGATGGATCCGGCTTAGCCTCGGGCACGCAAGCAGCCCCCAGGGAAAGCTCCCTCATTACCCTAAAGGGCACTTTGTTTGACCTGCAGAAGAGTTGTCAGCCTTTCCCGTTGGAGAATGGTTGAAGGTCCGCGAAACGTAGTGAAGGGGAGTGACCGCTTACGGTGGATGGACTTTCAGCTGCAATATGTTTACGAGTTACAAAGCCCACTTTATCTGAATGGACTTTGTTTTTGTTAGCTGCTCACTTCCTAAATGACCCTAAAATTTGTAATTTTGGAAATTTAAATATTTCAAAGAACGATCCAAAGTTAGCAATAATAGCTCTCAGATTGATGTTGAATTTCCAATGTTATTATGCTATTATTACAAATATTCTTGGGGAAATATCGGCGCAAATTCCCTAATCAGAGATGGAGGATACAATGGATGATGGTAGCTGGATTTTTATTGTCTTTTTGTTACTTGTTGTAGGTATAATCGTTGCTTTGATACTTACCCTTGGAAAAAGCAAGGAAATTGCAAAGCAAAGTGAAGCAAATATTATGAACATGGTAATGTCGCTTCCAACCGACAAACAAACACCGTTTTTGCTGCAAATCAATTCTGTCAAGAAGAGCCCAACAACCGCGGTATTATTAGCATTGTTTTTAGGTGGAGTTGGGGCGCACAAATTTTATCTTGGAAAGACAGTAGCTGGTATTCTATACCTTCTCTTTTGCTGGACAACTATCCCTGCCTGGATCGCGCTTTTTGAAGCTTTTGGCATTTCTGGAACAGTTGCCAAGTTCAATGAGAGCAAAGCGCGGGAATATTACGCCATGTATAGCAGATAATAGCGCTTTTTTACTTAGGCATAACAGTTATTATTTATTAAAAGATAAGGGGCAGAAATTCAGCCAGATTGCATTTGGCTTGATATAGGTTGCCCTGTTCTTTCATGGTCTACAACAGTTGTAGGCTGGATTGACCTGGGCAATCCAGCAAATCATTATTTTCCAAGTCCTTGCGAGGAATGCAGCGACTCGGTAATCTTCTTGTAAGCCTTCCCTTGGGGGAACCCGTGACAAGTCAGGGCAGGTGGGAACCGCTTGCGGTGGATGAGGGTGGCCTTGTTCGTGCCGGTGTCCTCACCGCGCACGGGTTTTGACCGTCAGGTCTCAAGTTAATCCAATGTAAAGGCAGATCGCTTCGTAAAACAGGCTCGCGATGACAGATCAAAATGCGGAGACCGGCGAGAACCAGAATCCGTCTTTGCGAGAAGCGAAGCGACGCGGCAATCTACAGTCTGTTTTCCTGATCGAAAAGGCAGATCGCTCATACCCTGCTTNNTCGCGGGCACAGGCGCTACGCTCGCGATGACGTAGTTAAAGGCAGATCGCCATACCCTGCTATGTGAGCACAGGCGCAACCCTTGTAAAAAGACACAAGGGCAGGAGAGGCTCGCGATGACTGATCAAAATACGGAGACCGGCGGTCAAGTACCTCGCTCGGTCCCACAGGGAGGCTTCGCTCTCAGGAGACCGGCGAGAACAAGAGCACGATGCCCGGCCTACATTCTATGGGGGTATTTCCGCTATTTCCGTTATTTCCGCTGTTTTTTGATAGTGCAGAATGGCGGATTGAGTAGAAAAACCGGCTATTTTGTTAATGTGCGGGGCACCACGCTGCTGGGACACGTGGTGTCATTTGCAATAATTGCAATAATTGCAACGTTTTTTGATAGTGCAGAAATGCAGTTTGAGTGCAAATCCCGGATTTTAATGTGCTGTCTTGCAAATATAATCACATGGGGTATTATAGCACATATGTTCTATTTATGCAAATGTTTTTTTGGCCCATCAATGCTGAAAAGACCCTCTTCAGTCTCCCATCCGTTACACGGTGGGATCCAGCTTCCCCCTGAGGGAAGCCGAAGGCTTCGCACGACCATTCTGACCCGGGAAACAAATATCAAAATTTGAAGAGGAGCCTTCGTGAAATAGCAGATCGAGAGAAAGCAGGCGGTATGCAAGGCTTTTCTGTCCACCTCCCACATATGTGTTGGCTTTGGCTTTTACGATAAATGCTTGAAGCTCGCTTATGTCCAGTGAGTTCATCCCTTCTTCCTTGATCTGGTTAATTATAGTATCAGGGAGGGTGTGCTGGTGGAGAGTATAGGGGAAGGCCTTGCACGGCCATCGACCCTATAAGCAAAGAGCTATCAGCTATAATCCGTGATTGCGACTGCTTGCGAGCGAACCGGTTACGGCATTTACTATTCATCTGTTCACATTGACTGTCGTATAAAACCAAATTTTCAGCAGGTACTAACGGACGATATACTTTACCCCTTCTTCAAGCCATGCTACGAAGTTTGCGAACGTGTCCTATGCCTGCCTTTATGGATTTGATGCCTGGAAGGATATTTTATTCAGCATTATCATAGAGCAAATCGAATACTCATAAAAAGGCAAGCCAGAGGACGTTATTACTCGCGGAGAATAGCGAGCAGCTAAATAATTGAACGCTTCTACTGCAACGTTGCTGCAATTAATCATAAAATTAACCATAAGATTTTCATTTCCAGGGGAAATTTGGAGAGATTTGTCAAAATATTCTCTGCACTGATTTAAAGCATTTACAACATAGGATAACTGCATTAGATCCGGGCAATTTTCAGGTCGCAATATAGAGAGGAGGTTTCGCTCTTCAACTGATTTCTTTTCGACTAATGGATGTAAATCTTCTAATAAACATATACTAGAAAACCAATTGTGACTAGCGGTGATAGTCACTTTATTCAAAGATTTTTCATCAATTTTATTTTCTGAAATGTAGCTCTTATAATTAGTGGAAGCAAGTGTTCGAAGTCGTTGATCCGGATCGAATGAAGCTGCACGTTTTACTGCTTCATGTGCCTTTTCCATATGGTAGCGATTTAGGACATCCAATGATTCAAAACGTATCGAAAGAACAGGGTCGTGCAGACCAGCAATGTTTGCAACAAGTCCATCAAAACCCACGAAATCAATCTTGTATGCGATTCTCCTAATTTCAGGTTTAGTGTCCTGCAAAAGGTAAAAAATTTTTCGAGAATCGATTATCGATTTATTAATTTTGAGTAAACCTATTACTGCTTGCTTTCTTAATTCGAAATCGGTACAATCAAGTAACTGATATAATCCGTCAGCATCTTTTCTTTCAATTAAGCGTTTAACGACAGGTGCAAATTTGAGTTCCATAAGATTTCTGTCTAAGACTGATTGTTCACTTAATGTAGCAATACTGTTCACTTCGACAAACTGTTTGGAATGGTTTTTGTAGTAATTATCATCGCGGATTCCAATTATCAACAAGGGCAATCCAATCAGAAAAAAAATCCCACTACAAAAAAGAAACATACTTGATGAGTCTGGATCATTTGAAGATTCTATACTAATACCAACAAAAGCCACCCCCAATAAAATAGAGAATAACCCATAAAAAATGTTTGCAGTCGATTTTTTCAAGTTGCCCTCGTTTCTAATCAGACTCAAATTTATCATAGATTCGATCTTTCAATTCTTGTTTGCAAAACGATCGAGACTTCTCTTGAATAACCTAAATGTCAATCTTGTTGGTATGATCCTGCAGAAAATACTAAAAAGGCGGTTACTGATACTAGCAGTGTTATAATACTTATTACTAACATAGTAAAATGTAAATAATTTAACCTGCTAATAATCTACTTTTCGAAATATGCTTTTCAGACCGGAAGAACTAAAAAATTACGAGATTTGTTATAGGGATTCCAAATATTCCTTATATCATGATGAATCAATAAAGGATGGATATTGGCATGGGATGCTTCTAATTCCAAACAACAAAAGGAATGGATTTTTCACAATTATAAAATCGATCAGGAACAGACACGGATATTTAGAAAAAATTAGTTTTAAGGATATTAATGGTCCTGGACAAAAATTCAACTTAGCCGAACATTTATTGCAGGTTTGTTTGGGATTTTTAAGGTCTAAACCCAACAAAGAAATACTTCCTGTTTTAAATTGGGATGATGAAAGTGGAAACAACGACGGATCACCATACCACTGTCTTGACCCTGAATTAATGGGGGCTAAGTTTATATTATTTCGCGTCAAAGATGATCATAGAAATATGACATACTTTAGGGACAAAGTGTGCAAGGTAGAGACAACCTTACGTATGGGTATCACCGGTGGTTTGCATTTTCTTGGGAGCTCAGATAAGAAGATTCATATTGAGAAAATTCATCTTGATGGTTATCAACAAAACAACCGACATGCCGATGTCAGTAGGATCGTAGATAGAATTTATGGCCTGCGTGATTATTGCTCTTTCGGTCCTAGAGAAAGTTTAATAGATGATCGCTCTAGCAATCCGAAGAGTGACGACCATCAAGCGTTGATAGATTGCGAATTTCTAATGCTCACTGATTTATTAATTGGCTCATTTAGAGTGGCATTATCTGGTTTCGAGAAAAATAACTATAAAAAGAGATTGTCACTCCATGCTGAGATGATTCTCGAAAGAATGTCTCAAGGAAGGCACAGGATGGGTAATAGCAGATGGGCGAATTCGTTTTGGCTAAGTGAATGTGAATTGACCGATGGCCAATGGGCTTTTCACAATATTGAACTGATTAAGCCCGATAACAGAAATCAATTGCCATTAGATTTCATTATTTAAATCTCTTTACCATAAAGCATACAAAAAGTAACCATACCCCATAATTATGGAAAAATTACTACAAAAGACTAAAGTATTCCTTAATTTTCGCAGCCATTAATTTTCGACGTTCAATCAAGAACTCTTTATAATCATCCGCCAAGGAGTTGAAAATTCCTAATGGAATACAGTGACTATTCAAATTCTCAATCAATTGTGCTTCATCAGTGATACCACCATACTTTTTTTGTAAACAGGTTGGGGCGTTACAGTGTATCTTTGGACAGTCATCAGAATATTTTCTCCAATTTGTTGGATTTTAGAGTTAACTGCTGGTAAATTTTCATCAGGTAAGCGACGCAGGCTGGTTCGTCGGCGAGGGGACAGGCTTTAGCGTATGCTTCCCAGACGGCTTTGTCGTTCGCCTGGTGGGTTTTGCGCAAGTCGGAGGGGATGGCGAGTTCATCATACAGGCCTGCGAGGCTGACTTCAGGGAAGCGCTCGCGGGCATCGAATATTGCCTGGCCAGTTCGCTCGAATTTTTCTTCTTGGTCAGGCGTCGGAGAACTGGCGAGCTTAATGTCACCATTAATCAAACCCCAGCTTTGCGGCGGTTGTCTTCTTTGCAGAGCATCTGGCAGTTAGCGGGTTCAGTTTTGCCTCCGGCGTGCCAAGGGGTAATGTGGTCGGCTTCCATATCGTCAATTTCAAAAAACTTACCACACACCGGACAGATCCCTTTTTGGCGTTCATAAGCCGAGCGTTTCTGACTCCACGAAAAACCCCTCAGGTTCAAGGTGCGGTCGCTTCGTGTCAGCACGTAAGGGTAGATGCCGCGTTTGTTGGTGACATCATCATCCATCATTAATTCACTGACTTCACGCTCAAGCGCTTTGGTATCGAAAAGCTGGTCCTTGAACTGGTCATATAATGGACCCCAATTGACGCCCTTTAATTCTTTGCGATAGGTTGTGAAAGTGCCCTGCACCCACTCGATCACATTCCGGAAGTAGGTCCACAACTCGTTGGCATTGGGGTCGTGCTGGTGTTTGGACATGTAGTCCTTGATCTGATCCCGCCCATCATCTTTTGAGATCCATTTCAAAGCAGTTTCGAGAATCTCCTGGCGGATGGGAGAACCGTTGACATAATCCTTCGCCAGCAGGTAAGCAGGCGCCATAGATTTACTGAAGATCGATTTGGCGTGCGTCAGCCACGGACCGGTGTAGGTGGCGTTGCGCAGTTCCTGCTCGGTCAGCTTGACCCCCTGCATGTTGATGATGCGAAACCAGGCCAATCTTTCGTCATCGGTGCCTTCGCAGATATAGACCATCAATTTGTAATCCAGAATGTCGTCTTTAGAAGACTGGGTCAGATTGTGGAAGGCGAGACTATCCACCGAAAAATCACCGTGTACGTACTGACAGAAACTGATGGTGCGCTGCTGACCATCCATGACCTCGAAGGTGCCATCCTCGTTTTTCATCCAGTACATCACGTTGAGCGGATAATTCTTGCGAATGGTATCGATGACCGCGTTGCGTTTTTCGGCGTCATAAACGAACTCGCGTTGATACTTTGGGCGGATGTTGAGTTTGCCGTCATAGCCGAGGACGCCTTCCTCGTCATTATCGATATAGTTTTGCGCAACATCGCGGATGGTGATTTCGTGTAGTTCAATTTTCATTTTGCGCCCCTTTATGCACGATCACAATCCTATTGTATAGTCTCCTGTAAGTACCATCGCCATTAGAAAGATAGAAACTTGGACCCCCTTGCATATAACTTCCCTTCTCTGCAAAATCTGACATAGGTTTTGCAAGCACTCCACTAGACCCAATAATTTCAAATTGATCAGGGCTGTACTTATCAAGAAAGGTAATTGGCACTCCCATTTCTCCCTGATAATCATATGGAATATCAACAGTTGCTGAAACCTCAATAGCGTCATAATTGACATAACGGGGATATTCCTCAGGGATGTATCGACAAAATAAAGTCATGTTTTCATGGCGCGCTTCATAGTCAAGATTGGTAAACCATCTGACTCCTTTGACACGCAAATACTTAATCCCATTTTCATCCACTCTATATTTTGCGGCTTCCAATGGATAATAGTCTGGAACACGAAATTCACGGTCTCCGCTATGAATACTAAGGCCTAGCCAAACTTTATCATTCATGAACAACTTGAATACTTCTTTATATGCAAAGGAATTTACATTTCCGATAATGATGAAGTTCTTGTTATATTCCACCAATTGAGCAATATACTCTCTGAAAAGTGAAAAGGGGGGATTGGTGACCACGATATCAGCATCCTTGAGGAGTTCGATGCATTCTTGCGAGCGAAAGTCACCGTCACCCTGCAATAAACTGAGCGTATTACGCTGGTTACGAAGCAAGTACTCTACATCCGCAAGACCAACTGCCCCATCGCTATCCTCATCTCTGACCTCAGTGATCTCCATTTTGTAAGGTTTCTTACCTTCACCCTGGCTGACACCCAAGCCCTGCACTTCAAAAAGCGGTAACTGCCCTTCCGCGATGGGAGAGTCGACGTAACTGGTGGCGGTCAGTTTAGCCAAACCCAGGTGGTTGAAGTTCATGGCAAAATACTTGAAAAAGTTGCTTTCGAAAGGGTCGTCGCAGTTGCAGAGGATCTTTTTCCCCTTGAAATGGTCTTTATAGTGTTTTAGTTCTGCCTCAATATCCGGAAGTTGGGTATAGAATTCATCTTTTTTTGCCTTCGCTGCATTTTGTAAACCCGCGTTGCCACTCACCATGCCTGCCCTTTCTGCCTGATTGCTACGATGCTCTCCATTATACACGTTCCGACCCCGGGGCATAGGTATTCTGCTTCCCTGGCAAGAATTCAGGCTAACTCACTTTGAACCTTTCCGAATCCGGCCAACGGAAGGATAAATGAAAAGAACCATCTTCAGTCACCCGTCCGTATCACAGCGGGATATGTGTCTAGGATTTCGATCAAGAATAGCCCCTAAGGGAAAGCCCAAAAGAAGCCGGATTGAGAAGCGCAATCCGGCCTACGAACTGATAGAAAAGACCTTCTTCAGCTCCGCCGGTACTCCGTCCGACCTACGAAATATCGCAGGGTTTCACCCTGGAGAAAAGAACCCCAGGGCAGGCTGCGGAATCCGGCCTACGTTTTTTCTGTCTTTGCGAGGAACGAAGCAATCTAGACTGGTTGCCCTAAAGCACGTGAGTGGTTCGGACGCACTTCGTAGATTTTGACCGTAATCCTGTTACCTCAAACATATTGGTCTGCCGAGAGTTTAGATTGCTTCACAAATGAGGTTCGCAATGACAGAAGGATTTGTCATTGCCAAGAGTGAAGCTACGCGGCAATCTGCAGTTTGTTTTCCTGATCGAAAAGGCAGATCGCTCATACCCTGCTTCGCGGGCACAGGCGCTACGCTCGCGATACCCAGAGGGCACGATGTGACAGAGTTAAAGGCAGATCGCTTTACCCTGCTTTGCGGGCACTGGCGCAACCCTTGTAAAAAGACACAAGGGCAGGAGAGACTCGCGATGACGGGAGATATAACACCAGACTGGGCTGAACAAAAGCTTTGCTCCCCGAAAGAAAAAGCCGGGTTCCGCACCTGAACCCGGCCTACGAAAAGATTGCTAACACTAGGGGTAACGAGCCACCCTCTTCAGTCTCCCACCCCCTTTAATTCCCCCTTCCATGAGGGGGTCGTCTTGTTTTTTCTTTGGCATGCCCTGTAGGTAAGCCCTGCATTGGGTGGGCGCAGGCTCAGGCCGGCTCGGAGAGGCTCAGGCTGGAGGTGGTGGTGATGCAGTGCTCGATCCCGTCGATGATCTCCTGGAGGTGTGAGGGGTTGTTGACGAAGTCAAAGAGCTGGCTGTTGACCGTCAGGACGGGGCTCTCGGCGTATTCCAAGGCCCATTGCTGGTAGTAGCCGTCGAGCAGGCGCAGGTAGTCGGGGTCGATCGTATCCTCAATCGAACGGGCACGCTGCTGGATCCTTTCAACCAGCGTCTCAACCGGCGCAACCAGGCGGATCAGGAGCGATGGTTTGGGTAGCTGCCTGAGGACGAGCTCGTACAATTTGAAATAGGCATGATAGTCCCGGTCGGAAAGATTGTTCATTTCATGCAAGGCGCGCACAAAGATATGGGCGTCCTCATAAATGCTGCGGTCCATGATGGCAGATTGCCCGGAGCTCATCAGGGTTTCCACCTCCTGGGCGCGATTGCCCAGAAAATACATCTGCAGATGAAATGCCCAGGTGTGCATGTCCGCGTAGAAATCGGCCAGATAAGGGTTGTTGTCCACCGATTCATAGGATGCCTGCCAACCAAAGTGCTGGCTGAGCTGCTGGGTGAGGGAGGTTTTTCCACTGCCGATGTTTCCTGCCAGAACAACCAGGTGCTGATCTTGTTTTAGGGTTAGGTTCATTTCACTCTCACTTGACCACAATCGAAAGGTGTGTGTCAGTTTTGGTCATGGCGCGTTGTTTGGAAGCGCTCAAGAATGACAGCAATTATGCTATCAAATCGCAACTAATGTTACCACGCGCAGGGAAGATGGAAGCGTTATCTATGAGTGAATGTAAGACCTCTGATAAGAAAAACAAGGATGTAAGCTTGTCAGGTTTTCTGACCAGTTATCTATAAGGACCGAATTTGCGGAATTGGCTGGCGTCCACGCGGGTGAGGCGGTCGGTGGCGGGGCTGAGCAGATAGTCAGACCCGTCGCGGTGGAGGATCGGGATGCGGCGGCGGCGCTGCTTGAAGGCTGCGCGCATGTCCTCCGAGAGGAAGTAGTAGCTGTCGTACTCTTTGGGGTATTCGTAGAGGAGTTGATCGTAAAGGTTAATGAATTCGCGGCGATAAGCGCTTGTGACCTGGTGGAGATTGCTGATAACCCAGCAGACCTGCTCAAAGTCCCAATTGTAGGTGATCCCGATAAAGCGGTCGTCAGCAGTGATGTAGGGGGAGAAGGGGAACTGGCGGCAGCTGAGGGTGCGGAAGTCGCGCTCGCAGTATTCGGGACCGCGGCAGGCCATCAGGTGCATGTAAGCCGGCGTTTCGGCTTTCATCTTGGGCACGTCGATGGGGTCGGTGGGGCATTCGTCGCCGCGCAGGCGATGCCAAAGCTGGGTGTTGGGTTTTAGGTAAGCCCACTCTTCTTTCAATGCCACAGGTACTGCCACGCAGATGTCGCAGCAAAAGGGTTTACCGGAGGGGTTGTGGGGTGCGCATAGCTTACCACAGTCGACTTCGGCAATCGGGGAGGCAAAGCTGGCGTAGAGCCTGGCGATATCGAGGTTGGGTTGGTAGATCATGGAAGCAATTATAGCTGATAGGTCGTAGGTGATAGGTGATAGAAAGTACTGGGGTAGCTATATGCATAGCGCTTGCATGAACGTAAGATCAGAGGCTGTCGGGTTGAAATGTGCACACTCTTCAGGCAACAAGGCGCGACGTCCGACATCGCGGGGAGCGAAGCGACGTGGCGATCTGCTTGGTTTGAGTTCTGTGCCGTAGTTTGGGCTCTGGTCCTGCTCTGGAAGCGCAGTAGAAAGGGTTGAACCCAACATATAGATATTCGGTGAAATGGCTAGAATAAACTGTAATTAAGCACATGTTCCTTGACGCCAAACCACCCTACGGGGAATCCTGTCATCCTGAGCGAAGCGAAGGATCTGTTCTCTACTACCCAGATTCTTCGCAAAAGAGGCTCAGAATGACACAAAAGGTCGACTGTAGGAAGTTACGAAAAGGTTAAGGAGAATTATCCTTAGTTCTTAATGGTAGTTTCTCTTAATCGCGCGTTCTCATAATGCTGACGAAGGCAATCAAAGGTTTCCGCGCTGATATAGTGCTCGACGCGGCAGGCATCCTCATAAGCGGTTTGCTCGCTAACCCCCATCCAGATAAATATCTTTGCCAGGCAGTTATGCCGGTCGTAAGTTTCTTCCGCAATCAACCTGCCTTTGGCTGTCAGGTAAATGTGTTTGTTGGCATCCAGTTCGAGGTAGCCATCTTCCGCGAGGCGTCTGATTTGCTGGCTGACGGTAGGGCGGGAGAATTGCATTCGACGGGCAATATCAATGGCGCGTACATTGCCCTTTTCCTTCTGGAGAACTAAAACGGTCTCCAGGTACATTTCCGCTGACTCTTGCAAATTCATAGGTTTTCTCTTCCTGCAACAACAAGACAGACACTTCGATTTTAGCACTGAAGCCTTGACAGAACAGTCAGCTTAGGCTAATATTTTTTGTTGTTAGGTAATCCTAACAAAATATGCGTTTTTACGCAAGACTTTCTAAGCCAAGAGGAAGATTAGATGAAGACTTTGAGAGATGTTCGGATAGGGGAAACAGCCCGGGTGGTGAAAGTCCATGGACAAGGAAGAATTCGCCGGCGGGTGATGGATATGGGCATCACAAAAAACGTGGAGATCTTCGTACGCAAAGTAGCCCCACTTGGCGATCCCATTGAGGTCAATCTACGCGGGTACGAGTTGAGTCTGCGCAAGATCGATGCCGAAATCATCGAAGTGAACTGATCGCCTTCTTTTTAATAGAAAGCTGCTATGTCTGTAACTATCGCTGTCGCCGGGAACCCAAATTCCGGGAAAACCACGCTCTTTAACGCCCTCACGGGTTCAAACCAATATGTTGGCAACTGGCCAGGGGTGACGGTTGAGAAAAAGGAAGGCATTCTGATTGGCCATCCCGATGTGGTTTTGGTGGACTTGCCGGGAATTTATTCGCTCTCGACGAATTCGCTGGAAGAAGAAATAGCCCGGGATTACCTGCTGGAGTCCAACTCGGACGCAATTATCAATATTGTAGATGGCACGAGCCTGGAACGGAATCTTTACCTGACAACGCAGTTGGCGGAGTTGGGCATCCCGATGGTTCTGGCAATCAACATGATGGATGAAGTTGAGAAAAGCGGGACGAAGATTGACAGCACTGCTCTTGGCGAAGCCTTTGGTGTGCCAGTGGTGAAAATATCGGCACTGAAGGAGACCCAGATCGATGAACTCGCTGGAGCTGCCATGGAAGCCGCTCAGAAAAAAGGGCACTTGCTGTCCGTGCATCGTTTCAGCAGCGGTGTGGAGCATGCCCTGGGGCACATCGAAGAGGTGGCGCTGCATGAGCAGCCCGAGCACAAACAACGCTGGTATGCGGTCAAGCTTTTTGAACGCAACGAACTGGTGGAAGCAGAACTGGGCCTCTCCGCGGAGTTAAAGGCGCACATCGAGCAGGACATCCGCCAGTGTGAACTGGAGTATGACGACGACTCCGACAGTATTATCGCCTCAGAACGGTATGACTTTATTGAGGAGGTGCTGGAGAGGGTTTCGGTTCGCAAAAAGGCGGGCGATCTCTCACCTTCAGACCGGATCGATCGGCTTGTAACCAACCGTTGGCTGGCTTTGCCCATTTTTGCCCTGGTGATGTTCGTTGTCTATTATGTTTCGGTAAACACGGTTGGCACCACCATGACACGTTGGACCAACGACAAGCTGTTTGCGCAGATTATCCTGCCCGCAGTCAGCGGGAAGCTGGTGGACTGGGGCGTGGCAAACTGGCTGCAGGGGCTGCTGGTGGATGGCATCCTGGCAGGGGTTGGCTCTGTTTTGAGCTTTTTGCCCCAGATGGTGGTTTTATTCCTGTTTTTGGGCTTGCTGGAATTCAGCGGATACATGTCCCGGGTGACATTCATCCTGGACCGCATGTTCCGCAAGTTTGGGCTTTCAGGGAAAAGTTTTATCCCGATGTTGATCGGAAGCGGCTGCACCGTGCCGGCGATCATGGCAACGCGCACGATCGAGAATGAGCATGCCAGGCGCCTGACGGTCATCACAACATCCTTTATTCCTTGCGGCGCGAAACTGCCGGTGATCTCCATGATCGCGGGAGCTTTTTTTGGGGGGAAAGGCTGGCTGGCTTTTGGGGCTTACTTTTTGGGCATCGCGGCGGTGGTCATTTCAGGGCTTATCCTGAAAAAGACTGCTCTGTTCCAAGGGGAGCCTTCGCCTTTCGTGATGGAACTGCCTGCCTATCGATGGCCTTCGCTTAAATGCATTTTAAGTACAACCTGGGATAGGGTTTCATCTTTTGTCCAAAAAGCTGCCACTGTCATCCTCCTGGCGACGATCGTGATCTGGTTTTTGACCTTTTTTGGCTGGGTGGATGGTCGTTTGCAGATGCTTGAAGCCGGGCAGATCAATCACAGCATCCTGGCGGCGATTGGAACCTCAATTGCCTGGATTTTCAAGCCATTGGGTTGGGGAGAATGGCGACCGGTGATGGCGGCATTGAGCGGGTTGGTGGCCAAAGAGACGGTGGTGAGCAGTCTCGGCATTTTTTATGGCTTTTCTGAAGTGGCGGTTGGGGGGCAGGAGATGTGGATGAGCCTGCGGGCAGCTTTTTCGCCCCTGTCCGCAACTTCTTTCCTGATCTTTGTGCTGCTCTCCGCGCCATGCATTGCAGCGATCAGTTCGATCCGGAGCGAGATGAATAGTGCCATGTGGACATCGTTCGCGGTCGGGTATATGACCACTGTTGGTTATGTTGCAGCCCTGATGGTCTATCAGCTCGGCATGTGGCTGCTGGAGGGTGTGTTTACATTGTGGACGGGCATCACCCTGGCAGTGACGGGGGTGGTGTTGTGGCTTATTTTCAGACCGTCACCACCGGCAAGCGGCAGATTAAAGCGGGCTAAAGCAGGAGCAAGGGGTTAAGATGGTTCCAACGATAATAATCAGCGTTATTCTTGTTTTCATCGTGGGATTGATCATCTATCGAATGATCTGCAACGCCAAATCCGGACGTGGGGGTTGCGCAGGTTGCAGCTACGCGAACACCTGTACCGCAGCAAAGATCCTGCCGAAAAAATCCGGGCAGGGCTGCCCGCAGCAGCAGAAGAGCCCATAGGAAAAGTCTTACTGATAGTTTTTCGTGGTAATGATCCTGATAATCCATCTCTTTGCGTGTTTTTGTTGCACCAAGTTTATTAACTGACTTTTGCGGGGATATACCATTTATTTACCTTTTCAATGGTTTTTTCCTCTAAACTACATCTGATCCAAAGAGTGGATCAGAAAGAGGAAAATATCAAAATGCAAAAGAAAAAAATCATTTCAATTACATTGGCAGTTCTGCTGGTTGGTGGAGTCCTCCTGGCATATAACTGGGTGGGGCAGGTCTCGGCCTATTCAGGTACCACGCCCAACATGGACGCGTTTTCCAAGGATGGACCAGGCGAGTTGGGGGAAGATCTCGCAGCGGCGCTCGGCATTAGCCTTGAGGAGTTAAACTCAGCACAAGAAGAGGCATTTTTGTCTGCAATTGATGCCGCTCTGAAAGCCGAGTACATCACAGCCTCGCAGGCAGAAACCCTCAAGACTGGTACCGGTAGTTTCAGAGCTTTGTACCGCTATTTGAATGAAACTGAACGAGCCGAATTTGAGCAGGATGTTTACCTGGCTGAAGCGTTGGGCATAAGCGAATCTGAACTTGAGGCGGCGTATGATGCCATCAAACAGGCAAAAATCAATCAGTTGGTGGCTGACGGCGTTATCACGCAGGATCAAGCCGATTTGCAGGTGGCTTTTTTGGCGTTGCGCGAATCATCCACATTTGCTGAGAATGCAAAGCAGGCGATGACTAACGCGATCAATGCCGAAGTGGAGGCTGGAACGCTCACCCAGGCCCAGGCAGACCTTTTGATTGAGAAACTTGACTTGATGCCTTTTGGATTTGGCTTCAGCATGCCTGGGATGCATGGTTTTGAAGGGCTTTTTGGAAGGATCGAGCTCCGGCGTCCTGGTGGAAGGAGATAATAAAGAAAACCCAAAGCCTTTTTACCCGTGATGGAGTAAGAAAGGGCTGCCACTAAGGTTTTGGAGAAAAACAGCGGCTGCGATACGCAGCCGCTGTTTTATTGGGGAGATTGCATGGACTGGGCTAGTGATAAACCACTTGACTAAACTTTGGCAAAAACCCACTCAGCCAGCCGTTCGCTTGTGAGCGGTCTTGACGCATAAGTACTCCCTGACTATAATTCAATTATCGACATCAGGTCGAGATGTGTTAATCTGTTCGCACCTTTCTATAAAATTCCCCTTGGGGAATAGATAAAGAATCTGAAAGGAGTTACCACCATTTGACTTTTAGGCTAGTCAGACCGAATTATCTGAAAATCTTTAAAATTGTTCCCGCAAGTGTACGTAGAAACGCGCAGGGTGCGTTTCCCTGCAAATTCCCAAACAACAACATAGAAGGAGTAAAAGCATGAAATCAGCATTGACTCGATTATTATCGATCGTTGTGTTGCTGGCAATGGTGGTCACACCGGTTCTTGCCATCGACACACCACAAGCCGACGGTCCTCGTCTTGAACCAGACCGATCGGGTTTTGTTCCTGAGTCCACCTTGGGCACCAAGGAGCAACTCACAGCCGTAGAGGCTTTTGCGGTAAGCAGCCTGGAACGATCTGACCGCTATGTTATCCTCTTTGAGGACCCTTCGCTGGTGGCAGTGAACAAGGGCTCTTCCCAGTTGGATATCAGCAGTCCGGAGAGCCAGACCTATCTGGATCAGCTTGCCAAACAGCGCAACAGCGTGATGGCTTCTGTTGAGAGTACTCTGGGCAGAAGCGTCAGCATCAAGCATGTTTATGATGTCATTCTCAACGGCGTTTCGGTTGAAATGTCACTTGAGGAAGCGCAGCAACTGGCCAAAGTGCCTGGCATTCGCCAGATCCTGTCAGTTAGCCTCGAACAGCCAGATACCGATGCCGGCCCAAGCTGGATTGGTGCGGATGGCGTTTGGGATGGTTCGGCAGACCCTGCGGACCTTGGTTCCCTGGGAGAAGGCATGCTGGTTGGCATTATTGACACCGGCATCAACTTTGACCACCCCTCCTTCAGCGATACTCCACAGGATGGATTTGTGTACGATTGGACTGGCGATTATCTGGGTGTTTGCGCTCCTGCTGGTGATCCGGCATATGCCACTGCCTGCAACGATAAACTCGTGGGTGCTTATACCTATACCGGTGAAGCCGTCAGCCCTGAAGATTCCGATGGGCACGGTTCGCACACTGGCAGCACAGTCGCCGGCAATTACGTTACCTTCGAATTCATGGGTGTGGAAACCACCATTTCGGGTGTTGTTCCCCATGCCCAAATCATTTCCTTTGATGTTTGTGATGAATCCGGTTGTTGGGGTGATGACTCCGCTGCTGCTGTTGAGCAGGCCATTATCGATGGCGTGGACGCTCTGAACTATTCTATTTCAGGTGGCAAGAGCCCCTACACTGATGTGGTAGAACTGGCTTTCCTTGAGGCTTTCGGCGAAGATATCTTCGTGGCAGCCTCTGGCGGTAACCTGCGTGAAGAACCCTCAACTGATGGTCAGGTTAATCATCTTTCACCCTGGGTGACCACAGTTGCAGCTTCCAGCCATAACCGCAAGTTCACCAACGATATTGATGTGGTCCAACCCGCCGGCTCAATCTATGTTGACATGGCTCAAATCCCCAGTTCAAGCCCGGTGCCTTTCCCGGCATTGGACGATGTGGAATTGAAATGGGCTGGTCTTGATACTGCATCAATGGATGCTCCATTTGCTGATAATCGCCAGGGCTGCCAACCCTTCCCGGCTGATTTCTTTGATGGTGACGTGGCGCTGATCCGCCGTGGTGTTTGTGCTTTTGCTGACAAACTGGCAAATGCTCAAACTGCAGGCGCGATTGGTATGTTGGTCTACGCAGACAATCGTCCTCCCATTGTCATGGGTGGTTTGGATACTGCAACCCTTCCTGCAGGCTTCCTCTATCTCTCTCCTGCAGAAGCGGCCACTTTTGCCGACTGGGTAGGCGCAAATGCTCCTGTTCTGATTGATATGAGTGAGACAGGGCGTTATCTAAATGATGCCTGGGGCGATATCAAAGCTGATTTCTCTTACAGAGGTCCAAGCGCTAATAATCTCCAGGTCTTAAAACCTGATGTGACCGCGCCGGGTTTGGAAATTTTGGCTGCTGTCGCTGATGGCGTGATCGACTCTGATGGCGCTATCCAGGCAGCGCTTTACCAGGGTACCTCTATGTCCTCCCCGCATACTGCCGGCGCTGGCGCTTTACTCAGTGCTGTCTTCCCGGAGTGGACTGTTGCGCAGGTGAAATCAGCCCTGATGCTGACTGCCGAACGCGACAATCTGTTAAAAGAAGATATGGAAACCCCAGCTGACCTGTTTGACTTTGGCGCTGGCCGGGTTGACCTGGAAATGGCCAGCCTGACCGGCCTGACCATGGACGAAACCTACGACAACATGGATGCGGCTAACCCTGCTGAGGGCGGCGACATGAAGACTTTGAACATCGCCAGCCTTTACAACAGCCTGTGTGTGGGCGAATGCAGTTGGACGCGCACTTTCACCAGTGTTGCCGACGCTGAAGCTTCTTACACAGTTACTGCCCCAACATGGGTCACCGTTGAGCCAGCTAGCTTCACTCTAGCTGCTGGCGGCACTCAGGTTATCACAGTTACGGCAGATGTCAGCGCTTTGACAGCAGATGAGTGGCAGTTTGCCTATGTTCTGTTTGAAACCGATAGCCTGCACTCAGGTGGCAAACCTATTTCGGATGCGGCCATCCCCGTGGCAGTCCTGCCAGTGGGAAGTAACATTCCTGAATTTGTTAGCTTTGAAACCCACCGTAATGCGGATATGGGCACGATCCCCGATCTGCTGGCGGGCGAAATTACCGCCGGCAACACCTATGAATCTGGCTTAGTCAAAGCCGATCTGGAAGTAATCACCCTTGATCCGGACCCCACCAATGGAGATCCCTTTGATGATCTCAGCCAGG
>DIWN01000026.1 GCA_002423495.1 Anaerolineaceae bacterium UBA6105 | reverse complement strand
GACAATCAAGACGGTATCTACAAGGGCTTAATTATGACATCACACTCGCGGGATTACACAACATAAGCAGCATTTCATTGTCTTGGGTCATGATATTGAGATCGCCACGTCGCTGTGCTCCTCGCGATGACGAAAGCTTTAGGGTGGGTCATCGTGCTCGAAGAGTATGCGCATTTCAACCTGACATCATACTCTTTTGATCATGAGCACGATTGATAGTCATGCGGGTAGGGTGGGTTGGCGTCATAAAGCATACGCAGGAGCACAGAGTGTTATAGCCTACCCACCACAGCACTTAAGGACGATTGCTGTTATTGGTGGGTTGACTATTTCGATGTCAAGACAGGGCGAGATTCTGTGACGCCAACCCACCCTACAAGGGCTTAATTATGACATCACACTCGCGGGCCTACACAACATGAGGCGTGGGAAGCTCAATCCTGGAAAATTATTACATGTATAATTAACGGGAAAATTGCGAAAATAATAACTGATTAACAGGCGAGACATGAACATTTCAGATATTTTCAAACACAAAAAAGTCAGCTACTCACTGGAGATCTTTCCTCCCAAGAAGGATAGTTCCTACAATGTGATTTACAACACCTTGCTCCGCTTGCGGGGTTTGCCTGCGGATTACATCAGCGTAACTTACGGCGCGGGTGGCAGCCTGGCTCAAAGGGAAAAGACGGTGGAGATCGCGTCCCTGATCCGCACCAACTACCACATCGAACCCGTAGCGCACATCACCTGTGTCAATTCAACCGAGCAGGATGTGATTGAGGTGCTTGAAAAGCTCAAGGAAAACCAGGTGATGAACCTGATGGTCTTGCGCGGTGATATCAGTCCAGACGCGCCCCCCAAGGATGACTTTCGTTATGCCAGTGACTTGGCTGATTTTATCAAAAAGCGTGAACCTGAATTCAACCTGATGGGAGCCTGCTACCCTGAAGGGCACTACCAGGCTTCTTCTTTGGAAGAAGACGTGCAAAATTTGCATCATAAAATTGCCAATGGTGTGACGCACCTTGTGACCCAGCTTTTCTTCGACAACGAAGCTTTTTATCGCTTCAGGGATCTGGCTACAGCGCAGGGGATTGATGTGCCGATTGTGGCTGGCATCATGCCCATCACCAGCTCGAGGCAGATCGAACGCACCGTTGCGCTCTCCGGTGCGAGCGTTCCGGCAAAACTTTCGCGCTTGTTCAGCAAATATGCCCACAAGCCCGACGCGTTACGCGACGCCGGTATTTTTTATGCCATCGAGCAAATCATGGACTTGATCGATAATGACATCCGCGGCATTCATCTCTACACGATGAACAACGTGGAGACAGCCTATAAGATCAGTGAGGCAGTCCAGAACGTCATCATGGCGGAAAATCAGACCTAATCCAAAAAGCCCGAAATCCGGGCTTTTCTTATCCATTAAGACACGCTATTCGTTGCGATACAGTGCTTCGTTCAGCATGTTTGAAATCGCGTAATTATCCGGCATCAACACCATTGACCCTTCAGCAGTGATCCAGTTGTAAACCATCGCAGGTGTGACTGCATATCTGTGAACATTATCTGTGTTCATCAGTGATGAGGCCATCGGCAGCAGTGGCAGAGCATCCATTAGTTGTACATCTGTGTCCACATACTCGCGGTAAAGACCATAAAGTTCAGGCAGTTTGACGAGCATATTGAGATTGACCGCCTTGCGGAAAATTGCCAACACCACGTCCTGCGCGCGCCGGTTGCGGTCAAAATCGCTGGTAGTCTTGCGCGAACGCGAGTACCAAAGCGCTTGCCCGCCGTCCATGTGTGTTTCACCGGGCTCAATAACGCACCACCCGGAAGGATTGGTCTCACAGGCATCCTGCAGTTCTTCGGTTACATTGACATCGATCCCACCGAGGCTGTTAACCACATCTTTGAAGCCATTGTAGTTCACCATCATGTATTTATCCGGGCGGATGCCAAAGTTGACCTCGAAAGTTTGCGCCAGCAGGTCAAAGCCGCCCAAAGACCAGGCGGTGTTGATGCGATTGGACCAGTAACCCGGGATGGTGACGTAAAGGTCGCGTGGGAATGAGATCAGGCTGACCGTTTTATATTTTGGATTGATGGATGCCAGGATGATCACATCCGTGCGGAAGTTATTGGCTCCAAAGTCGTCCACGCCAAGCAGAAGGATGTTCAACTGGTTTTCAGGCAGTTCGCCAGCCGGGATGACAGGCACTGGCGTGGGGGTGAGAACGGGTTGGGGGATCAGCTCAACGGTGCCGTCTTCGAGGATGTTTGCGAAGGAATTGGGTTGAAAGGGCGTGGCAGTGATCTGATAATCCCTGAAGCTTACATGGTAAGGGGACGTGTCCGAGCTGGCCATGGCTGCCACGATTACCCCTGCAAAAATGACTCCCACAAAAGACAAAGTTGTGACGAATAAGACCGCGAGAGTGATTGATTGGTGTTTTTTCAGGCGCATAGGGCTCAGAGTTTCTCCGGGGAAGATGTAGCAAGATTGCTGCCAGCCTCTTCTGCCCCGCTGGTTACGGGGATTGCAAGGCGATGGATGGTGAGGGTATCGGGCACAGAGTGGATCCACCAGTGACCGCCCAGGCTTTGCGTTAGATCTACAGCTTCCCGAAGAGCGCCAGTTTCGCCCCAGTTTTGAGCAGCAGGGTCCGCATCTGCCCTGAGATTCTCAAGGAAACTTGTCTGGTTCTCAGGTTTCAGCCCGGGGCCAGCATCGCTGACCCGGAGTTCAACGTAGCCGGGATGATCCTGGGAAGGTAAGACTTTTAGCAGGATTTCAGAGCCCGTTTTGCTGACGGTCAATGCGTTTTGGAGCAAAGCTCGGCTTAGTTTGAGCAATTGGGCTTTATTTTCTGGATCAGGTTCGGCTGCCAGGGAATTTTCTACAATAACACGGACTTTTTTCTCATCAAAATCAGGGCTAAGGCGATTGACCAGCGCTTGTAGTTCGTCGCTCAGCCTGGCATTGCTTTTACTTGCTGTGGGGGAGGAGCTTTTAGGATCCATTTGTTCGAGCATGTTGCGCGCCTGGTCCAGGGCACTGCGAAGCCCCTCGACCTGCAGGGCATTTTGCGCCAATGAATGCTCCAGTTGTTCCTTTTCGAGCCTTAAGGCTTCTGCCTGGGCAATCGTTGCCTCGTTCTGACGCAGGGTGTTTTGCAGCGCCTCGAGTTGCTCTTCAAGTGTTTCCTGGCGCGTCAGCCATAATTCCACTTCGGATTCGTGGGTCTGGCTGTTGATGTGAAGTTCCTGCTCCAGTTGCTGCAAAAGACTTTGGGACTGGACGAATTGTTCAACAGTTTGCGCCTGGTCGCGTTGAACCTGGTTTAGCAGGGTTTGCAGGCGTTGGGCGGAGGTGGCTTTTTGCTCGATGTCCGCGGCTTCATCCAGAATTTCGTTGACTTTCGGAGCGATAATGCCCAGCTGATCAAGATCTTTGGGGTTCCATGTCCGCTCAGTGTAGGGGCTCAGGCAGAGCAGCCCCCGGGCAGTTGGCGCGTCGATGGGGTTGAGTGGGTAGAAAAGCAAGTTGCCTAATCGGTTATAGCCGATCAGCTCCATCAAAGCAGCCTTTTCCTGGGCGAGTTCTGTCGCTTTGTTGGAAACTAAAGTTATACGATCTTCCAAAAGTGCGGTCAAAGCGGGAAAGTTTGCATTGGAGAGTTGAATGCTGCCGAGAAAATCCTCGCGGATCAGGTCATAGGTGTTCAGCAGCGTCAGGTTCTTATTCTCGGGGTCAGGCACCACGAACCCGCACAGGTCTGCCAGCAGATAGAGCCCGAGGCTGTGGGTCAGGCTGCGTTCGATTTGGGTGTTGGTCTGCTGCAGGCTCACATCCAGCAAGCGGGCTGCGACATCCCCCGAAAGTTCGCGCCGTTCAGCTGAAACTGCCGCGGGTTGCGGGCTTGCTTCGGGGGTTTTGCGCTGCCAGGCAAGGCTGATCAGCAGCGGATAGTAAAGCAACTGGCTGACCATAACCGAGGCGGGCAGACTGCCGGCATTGGGAAGTGCCAGGTAAAAAACGTAACCCATGGCTGCCAAGAGGAGAATTAATATGCCTTCGACCCGGTCCGAGTGGTCCAGCCTCAGGTAAACAATTGCCCCAAGCGCGATGGTAAACAGGGTGAATCCAACCCACATCAGATCCTGCCAGGAACCGTTGAAACTCTGTTCGCCAGCCAGGGGCAGCCACACCAGCGTGACCAGGCTGCCGGCGGTCAGGATGATCACCGTGAACGCCCACATGAGCCATCCATGGCGTTCCTGCCCCCGCCAGAAGAGCGCTCGCAGCAGCCAGATGATGCACACGAGCGTCAGAGCCCGGAAAGCGATCGGAAAGATCTGGCCGATCTGTGGTAAGCCCTGGTAGATCATCAGGTTGAGAGTCAGCAGCATGAGCTGGCTGAAAAATATGACCAGCAAGCTGCCGCACAGAGCGGGATTGTTGGCTGGATTGGCGCGCCGGAAAGCAAAAATAGCCAGTCCCGCGGAAGCAAGCAGGATAGCGTAATAGAGCAGTGCATAGGGATACACCGAAAGAACCGGCAGAATGTCGAGGACGGGTATCATAGCTCGTTGCCTTTTTCGCTTCTTTGGTGCAAGAATTGTACCGCTGAAACCCTGTCATCGCGAGCGAAGCTCTCCATCCCGTCAATCCCGTCATCGCGAGCTATAGCCTTCCCCATTGGGGAAGGGGGACCGCTTGCGGTGGATGAGGTGCGCCTGTGCCGACCTTTAGTAGAACTGGGCTTTAGTCCAGCCGCTTAATTCGTCCACTAGCAGGTGATTGCGGTGGGAGCAAGCCCCCACCGTACGACTTGGTTTTCGTGCATGTATGTTGAGGCGATCTGTGCGTAGGGCGAGATTGGAAGCACTGCAAACCTCATAATGCAAAGACCTTGGTGTGCTTCCAATCCGTCATCACAATCTTGATCATCTACCGGCGGATTGAGGGCACTATACGCTCGCCTATGTACTCGTTCAAGGTGCCCTCAATACCCTACATTGCGGGTACTTCGTCTCGCCCTAGGACTGAACCTATGAAATTCAGACGTAGGGGCGAAGCATTTCAACATAAACCCAACTCTATTTCCAAGCCCTCCGCGTAAAATGCTTCGCCCATGCCGGTGATCTCAACAAAATTAATGGAATACACTGAACTGCAGACTGCCACGCCCCTTCCTTATGCTTAGATTGGCTTACTACACAAAATCAGGGCTCGCAGTGACGGTTCTGTTTGTCATCCCAAGCGAAGCAGGGTATGGCGATCTGCCTTAATTATTTTGCATTTCAGAATCTGTGGGGCGAGACAAAGTGCTCGTAGGGCGGGATTGGAAGCACCGAGAACATTATGATGCAAAAACCTTGATGTGCTTCCAATCCGCCATCATGCCATTGGATTCAATGGAGACCTGGCGGTCAAATGCCGTGCTCGGCGAGGACGCCGGCACGATCAGGTAAAATAAGAGACCGGCACGATCAGGTAAAACAAGAGACCGGCACGAACAGCAGGAATAACTAAACCTACCCCAACTTACTCAAACCAAGCCTGATCCGCCGCAGAGATTCTTCTTTCCCAAGCAGCGCTGCCAGCTCGGTGGCGCCGCCGGGGGAGGTTTCCTGCCCGGAAAGGGCGGTGCGGATCGGCCACATGACCGTTCCAACCTTGAACCCCTCCTCCTGCGCGAAAGTTTTCAGCACCTCAAACAGACTCTCATTGTTCCAGCTTTCCAAACGCTCCAACAGTGGAAGAGCCTTCCCCAAAACCAGGCGGGAGCTCTCCAGGGTCGATTTGGACTTCTTGTTTTCAAACAAATCTGCAGCATATTCCGGCAGTTCAGCCAGGAATCCAACCAACTGCGGGATGTCCGTCAGCGTTTCGGTGCGGACCTGGATCAACTGGCTGATTTTTTCCAGGTCAAAGCCCTTTAATCCTTCTGGATAGAACGGCAGGGCAATTTCATGAAAGGTTTCAGGACTGAGAGAGCGGATATGCTCACCGTTCAGCCAGCGCAGCTTATCAATTGAAAAGGCAGCATTGGCTTTGTTGATGCGATCCATATCGAAAGCAGCTATAAGGTCTTCCATCAGGAAAAATTCGCGCTCGTCACCCGGATTCCAGCCAAGCAGCGCGACGTAATTGACGATCGCTTGCGGCAAAAAGCCCATCCGCACCAGGTCCTCAAACGAGGGGTCCCCCTTGCGCTTGCTCATTTTGGAACCGTCCTCGCGGATGATGTGGGGTAGGTGGATGTATTCTGGATACTCCCAGCCGAAGCCTTCATAAAGCAGGTTGTATTTTGGGGTGGACGAGAGATATTCCTGCCCGCGGATCACATGCGAAACTTCCATCAGGTGGTCATCCACCACATTGGCAAAATTGTAAGTGGGGAAGCCGTCGGATTTTAGCAGCACCTGGTCGTCGAGCTGTTTATTCTCGATGGAAATCTGCCCGTAAACGTGGTCATCAAAACTGCTCACCCCCTCCAGCGGAATGCGCTGGCGCACAACAGGCACCAGTCCCTCCGCAAAGCGGGCTTCCACTTCCTGCGGGCTCAGGTTGCGGCATGGATCGCGGTAGCCTTCCACGCGTTCGTTGCTGGCTTCGAGGGCAGGCTTGTCTTCCTTGCCGCAGAAGCAGTAGTAGGCATGTCCGCTCGCAATCAATTTTTGCGCGTATTCTTTATAAATCGGCAGGCGCTCGCTCTGCACATAAGGACCATAACCGCCGTCCTTATCGGGGCCTTCGTCGTAGCTGATGCCAGCCAGGGCAAGCCCGCGATAGATCGCTGCGACAGCCTCAGGGACGTTGCGGTTCTGATCGGTATCTTCGATGCGCAGGATGAATTTTCCCTGCGCGTTTTTGGCGATCAGGTAGGCGTATAGCGCGGTGCGGAGGTTACCGATGTGCATGTAGCCGGTGGGGCTGGGAGCAAAGCGAGTTCTGAACATAATTACTTCCTGTTTTAATGGTTTCTGGCCTGAATCCTACCATAATCAACGGCGGAATTCGCGAACATTGGATGCTTACGGGCAAGTCTGCCGATGGCGGTCATTGACGTACTTGCGCAGATACTGACCGGTGTAGCTTCTTTGTATGTGGCACAAATCTTCCGGCGTACCTTCTGCCAGCAGTTCTCCGCCACGGTCGCCGCCCTCAGGACCAAGATCAATGATCCAGTCTGCCACCTTGATGATGTCCAGGTTATGCTCAATGATCACGACCGTATTGCCGGCATTCACCAGAGTCTGCAGCACCTCGATCAGCATGTGCACGTCGGCAGCATGCAGCCCGACGGAAGGCTCATCCAGCACGTAAAGGGTGTTGCCTGTGGCGACCCGTGAAAGCTCCTTGGAGAGCTTCACGCGCTGCGCCTCCCCACCCGAAAGGGTTGGGGCAGGCTGCCCAAGGCGGATGTAGCCGCAGCCGACATCCTTCAGGGTCTGGAGCTTGCGGCGGATGCGCGGAAAGGCTTCAAAATACTCCAAAGCGCTGTCAACGGTCATGTTGAGCACGTCCGCAATGCTCTTGTCCTTGAAGCGCACCTGCAGTGTTTCGTGGTTGTAGCGGCTGCCGCGGCAAACCTCACAAGGCACGTAAACATCCGGCAGGAACTGCATCTCGATCTTGAGTTGCCCTTCTCCCCGGCAGGCTTCGCAGCGACCGCCCTTGACGTTGAACGAAAAACGACCTTTTTGGTAGCCGCGCAATTTCGAGTCAGGCAAGCTGGCAAACAGATCACGGATCATGTCGAACATGCCGGTATACGTGGCAGGGTTCGAGCGCGGCGTGCGTCCAATGGGGGATTGGTCGATGTTGATGACCTTATCGAGATTTTCAATTCCCTCGATGCGTGCGTGCTTCCCGGCATTGGTGTGCGCGCCCATCAACTTGCGCGCCAGGGCATTATAGAGGATCTCCACCGTCAGGGTTGACTTGCCTGACCCTGAAACGCCGGTCACACACACAAACTTGCCAAGCGGAATGTCAATATCCAGGTTTTTGAGGTTGTTTTCCCTGGCGCCTACGATACGCAGGCTTTGCCCGGTGCCATTGCGGCGACTTGCGGGGATGGGAACAAACTTTTTCCCGCTCAGGTATGCGCCTGTAATTGATTTGGGAGAGGCTTCAATTTGCTCCGGTGTGCCTTCTGCCACCAGGTAACCGCCTTTTTCACCCGCGCCAGGTCCCAGGTCAATCACCCAGTCCGCCGAGCGAATGGTTTCATCATCATGTTCCACCACCAGCAGCGTGTTGCCAAGGTCGCGAAGTCCCTTGAGCGTGTCGAGCAGCCGGTTGTTATCGCGCGGATGCAGCCCAATTGAGGGCTCATCCAATACGTAGAGCACACCCATCAGCTTGGAACCCACCTGGGTTGCCAGCCTGATGCGCTGCGCTTCACCGCCGGAAAGGGAGATGGCTGAGCGTTCGAGCGTCAGATAATCCAGGCCTACGTCCACCATGAAACCCAGGCGCGCGTTAATCTCGCGCAAGAGGCGCTCAGCAATCAACATTTGGCGTTTGGTCAAAGGAGAGTTTTCCTCGTCCATCACGTGGTGGACCCAATCGAGCGTCTGATTAATGGGCCACTCTGTGACTTCAATGATATTCTTGCTGTCCACGGTTACGCCCAAAGCTTCCTTGCGCAGGCGTTTGCCGTGGCACTCAGGGCAGGGGTTGAGCGAAATGAAAGCCCCAATCTTGGCGCGGATCCACTCAGAATCCGTGTCCTTATAGCGCCGCTGCATATTGCCGATCACTCCTTCAAACGGAGTGCTAAAGGTGCTGCGTCTTCCAGTCCGGCCGATGTACTCTACCCGGACTTCCTTGCCCCTGGTTCCATAGAGCAAAAGATCCAGCTGCTTCTCGTTGAGCGTGCTGATGGGTTCATCCACGCTGAAACCGGCATGTTTTGCCAGGGCTTCCAGCATTTGCCAGGAATAGCCGCCAACCTCGCGTGGCGTCCAGTCGGGCATGGCAATCGCGCCATCGCGCAGGCTCTTTGTCTTGTCGGGGATCAGGAGCTCGGGATTGACCTCTTCCAAGGCTCCCAATCCCTGGCAGACAGGGCAGGCTCCATGCGGGGTGTTAAACGAAAAGGTACGAGGTTCGATTTCTATCAGCAGCGAACCGTGTTCGGGGCAGGCAAGGTTTTCGGAAAACTGGATGTCTTCGGGAGGATCGGCGCTGAGGTTATGGATGGTTAGATATCCCTCGCCGTATCTCAAAGCGGTTTCAACCGAGTCGGTCAGGCGGGAAATCATGCTGAGGCGTTCATCTTCCGTTTCAGGAGTGTTGATCACAACACGGTCAACAATGGCCTCAATCGTATGTTTTTTATAGCGGTCCAGATCGATCTGTTCGTCGAGATTGAAAACCAGCCCATCCACCCGCACACGCGTGAAGCCGCTTTTGCCGATCTCATCAAAAAGCGCCCGGTAGGTGCCTTTGCGTTCCCGCACCATTGGTGCCAACACCAGCAGGCGCGAACCTGCCGGCAGATTCATGATGGTTTCAACCATTTCCTGTGCGGATTGTTTCTGTACCGTTCGCCCACATACCGGGCAGTGGGGCACCCCAGCGCGGGCATAAAGCAAGCGGAAGTAGTCGTAGACCTCAGTAACCGTGCCAACGGTGGAACGCGGGTTGTTTGAGGTTGATTTCTGGTCAATTGAGACTGCCGGGGAAAGCCCGTCGATCGAGTCAACGTCCGGTTTATCCATCTGCCCCAGGTACTGGCGGGCATAAGAGGAAAGCGACTCCACATAGCGGCGCTGTCCTTCGGCAAAGATCGTGTCAAAAGCCAGCGAGCTCTTGCCCGAGCCGGAAAGTCCGGTCATCACCACCAGCTTGTCGCGGGGGATTTCCACGGTAATATTTTTGAGGTTGTGTTCACGCGCGCCAACCACGCGCAGGTTGTCTGTAGGCATAATCTGGTTAATCTCCAACCTTTTAGTATATCATTTGTTCTATGAACATGACAGGCTGCGAATATAAAGCTGCGAATATAAAGCGGTGCAAATTGGTCGGTTAAGGGGAGCAAAAATTCCTTAGTTGACAGGGGTTTCGTCGGACTGAAAAGCCTTGCTGCGCGTCAGGAAAGGACTCAAAGAGAGCCCAATAAAGGTCGGCAGCCAAAAGGAAATCAGGCGGTAGCCAATCACTGCCACGATACTGGTTTCCTTGGGAACACCCAGGCTGGTGAAAAGGGCTGCCATGCTGGCCTCGATCACACCCACACCTCCCGGCACAATAAAGGCCACCTTGGCGATCAGTATTGGAATCCCGTAACCCGCAAAGAGCACTCCCAGGTTGAGTTGGTAGCCAGCCGCAAAGAAAACCAGGTAGAGAGCTGCCATGTTCGCGAGAATGTGGACGAAGGCCCCCAAAAGCGGGCGAAACCAACTGCCTCCCCGCAAGGACTTCCAAGCCTGGATCACGCTGTTGACGTTCTGCCTGGTTCTGGCAGGGTCATAGGGTTTTTTCCGTAGACGCGCCCAGTTCCAAAGCGCCCAATTGACTGCCTTATAGGTTGCTTTTGGAAAAACTAACGCTAAAAGATAACCGTAGGTGAAAACAAACAGGAAAAGCAAAAAAACACCATATTGGATCAGTTGCGATTGCGTGATTCGATCGGTCAGAGCTAGATAAGCTATGCCAACGGCCGAAACCAGGATGATCGCCGCATTAACCAGCATCGAGGGCAGAATGCCGGCGATGGTAGCGCTGGTTTTTCTGGCACCGTGTTTGTGAACAAAGCGGTAAGTTGCTGCGGCGGCACCTATCCAGCCGCCAGCCACCAGCCCAATGCTGACTGATGCCAGGGAAATCATCGCTCCCTCGAAGATATTCAAGCGATGATTGTGAGTGTCAAGTAAAGCATGCAAGCAATAACCATCGCCCAGATAGACCACTCCGATAGCTAAAACTGCCATCCCAACTGCCCACCAGGTCATCTCACGCACCACTTCGATCGCGTGGCGGATGTCCATCATCTTTGGCAGCACCAGGTTCACTGCCAGCCCAAGCAGCACCAAAATGACGATCACTCGCCAGGTTTTCTTTTTGTCCTGGGTTTTCTCACTCTCAAAATCAGCCATGTTATTTTTTTGCCAATTGTCTACCGCCCTGGTAGTTTTCCGCTTGCGCGCAGCGTGAATTGCTCAGATACCAGGGTGTTTGACTGGTTATCGATTCTACCCCGATCGGCAAAGTTCACAAGCTCAAATTTTGTGACATTCCAAAGGGTACAATTAATTTCTTGTGATCCAGGCTTGTAAGCAAGCAAAATTACTTTAGAAAGAAGGTTAATGTGAAAAGTTATCGTAAAG
The DNA here is from genome assembly GCA_002423495.1 of Anaerolineaceae bacterium UBA6105. GTDB lineage: Bacteria > Chloroflexota > Anaerolineae > Anaerolineales > Anaerolineaceae > Mesolinea. The sequence goes on along the minus strand of DIWN01000026.1, from coordinate 4,396 downwards.
AATTAATGATGCGCATTCCCGGAAGACGCGCGTTTGTGAACATCACTCCCGAAGTCGAAAGAGCTCTCGCAGAAAGCGGCATCCGCGAAGGCTTGGTTTTGGTCAATCCGATGCACATCACGGCCTCCGTTTTCATCAACGACGATGAGCATGGATTACACCAGGACTATGAGCACTGGCTGGAACAGATCGCGCCGCATGCCCCGGTGGGGCAATATCGCCACAATGACACGGGTGAGGATAATGCTGACGCGCACATCAAGCGCCAGATCATGGGGCGTGAGGTTGTCGTGGCGGTCACGCAGGGCAGGCTCGACTTTGGCACCTGGGAGCAGATTTTTTATGGGGAATTCGACGGTGGACGCCCAAAACGCGTGCTGATCAAAATCATTGGCGAGTGAGCGCATGTATAACTTTCCGGGTCTTTAGTTTTGAAAAACAAGCTCCATTTAGCTATAATTTGTTCAGACAGATTAATTGAATAGAAAGAGAGAGAATATGAGCGAACATACATCAACAAAAGAATCCTGGATGAAAACCCCGGTTGAACTGCCTGAACTTCCCTGGGCAAAGGATGCCCTTGCACCCGTCATTTCAGAAGAAACCATCAACTTTCATTACGGTAAGCACCATCAAGCCTATGTAAACAAAACCAAAGAACTGATCGCCGGCACCGAGCTGGAAAATAAGACCCTCGAAGAGGTCATCATTGCGGCTGAGGCCGGCAAACCCGAAAAACAAGGTTTGTTCAACAATGCCAGCCAGATCTGGAACCACAATTTCTATTGGGATTGCCTTACCCCCGCTGAAAACTCGAAGATGCCCGCAGAACTCGAAACCATGCTCGTGCGCGACTTTGGTTCGGTGGAAGAATTCAAGAAACAGCTGGTTGATGCCGGCATGACCCAATTTGGCAGTGGCTGGGCTTGGGTTGTGGTTGAAGATGGCAAGCTTGCCATCGGCAAGACCCCCAACGCTGACAACCTATGGACCGGAGACAAGAAGGCCGTGCTCGTGCTGGATGTCTGGGAGCATGCCTATTACCTCGATTATCAAAACGCCCGCAAGGCCTATCTCGACAAAGTCGTGGATACCATCATCAACTGGGACTACATGCTCCAGAACATCAAGAAATATCTCTAAGATTCACGGATACACGAGGAAAGACGGGCGCAAGCCCGTCTTTTTTTTGTGTTTGTCGTTGCGAGGGACGAAGCAATCTAGAATGTTTCCCCTGAAGAAGCCTGTAAAGTTCGCAATCCCTTTGTGGATGATCAGCGTGATCCTGCTACCAAAATGTGTCTAATCCATTGGGAGTTTAGATTGCTTCACAACCCTTGTAAAAAGACACAAGGGCAGGAGAGGTTCGCAACGACAGAGGAGCAGACGTAAGATCGTACCCTTCCGTCGTTGTGAGAAGCGAAGCGACGTGGCCATCTGCTGTTTTCTTTGGAGGACAGATCACCTAACTGCTACTATACGTAACCTACGGGGTTTGACCGTAGGCTTCGACCAAGGTAAATCGTAGGGCGCGATTGAGGGCACCGTCAATAGTGTGATGTGCGAATGTAATGTGCCCTCAATCCGCCGTCGGTGATCTGAGAAGTAAGACTCGATTATTCCGATTGATCAATAACTTGATGGCGGATTGGAAGCACACCAAGATCTCCGTATGCTGAGTCCGCAGTGCTTCCAATCTCGCCCTACGCCTACACGCGATGTCGGTCGTATTTGTCTTTGCGTGGAGCGAAGCGGCGTGGCAATCTGTTGTTGATTATTTGATCGTGCTGGTCTCCGAATGATAACAAACACCTGGGACGAGAAGTTTTGGACGACTATTCGACTATCATCTTCTCCCCCCACCAAATCCGCATTGGTGATAAGATTGCGTCTTTGAGGAACCTGCCATGAATCCAACCCATATTGGTGAATTTTCTGCGCTGCTGACTGCATTTTTCTGGGTCATCTCCGGCATGTTATTTGAACGTGCCAGCAAGCGCACCACCTCGTTGGCGGTCAGCTTTTTGCGCATGATCTTCGGCCTGGTCTTGATAAGCGTCTTGCTGTGGATATCCCGTGGAAATCCCTTTGCAACCGACGCATCGCCTTCTGCCTGGTTGTGGCTGTCGCTTTCCGGTGTGGTTGGCTTCGTAATCGGCGATGTTTTCCTTTTCGAAGCTTATGTGCGCATCGGCACCCGCATCACGCTGCTGCTAATGAGCCTCTCACCAGTTCTGACCGGTGTGCTGAGCTACTTTATCTTCGGTGAGGTTCTGGAACCCCTGGCTGTTGTGGGCATCGCCCTCACCCTGGCAGGCATCGCTGTGGTCATCATGACTCGCGGGGAAAAGAGAAATTTGAAATTGCGCGTAAATTCCTATGGAGTCTTCTGTGGTCTGATAGGAGCGGTCGGTCAATCGGTTGGTCTGATCCTTAGCAAACAGGGGATGGGGGATTATGACGCCTTTGCAGCCACCCAGGTGCGCATCATCGCCTCGCTCGCTGGCTTTAGCCTCTTCTTTCTGATCGGCAACCACTGGCAAAAGCTGCGTGTGCTTCTGAGTGATGGGCAATCTACGCGGATGACCGCTGCCGGGGCTTTGTTTGGACCGGTGCTGGGGGTTGGATTTTCGCTGTTGGCTATCCAAAATGCACCGGCAGCAATTGCGGCAGCGATCATGTCGATCATGCCTGTCCTGATCATCCCGGTCAACTGGCTGGCTTTCAGAGAAAAAATCAAGTGGTTTGAGGTTCTCGGTGCACTGGTGACAGTGGTCGGTGTGATCCTGCTCTATCTGTGAGTGTGGGTTGATAGGCAAGAGTGCATAGTCTATTTTCAATCGTCAGAGGTCAACAGAAAGTCAACGATCTGCCACGTCACCATTCCAGCCGCCCCCCAAGTCTGGTACTGGCCTATCACGCAAAACAGGCACAAAATCCAGCCTAATGTGGTGAGCTAAAAGGGCCCAAAAACAGTACAATTAAAAGATGGAATTCAAACTTCACGCCCCCTACAAACCCACCGGAGATCAGCCGGAGGCAATCGAAAAACTGATTGCAGGCATCGACAAAGGCTACCGCCACCAGGTACTCCTTGGCGCAACCGGCACTGGCAAGACCTTCACCGTTGCCAATGTCATCCAAAAACTGCAGCTGCCGACCTTGGTGATGACCCACAACAAAACCCTTGCCGCTCAGCTTTATGCTGAATACAAGGACTTTTTCCCTGAAAACTCGGTCGAGTATTTCGTATCTTATTACGACTACTATCAACCCGAAGCCTACATCCCACGGCGGGACCTCTATATCGAAAAAGAAACCGACATCAACGAAGAGATCGACCGCTTGCGACTGGCTGCCACCACCGCCCTCATGTCCCGACAGGACGTGATCATCGTCGCCTCGGTCTCTGCCATCTACGGCCTGGGCGACCCCAACGCCTACCGCGCGAACGTTTTGCACGTCGAGAAAGGCACAATCTACCGCCGTAACGCCCTCCTGCGCCAGCTGGTGGATGTGCAGTATCAGCGCAACGACCTGGAGGTCAAACCGGGCATCTTCCGCGTCCGCGGCGACACGCTTGAAGTGCTGCCGGCATACAGCGAGAAAGAAAGCATCCGCATCAGCTTCTTTGGCGACGAGATTGAAGACATCATCCGCCTCAACCCGGTCACAGGCGAGGTCATCGACCGACCTGACCAGGTGGATATCTACCCCGCCAAACACTACGTGACCGAAGAAAACCGCTTGGAAAAAACCCTTCTGGATATTGAAACCGAACTCGATGAGCGCTTAAAATTCTTCAATCAAAGCGGTCGTTTGCTCGAAGCGCAGCGCCTTGAACAACGCACGCGTTATGACCTCGAAATGCTGCGCGAGGTTGGGTCCTGTGCCGGCATCGAGAACTATTCCCGCCACATCGATCAGCGTGCTCCGGGCAGCCCACCCTGGACTCTGCTGGACTTTCTACCCTCGAATTATTTGATGGTGCTGGACGAATCCCACATGATGGTGCCGCAGATCCGCGGCATGTACAATGGCGACCGTTCGCGCAAGGAAGTGCTGGTGGATTATGGCTTCCGTTTGCCTTCCGCGCTTGATAACCGCCCGCTCAAGTTCCTTGAATTTGAAAAGGTCATGGGCATCACCCTCTACACCAGCGCCACGCCTGGTCCATACGAAATGGAAAAAGCTGAGCAGGTTGTGGATCAGGTCATCCGTCCGACTGGTCTCTTGGACCCCAAAATTGAGGTACGTCCCACCACAGGGCAGATCGACGACCTGATCGCCGAGCTGCGCAAGCGCGTGGATCGTAACGAACGCGCCCTGGTCACCACCCTCACCAAACGCATGGCGGAGGACATGGCGGATTACCTGCTCGAGTCTGGCTTCAAGG
>DIWN01000027.1:1365-13803 GCA_002423495.1 Anaerolineaceae bacterium UBA6105 | reverse complement strand
AGGGTGGGTTGGCGTCACAGAATCTCGCCCTGTCTTGACATCGAAATAGTCAACCCACCAACAACATCAATCGTCCTTAAGTGCTGTGGTGGGTAGGCTATAACACTCTGTGCTCCTGCGTATGCTTTATGACGCCAACCCACCCTACCCGCATGATTGTCAATCGTGCTCCTGATTAAGAGAGTATGATGTCAGGTTGAAATGCGCATACTCTTCGAGCACGATGACCCACCCTAAAGCTTTCGTCATCGCGAGGAGCACAGCGACGTGGCGATCTCAATATCATGAGCCGAGACAATGAAATGCTGCCCGGTGGGTTGACTAAATCCAGGATCAGGTCGTTTCAGATCTGCTGACGTCAACCCACCCTACCCGCATGACTGTCAATCGTGCTCATGATCAAAAGAGTGTGATGTCAGGTTGAAATGCGCATACTCTTCGAGCACGATGACCCACCCCAAAGTTTTCGTCATCGCGAGGAGCACAGCGACGTGGCGATCTAAATATCATGAGCCGAGACAATGAAATGCTGACCTGCGCAAAGCAATCACCAACTACATACCAGTTGTCCCGGTTGACAAACCCTTATTTGAGTATTAGACTTAAATTTCAATTATTTGACTATACGAAACGTTGGAGCCATCATGAACGCACAATCTGAAGTCCTAAGCGCCCACATCCAGGAGAGCACCCTTCTCCAGCCTGCTATCCAGGCCTGGAAAATCTACCTGCGCGATCAGGGCAGGTCTCACCATACGCTCAAAGCTTTCACTGCCGATTTGGGACTGCTGGAAAATTTTTTGCCCACCGATCAAACTATCGGCGATATCACCACAAAAGATCTTGAAGATTATCTCGAATGGCTCCAAACGGACCGCGGAGTTCCCTGCAGCCCCAAAACCCTTTCCCGCAGAATAACCTCTGTCAAGTCGTTTTTCCGCTGGCTGGTGAAAGGCGGCGTGCTCAACTCTGATCCCGCCGAAAAAGTGATCCAAAAGACGGTCGTCAGCCCTCTTCCAACCGTGCTGACTCCCTCCGAATACAGCCAGGCGCTCGACGCTGCCGATGGACTTCGGACTGCAGCCAACCCGGACCCCCGTCCGTATACGCTGATGCTGCTTGTGCTTGAAACCGCCTTGAAGAAAGGCGAATGCCTGAGCCTGATGACCAATCATCTTGAAATTGAAAACCCCGACAAGGCTTATATCCATGTGCGCTATGGACAGTCGCGCTATCGCTACAAGGAACGCAAGGTGGATGTTTCCGCGGACTGGGTGGCTACCTACCAGGACTATGCTGAAAAGTATCAGATCAAGGACCAGGTTTTTCCCTGGTCACAGCGCCGCCTGGAATATTTGCTTGAGGATGTCACCAAAGCCGCCAAAATGGAAAAACACATCTCCTTCGACATGCTGCGCTGGACAAGCGCCCTGATTGACCTTTCAAACGGGGTCGAGAAGGACAGAATTCGCCAGAAACTTGGCATTTCCAAGGTGCAGTGGCGCGAAGTGAGCAACAAATTGCGCAGCCTGGCAGAAGAGAATGGCTATTCCATTCCAGAAGAAACTGCTGAAGGCGAAGCAGCCTGATAAAACCTTTTTGAATTGAAGTGAATATGACATATACCGTTAAAAACCAACGGAGACACAAGTTTCCATGGGGCATCCTGCTCGCTTTGGCTGCCCTGATATTTGTTTTGCTGGCAGTCTTAAGCGTCAATGAAATGCGCAACGGCAACCCGGGATTCATGACCAATCTGTGGGATGCGCCAGACCGTAACGCGGACGACCCCTGGCTTGCCAACAACCCCGACGCGATCCAGATCCCCAACGAGGTCAAGACGGTGCTGCTGCTTGGCTCGGATTATCGTCCGGAGTTGGGCTACCGCACCGATGTGATGCTGCTGGTGGGCTTGAATACGCGCACCAACGAAGTGCACCTGATTTCCTTCCCGCGGGATTTGTGGGTCACCATCCCCGGTTTGGGTGAGCAGCGCCTCAACACCGCCTTTCCTTACGGCGACTGGCAGTTGCTGAGTGACACTTTTGCGTCCAATTTCGGCTTCAGACCTGACCACTACGCCATGGTGGACTTCCAGGGTTTTAAACATTTGATCGACGTGCTGGATGGGATCGTCGTGGATGTGGGTGAACACATGGAAGACGAATGCCACATGAACGATTCCGGTTGGTGCGTGGTGGAGCCAGGGGAAGTGCCGATGAACTCAGACGAAGCGCTCTGGTATGTGCGCGCGCGGCTGAACTCGTCCGATTTTGACCGTACCCGCCGGGCACAGGAAGTGATCCAGGCAATGGCAAAAAAGGCCTTCCAACCATCTGAAATCCTGAACCTGGACAATGTCATTCGGGCAATCTTCCGCACAGTCCTGACGGATATGAAATTCTCAGACACCCTGCTTTATGCCTTGCCAGTGAGCAAATTCGCGGATATGGACTTTACAACCTATCGCTTGACTCCCAATGACGCCGTTCCTGGCACCACCTACGGCGGGGCTTCCGTGCTTTTCCCCAACTATCCGGCTATCCGGGAGAAGTTACTTCAGTTTTACTGGATCAATTAGCTCATCGGGCGCATGCAGCTGGAGGTGCAGGATTTCTCTCTCATCTCCCAGCAAGCGCCAGGCCTGGGCGATACGCAGCCCAGCCACCCAAAGAACAGATCCTCCACTCAGCACTACAGGCCATCTTGCCCGCGTTGTTTGGGGGATTTTTTGATTTACAAAGAAATCGCTCAATTTCTGGTGCTTGAGCGCCATCCCCAGTGGGGACCACCTCTCGCCGGTCCGCATCGGGCGGACTTCAAGCGGCCATTCGAGGTCCAGCGGATTGAGCCAGGCATGCAGGGGATGCGTTTTGAGCGCTTCGGGCAATCCTTTGAACTTGCGGTCATCGATCAGTTCCGCTGCCAGGGACCAGCCCGAGTTGAGTGCAAGCTTTCCGCCGCGATTCAGTTTTGACCCGGAAGTATTTAAAAGCTGCGGAAAATCCGAATGCTGGTGCTGATAGCCCTGCGGGGCAATTACAAAATCGCTCTCGAAACAGAAAACCCACAAGCCGCCTGCCAATGGCGTTTGCGGAGCAGTGCTGCTGATTGCCGCCAGGGCTCTTTCAACTGCTTCAAAGCCAAGGTCGCGCGTGTCAGGCAATATTCTTGCGAACGCCTGCCTTAAGACCAGGCGCTGCAGACTCAGGTGCAAACCCAAAAAGATTTCCCTGTTGAAAACCAACCCACCTTCCACAGCACGCACGAGCGCACGCTTGAAAGCCCCATCAGCCAGGCTTTCAAGCAATTGGCGGTCAGCTGAAAGGGTGATGGCAGTGCGAACAAGCGCCTGCCTGAAACCCGGATTGCTTTCTTCAAGCTGCGGGATGAGTTCGTGGCGCAAACGGTTGCGGAAGAAACTGGGGTCAGCATTGCTCTCGTCCTCGAGCACTTCCAGGGCGTTTGCCTGGCAGTATTCCTGGATCTCCTGCCGGGTGATGGCAAGCATCGGGCGGAAAAGTGGCAGTTCAGGGTCGATCACGCTCAAAAAACTCCTGGGCTGCATGCCAGAGAGCCCGCTGAGACCGCTTCCGCGCAGGAAGTGCATCAGAACCGTCTCCACCTGGTCATCCGCGTTATGCCCCACCGCCACCCCCTGGGCGCCGTGTTCGCGCGCAAGCTTGAACAAAAAGCGATAGCGGCAAAAACGAGCGGCTTCTTCGATGCCAAGCTTGTTTTGCAGCGCGAATTGCCCCACATCCTCCCGCTGGCTGTAGAAAGGAAGCTCCCAGTCAGCCACGCGCTGGCGCAGTGCATCCGCCTGGGCTGCAGACCTCTCGCGCAGGGCATGATCGAGATGCCCCACGATCAGTTTGAACCCGCTCTCCCTCAGGCAGTGAAGCAGGCAGAGGCTGTCCGCCCCACCTGAAACCCCCACAACCAATGGCAGATCAGACCTGGCACCGCATTCTTTGATCAATGCTTGCGTGATATGTTTTTCCAGCATAGTGAGATTATAGCATTCGTAAGGTTTTTCCTCGACAAAGCCGCAATGTTGTATACTTATGCAATGGAACCCGCACCCATTGTGATCGGTCTCACAGGCAATATCGCATCCGGCAAAAGCGTGGTCTTGCAGTACCTGGCAAACCTTGGCGCTCTGACGATCGACGCGGACCTGGTAGCGCAGGAAACCTACCTCCCAGACAATCCGGCTTACGAAGCTATCCTGGCACGCTTTGGTTCCGATCTCACCTTTAGCGACGGGCAGATCAACCGCAGTAAACTGGGGCGCATCGTTTTCCGTGATCCTGCCGCTTTGGCGGAGCTGGAAGCGATCATTCATCCCCTGGTCACCCAAAAAATTCTCGACCTGATTCAAACAAGTCAGCGGGATGTCATCGCGATTGAAGCCATCAAACTTTTTGAGTCGGGGATCGACAAACAATGCAACGCGGTTTGGGCAATCGCGGCGGACGATAAGGTGCGGCTTGAGCGCCTGATGGAAGGCCGCGGCCTGGACGAAAACGCGGCGCGTCAGCGCATTCAATCCCAGTCGCCACAATCCGAGAAGATCCGCTTGGCAGATCAGGTGATTTATACTGACACCAGTTTTGCCCACACCTACGAGCAGACCGCTAAGAATTTTTCCGCCTTAGGGCTGTCCATTTTTGAGACAGTTTCGGAGGATGGCGAGATCAAGCTCAGCCCTCTTGACCCAGGCAGTTTTGGTATCGCATCCGCTTTCATGGAGGAAAAAACCGAACAAAAATGGGAAGACGAGGATCTTTATCGTTTGCTCGGTCAAAGAACGGTAGTGGCTTTTCATCAAGGTGAAATATTGATCCAAATGATGATTTTACGCGTCGAGCAGGGGATGGGGGTCTACCTGGCACATGCGCCTTTCCGGTCCGAGCAGCTACCAGCAAAGGTCAGTTTTCCTCTGCTTAAGCAGTACCTGTCAGGCTTGATCGACGTGCTGATCGTGGCAAAGGATTTCATCTCACCGGAAGAGGCAAAGTTATTAGGTTTCACCTATGGTGATGACGAACCGCCAGTACATCCGATCCTTTACAACAACTTCCTGCGAAAGTACGGTTTGATGTCAGGTGAGGTCTATTTCGCGAAAGTCTAAGGATTACAGGCGAAAAAGATAGCGTTAGGGGGTATACTTTAAAGTAGGAAATAGTTAAGAATATGCAAGAACTGTGGAGCAACTTTCTTTTCATTCTGGAGCGTTTTACATGGTCCAGTGTGTTGGATATTGTGCTGGTCACAATCGTTTTTGCGTTCATTCTCTATCTTTTACGTGATACTGAAGCCCAAACCCTGCTGCGTGGAATTTTCCTGATCATTATCCTCATCACATTGCTGATCTCGCTGCTTGACCTGCCTGGTTTTTCATGGCTGGTTGACACGATTTCTCCCGCACTCATTTTTGCGATCCCCGTGGTGCTCGCTCCGGAGATCCGGCGCGGTCTTGAACGCATGGGCACGATCAGTGACCTGGGACTGTTCAAGAATCGCAGCGCAAAAGCCAACGAACAGCTCGAGCAGACGTTTCAATCGATCACCGCCGCAGTCCTCCAGCTCGCCCAGCGCCGTCATGGCGCCCTGATTATCCTCCGGCGCAAGCAGTTCCTGGATGGTTATTACAAAACCGGTGTTCTGATGGACTCCGTCGTCACCCCGCAGCTTCTGATGCAAATTTTTTATCCCAACACCCCGCTACACGACGGCGCTGTCATTATTGACGAGAACAGAATCAAGGCGGCAGCCTGTGTGATGCCGCTTTCGAGCAGTGGTGTGCTCAATACCACGGTAGATCGTTCGCTGGGTCTGCGCCACCGTGCCGCGCTTGGCATTAGCGAAGTCAGTGACGCCATCGCGGTGGTCGTTTCAGAAGAAACTGGCAGGATCTCGATTGCCCACCGCGGGCGCCTGATCCACCGGTTGGACAGCGACCGCCTGCTGAACAATATGCGCGCCTTCATGACCTCAAACGAAGTTCTGCCCCGCCAAAAATCGTTGCTTTCGTATTTCAAGCTTCGCAAACCTGAGCAAGAGGAGGAAACTGATGAAATTGATTCGTAAATTTCTTTCCCTCCTGCCCACGCTGCTGACCGCCCTGATGCTGGCGATCATTGTCTGGGTGTCATCTGTTACTGCCAGTGATCCTAATCAGATCATCACCTATGAAACTCCGATCGAACTGGAAATTCTTGGGCAAAACCCCGACCTGGTGATAACACGTCAACAGGTTGAAGGCGTGAATGTCACCATCAAGGCTCCCAGCTCGGTGCATGCGCGCCTGGCAAACAATCCAAGCCTGATCAACGCCAACATAAACCTTTCAGGGCTTGAAGCCGGCGACCATACCCTCATCCCCGAGGTCCTTGTTGAGCTAAAACCAGCCCTGGTGGTGGAAGTCTCGCCAGCTTCTGTGGACCTCTCCCTCGAAAAGGTTTCCTCCAAAACCCTGCCCATCAGCCTGGTGCAGACGGGAAGCTTACCTGTGGGATATCAGACCCGCAGAGCAAGACTTAGCCAGTCGGAAGCCAAGTTGGTTGGACCCGAGTCGCTAGTGGAAAGCGTGGTTGAGATTGCTGCCAGCATCGACATCTCAGAGCTTACATCCAGCATCAGTCGCACGCTGGACCTCAAGCCCCTAAATGAATCCGGGGTCATCGTGGAAGGTGTTGTGCTCAGCCCTAACCGGGTTGATGTGACCATTGATGTGGAGCAGTTGGTTGGCTATCGCAACGTCTTTGTCAGGATCATCACTAACGGCTCAGTGGCTCAGGGCTACCACCTGACCAATATCGTCGTGAATCCGCCTACGCTGACGGTTTATGCGGCTAATCCCGACCTGATAGGCGATATGCCTGCCTTTATTGAGACTGAACCAGTAAATTTGAATGGCGCTCAGCAAAGTTTTGAATCGCGGGTCGGTCTGCAGCTGCCAGAAGGCATTGTGGTAATTGGCGATCAATCCGTTTTAGTTACCGTAGGTGTGGAAGCCATCTATAACTCAACCCAAATCATCGGAGTGCCGGTCACTTTTATCAATCTTGCAGAAGGGCTCCAGGCAGAACTCTCACCGCTGACCGTGGATGTTTACATCTCTGGTCCGATGAATCTGCTCGAAAATATCGGAACAACTTCGGTCTTTGTTACCCTGGACCTGACGGGGCTGACAGAGGGAACTTACCAGTTATCTCCCAAAGTTGAGCTCGACCGCCCTGAACTGCGGCTGGATTCGACTTTGCCAGGTTTAATTGAAGTCGTAATCACGAGATAGAAGAAAAACAAATTAATAGGATTTTTAATGGATAAACCTGTCATTGTGCTCGTCGGAAGACCCAACGTGGGAAAAAGTACCCTTTTCAACCGCCTGGTGGAACAGCGCCTCGCCATCATTGATGAAGTTCCTGGCACCACGCGCGATCGGCTTGTGTCGGAAGGTTACTGGGCTGGACATAACTTTTTCGTGGTCGACACAGGCGGGATTGACCCCAGCAAACAGCGCGATCAGGCACCGCTCTCCATCGGCTCTGCAGACTTCATCAATGAAATCCGCGCCCAGGTGGAAGTGGCAATCGAAGAAGCGGATGTGGTGGTGTTTGTGGTGGATGCGATCAGCGGGGTTACCCAGGCAGACCTGGAAGTCGCCAGCATGCTGCGCCGCCGCCAGCGCAAACAGGAAGGCAAACTGATGCCGCCTATCATCCTGGCAGTCAATAAAGCCGACAGTGAAACCGCCCGCCTGAATGCCCTGGATTTTTACTCCCTGGCGATTGGTGAGCCTTTCGCGATTTCAGCCATCCACGGCACTGGAACAGGTGACCTGCTAGATGAGATCGTGGCACATTTTCCCGTCCAGGTGGAAGAAGAAGTCGAGGAAACAGCCATTAAGGTTGCCATCGTCGGCAAACCGAATGCTGGCAAAAGCAGCCTGCTGAATAAGTTAATCGGCAAGGAACGGGCAATCGTCAGCAGCATCCCCGGCACCACACGCGACGCGATCGACACACCCATCACTATTGATGATCAGGACTATATTCTGATCGACACAGCTGGCATTCGAAAACGCGGATCCATCATCCCGGGTGTTGAAAAGTATTCCGTCCTGCGAGCTATGCAGGCGATTGAACGCTGTGATGTGGCTGTGTTGGTCGTGGACGCGACCACCGGCATCACCGCCCAGGATACCCACATCGCCGGATACATCAACGAAGCCTGGAAAAGCGTGATCCTGGTAGTCAATAAGTGGGACCTGATTGAAAAAGACACCAACACCAGCATGGAATTCGAACGCGAAATCCGTCAGCAGCTGAACTTTTTGCCCTACATCCCGATTTTGTTCCTTTCAGCATTGAGCGGTCAACGTGTTCACCAGGTGTTACCGCTGGTGAAACAGGTCCAGCAGGAACGCCTGCGCAAGGTGCCGACTTCCCTTTTGAACCGCATTCTGATCAACGCCCAGGATATGCATCAGTCAACTGCCGGAACTGGCAAGCCTTTCCGCATCTATTACGGCACGCAGGTAAAAACTGAGCCGCCTACGTTTTTGTTGTACTGCAACGACCCAGCCCTGGGGCACTTCACCTATGTACGCTTCCTGGAGAACCAGATCCGCAAAGAGATACCTTTCACCGGCACGCCTATCCATTTAGTCCTGAAGAAACGCGAGCGTAAAAGCTTAGAGGATTAGTTTGCCTGGTTTGATATATAATAGCGGAGTTCACGACGCGTGACGGCGTGATAGAATGGATGCTTGTGGAACAAAACGAAATTGAAACAACCGTAGTTGAACCAACAGATCAAGATGCCCCCGGGAAGAAAGCGCGCGGTTTTTGGCGCGATTTAATTGAGACCATCCTGATGGCGGTGGTGTTGTTTTTGCTGCTTAATGCCGCCACCTCACGTGTGCGGGTTTACAACATCAGCATGCAACCCACACTGCACGAGGGTAATCTTCTGGTGGTAAACAAGTTGGCCTACAAACTTGGCGAACCCAAACACGGCGACATTATCGTCTTTCATTACCAGGGTACAGTCACCGAAGATTACATCAAACGTGTAATTGGTCTGCCCGGAGATGTAGTTAAGATTAGTGGCGGTGTCGTAAGGGTAAATGGACAGGTCATCACTGAACCATACATCGCTGAACTGCCTGGATACACTGGCCAGTGGAAAGTGCCTGAAGGGGAGATTTTCGTTTTGGGAGACAACCGCAACCACTCTTCTGATTCGCATGACTGGGGTTTCGTGCAGCAGGAGTGGGTGGTTGGGAAAGCAATCATCATATATTGGCCGCTCGACCGCATCCGCGTCTTACTGAGCCCGAGTCTGGTTCTTGCCTCACCTTAAGAGCACCCCAAAGAATGAAACGAACACCTAAAACATTCCCTGAAATCCCGGAGGTCTGCCCACACTGCTACTTTGGCAGGATCCAGCCTGGAAAGCGCAGTTTCGCTGCGCGCACCAACGGCAAACCAGTGATGGTGCCTGATTTCCCTGCCTGGATCTGTGATGTCTGTGGATTCACCATTTATGACCCCACGTCATTAATCAATTTACAGCGCTTGCTGACGAACCCAGCCAAGCCCTATTTGCCGCATCCTGCACCCAAGACCCCCAAGACCAAACCCGCCAAACCGCGCCCTCAAACCGACCAGCCGGTATAAAATCTGTCTTAATCAGTATCTGAACTCGTGGCAGAACAGAAACATATCAGGCAACCGGATCAAACTGATTATTCCAGGTAGGATTTGTGAACCTCACACGCTAATTTTGGGCGAACAGTCTGGATTGCTTCGTCCCTCGCAAGGACAGAAGGGCACGGTGATGATTTATCTTTCCTCTGTCATTGCGAACCTCTTTTGTGAAGCAATCTAAACTGCTGGTGGAGCACAAACGTATCAGGTAACAGGAACATCGTAACGTTTCACGAAGTGCATTTAGACCGCATATATCCTTTGATGGCATACAGCTTAGATTGCTTCGTCCCTCGCAATGACAGAAAAAATCATCCTTGCTACAGTAAAATAATTTGGATGACCAAGATCTATTATGTATACATCATCACCGACAGCTCCCACCAAACCTTATATACCGGCATAACCAACAACCTGCCACAACGCATCCGGCAACATAAGAACGGTCAGGGCGGGGGCTTCACTTCACGTTATAAGTCAAAGTATCTGGTGTATTACGCAGAAACAAGTGATGTTTATAGTGCCATTGCTGAAGAGAAAAGGATTAAGGGGGGCAGCCGCGCTAAGAAGATTTCATTGATCGAAGAGCAAAATCCAGAGTGGAAAGATCTGCCGGTTGATTGGTAAGCATGGAGATGGTTTGTCTTTCCTCTGTCATTGCGAACCTCTCCTGCCCTTGTGTCTTTTTACAAGGGTTGTGAAGCAATCTAAACTGCTGGTGGAGCACAAACGTATCAGGTAACAGGAACATCGTAACGTTTCACGAAGTGCATTTAGACCACAGATATCCCTTGATGGCATACAGCTTAGATTGCTTCGTCCCTCGCAATATCGGAAAATTCGTTTATACAACGAATTCACTAACTTTCCACGCTGTCCTATTACCTATGAACCATTACCTATCCTAATTCAATCTGCCAGCCGTGTATGAACTTCATCAGAAAGTGCAACAATTCTTTGACTCTGGTCGCTTAGAGTGCTATTATCTTAGTGAATTTATTTTTCGTTACAAATTTATTCTGCACGTTAAAATGGAGGTCTTATATGAGTGCAATATTTATTTCACGTATCATCGGCGCAATTGTTCTTGGTATTATTGGAGCTTTCACCAGTCTCCCTATTTATAATTACGTTCAGCAATTTGTTGATGTGCTCACTCTTTCCCAGGGTGTGGTAACCGGACTCATCGCGGTAATTTTCGCCGCGTTTGGCTTTTTAATCACCCCCTACATCACGATCAAGCCTTTCCGGGCTTTGATAAAACTTTTTACAAAATCTTCAGCCCAATCACTTATGAGCGGGCTAATTGGCATGACCATTGGTCTGATCATCGCTGCCATCATGGCATATCCGCTTTCCCTACTGCCAAGGCCTCTCGGCCAGATTTTGCCCCTTGCCGGTTTGCTGCTATTTGGCTACCTGGGAGCAGTCCTATTCGTCACAAGGCGGGATGATTTTTTGAATCTTTTCAAGAATATGAGCAGCAAGATGCCAGCGCGTGCTAAAGTTGAGAGTGAAAGGCGCGTTTTGGTGGATACCAGCGCAATCATCGACGGACGCATTTCTGATATCGCCAAAACCGGATTTTTGGGCGCAACGCTGGTCGTCCCGCGCTTTGTGCTCAATGAATTGCAGTTCGTCTCCGACTCTGCCGACAGCCTCCGCCGCCAGCGCGGACGGCGCGGATTGGACGTGCTCAGTGAACTCCAGGAGAACAAAGAAGTAAATGTGGTCATCAGCGACATTGACGTGGAAGGTGTGCGCGAGGTGGATGACAGACTGGTGCTGCTTGGGCGCCAAATGAACGCCCCAATCCTGACCAACGATTACAACCTGAACCGGGTGGCCGAACTTCAGGGCGTGAATGTACTAAACATTAACGACCTTGCCAACGCCGTCAAAGTCATCATCCTGCCTGGAGAAAGCCTGCAGATTGCGGTAATCCAGGAAGGCAAAGAATACAATCAGGGTGTTGGATATCTTGATGATGGCACCATGGTGGTCATTGAAAATGGTCAGCCTTACCTTAACAAACAGATTGAAGTCACCGTCACCAAAATCTTGCAGACTTCTGCCGGGCGGATGATTTTTGCCAAACCAAGCCTCGAATGAAAACAGGAAATTGATATGAGCTTAAAGATTTATAACACCCTCAGCCGTTCCAAAGAGGACTTTAAAACCCTCGAGCCGGGCAAGGTCAGGATGTATGTTTGCGGTCCGACGGTCTACGCCGAATCGCACATCGGTCACGCCATGTCGGCCCTTGTGTTCGACATAGTGCGGCGTTACCTGGAGTATTCCGGCTATGACGTCAATTTCGTCATGAACTTCACCGATGTGGATGACAAGATTATTGCCAAAGCTAATGATCTGGGGCGCGACCCCTTTGAACTGGCAAATCAGTATATCAACCAATATAAAGCCAACCTGGACGGGTTGAACGTCCTGCCAGCCACCAAAAACCCGCGCGCGACTGAAGATATGCCGCAAATCATTGAGATGATCAGCCAGCTGATCCGCAACAAGTCCGCTTACGAGGTGGATGGGGATGTGTACTATAGCGTGGAGTCCAAACCGGACTATGGCAAGCTCTCCGGTCGGCGGCTTGACACCATGAACGCCGGCTCGCGTGTTCAGGTGGACGAACGCAAAGAACATCCCATGGATTTTGCCCTCTGGAGTCCGCCAAACCCGGCGAACCCGCCTGGGACAGCCC
>DIWN01000027.1:0-1338 GCA_002423495.1 Anaerolineaceae bacterium UBA6105 | reverse complement strand
GATTTGATCTTCCCCCACCACGAAAACGAAATCGCACAGACTGAAGCTATAACCCATAAGACCTTTGCCACCTATTGGATGCACAATGGCATGCTCGGACTGAAATCCGAAAAAATGTCCAAATCGATTGGCAATATGATCACCATCGATCAATTCCTGAGCGAACATCCTGGCGATGTGATGCGTTTGTGGGTACTCAATGGTTCTTACCGCAGCCCGCTTACCTATAGCGAAGAGGTTATTGAGCAAACTGAACAGACCTACCACCGCCTGCTGAACGCCAAAAAACCCGCTCTGCCGGGCGCAGCCGGTCTGCCAGAAGACAAGGCAACCGCCCTGAAAAATGCCGCTGAGCAAGCCCGAAATGCTTTTAAAGAGAGCATGGATGACGACTTCAACACATCTGCTGCTCTGGCCGCGATCTTCGAACTGGTGCGTACCCTTAACCAGGCTCGCAGCGATGGCGCCACGGAGGAACAACTTCTGCCCGCACGTGAGGCATTCAACGAACTAACAGGCGTGCTCGGGCTGCAGCTCGAGGAGCAATCCGGCAGAGCAAATACTGCCGACCCATTCATCGACCTGCTGGTCAGCCTGCGGCGCGACCTGCGCGCTGAGAAGAACTGGGCGCTCTCCGATAAGCTGCGCGATGAGCTCAAAGCTCTGGGCGTGACCCTGGAAGACAGCAAAGACGGCACCACCTGGAACTGGGAGTAAGGGTGAAAGAATGGATCACCGGTCGCAACCCGGTCTATGAGGTACTGCGCGCCAAACGCCGCCATGTTTTCCGCCTTTTGTTGCTGCGCGGGATAAAGCTGGACGGTCATCTGCCGGAAATCCTCAAAATGGCGAAGGAACGCAATTTGCAGGTGTTCGAAGCCCAGCGGCAGCAGCTTGATGTGATTGACCAACACAACCAGGGCATTGCCCTTGAAGCCAGTGAGTATCCTTACGCTGCTCTTGAAGAACTTTTTGTGCATGCGCGGACGAGTGGAGAGCCACCTTTCTTCCTTTTGCTGGATCTGATCCAGGACCCGCAGAATCTTGGATCGCTTTTGCGCACCGCGGAACTGATGGGCGTGCATGGGGTGGTTATTCCATCCTCCCAGGCTGCCCAGATCACACCGGGAGTGGTGCATGCCTCTTCCGGCGGCTCAGAACATTTGCTGATTGCGCAATATAACCTTGCGCAGGCGATAGACCGCATAAAAGAGCTTGATGACGTGTGGGTATATGGGCTGGATGCTTCTCCGAAAGCGCATCCTGTGCATCAATTGCGGCTGAATGGGGGTGTGGCGCTGGTGGTTGGCAATGAAGGGGAAGGCTTACGCGACCTGG
>DIWN01000010.1:3783-8453 GCA_002423495.1 Anaerolineaceae bacterium UBA6105 | reverse complement strand
GGCTTGCTAATTTTACACCCACTCCAGTATGCGATAGTGATCTGCCACCCGAAATAGAAGGGAAATTATGCGATAACCTCTAACGAATGCTGATTATTCCGCCACCCATTTATAAAACATACAATACCTTTAGAGATAAACAACATGGTTGCATTGCATTTCCCAATAAAATGCGTTGCAACCATGTTATTTTTGAGATACCACGAATTTTACCGTATTTTTTAGCAGATATACGCCCTTTATTTTCACTTTTGTGAGAGGTCAATAATTCCAAATAGAATCACCGCAAACTCGTTAGAGGGTGTTGAGGGCCGCTTGTAATTGTTGCTTGGCCTCCATCGGCAATTTCTCTAAATCAGAATTCCCTTCGATATCCACCACGCTGAACATTACCTCCGGGTCTTGAATACTCACTTCCACCGAGGAACCTGTTTTTCGCAGGACAACGTTGCAGGGCAAAAGCAGACCGATAGACCGGTCAGCAGATAACGCCCGATTCGCAAACTGCGGCTTACAGGCTCCCAGGATCAGGTATGGCTCGATTTCTACACCAAGTTTATCTTTTAAGGTTTTTTGCATATCAATTTCCGTCAAAATCCCAAAACCCTGGGTCTTAAGGGAAGCCCTAATTCTTTCACTGACGGCATCCATTGACCCGGCTACTGTCGTACTCATTCCATATTTAGCCATTTTCTTATGTCCTTATTTCGTCACGATATGAATATATATTGGATAATTCTTACCTTTATAATAGTATTGTTTTTCATCATTGTCAATAGGCTTTGGTTAACTGGTGCGGGAATTACCAATTGAGTTTTTGCTTAATCATGAAGGAAAATCGGCCGCTGCAATACTTGCTCCACATTTAAACAGGGCAAGCTGAGGGTAAACCGACTTGCTTACCCACGGCTTCGAAGTAATGTGTCGAAATAAAATTCCTGCGAATTTAGCGAGAGTGGTCGTTCCCCCACTCATGCCTGGCCAATAAGCGAAACTGAGGGGAAAAGGAGCGGGTTTACCCCGCTCTTCGACGAGATCAGCGACTCTTGCGGGTTTGTCGCAGCTGCAGCCTACGGCATCATCTGGCGCTACTCCCAGATGCGCGACGGGGTGTGCCGTGCATCCGTTGCCACCCTAGCCGCACGCCTCAACATGGACACATCCACCATACGCCGGCACCTCAAAACCCTGACCGATAGCGGGTACCTGCAGGACCTGACCCCCGGGCTGCGCAACCGCCCCCACATCTACCAGCCAGGCAGTAAATTCACCCGCAAGCCGGCACCTGAACCGATCCTGCCTGATGTTAATGACGATACCGAAGATATCCCCTTAACTGGTATGGCAGAAAACACAAGCAACTTTTCAGGAGGTAGTGCAGAAAACATAAGCACTAGTGCAGAAAACACAAGCGAGGTATGGCAGAAAGCATAATGAGTGATACTTCTTTAAGAGACAATAGAAGAAACATAAAAGAAGATACAGATTCCCCAAAGTCAAATGCAAAGAAACTGTGGGACCCCATACTGCAGAACCTTAAAAGCCAGGCATCCAAATCGTTCTACGAGGAATACCTCCAGCCCATCACCCCGCACTCCTGGGACGGCACCACCCTGACCCTGACAGTCCCGGATAAATCGCTATCACTTATTATTGAGGCAAGAGTTGGTTTGATAGCCGTAAAGATGTTAAGATTTTTGGTTCATAGTGAAGATGTGAAGATAATATTTGCGTAATTGTAAGGTGTCAATTTTAATTCTATTTGTCTTTACAAATGAAATGGCTATATAATTATGTGGTTATACATTATTACTAACGAGTGGGGAACTCACAATCCAATTACTGTTAATCATTTGTAATCTAAATACCTTTATTTATTAGTATTGCAAATAAACAATTTTCTTCTTATCCATCGGGAAAAATCTTTCTTTAACAACTAAAACTAAAAATTTATTACCCAAAAAAATAGTTCCTTGAGGAATGCAAAACTATGTCTTACGAATACAATTGGCCACGTTATTTTCCGCCTAACTGCCCTTGTAAAGATTCAATAGAAGCAAATGGATCATTTTACCGATTAGTAGTTCACGATCCACCAATAATGGATGATTTCCTGCCACAAATAATTATTGACAATAAATTAGATCATGATAGTAGCCCTAAATGTAAAGAGTGTGGGATATCTGTCTTAAGCGATATGAATGCAGCATCTGACTTGCGAAAAATATTTAAAACCTTTAAAGATAGAAAAGTTGCTTTATGTAAATTGACACCAAATTTAGGAAAAATAAAAAACACCCCTAGTAATAATTCCAAATATCACGTAACATGGTGGTTACCTGATTCAGTTGACCCCAGTTCTTCAAGTATTGTGCTAGATGAATAAAATGAATACCAATCCTTTCTTTTCAAGTATTAACGACTTAACAACTATCGAGGTTTTTCACTATTTTGATCAACCTCTTTTGTATTCTGCAAAGGATGTCTTAGGGAATGCCTATCTTGTTTATTTTTATGATAAGAAAAATGATGATTACATCTGGCTAATAATTCCCATGTCAACTAGGAGATTAAATCAACTTTGTTCTAGTGAAATTGATTTATTAAGTGCAATCAAGAATTCTGAATTGAGGAACATAATTTATTATTGCGATACGAGATCAAATCAAGATAATTACAAGCTTATAGACGTGAATGATCTAGATATTGCAACATTACCCGATCCTGGCATCTTCTTACATTCATCCCAAGCTAATGACAACAAACTGGAACCTGCACAATTAGTTGCGAATCAACTTAATCGAACATTACTTCGAATGCATTTAAGTTTCAAATCTACAAATGCAACTATGGAAGCACCTGCAAAGGAACTTGGATCCTTGCTTGTTTCGTTACAAGATTTGCTTAATTCAATTGGTCAAGCTATTTTGCATGAACCTGCAGAATTTGGCCGAATACAAAACGATGTGATTAGCGAAAGTAAATTAAATTTTATCGGTGCAGGTATGGGTTCTATAGTTATTGATCTTGCTTCAACATCTCTAAATAATCTATTTGGCGATTCTGAAGTTGATCCTGCAATTGAAAAATTCATTGACCTTGTAAATATCGGTAATAATGAAGATTTGCTAAATGGATTGCTAAAAATATTGCAACCACGTGTAGCACAGGATTATTATGATTTTCTAAATATATTTTTGAAGCCAGTAAAAGAAGCAACATTTGAATGGGCTTCACCAAAATTGAAACAGTCAAGGATATCTGTCTTATCAAGTTCCACCGCTGAAGAGATTATGATGTTAATACAAAAAGGTGAAGTGATAGATAATGAGATTATCGAAGTATTTGGTGAACTTGTGGGAGCAAATATCCGGACAAAAAAAATTGAACTAATGACTTCCGATAACCAAAAGTATGAATGCAAGATACCTGACGAAAACGTGTCTCAGGTAAGTGGCTCAGTTATTGGAGGAACATATAGAATTATTTTAAAACGGACTAATACTAAGAAAACCACAACTGGAAAAATTGATGCTAATGATGTGTTGATTTCCATTTCTCCGATATAAAAGAACAATCATTAAGAATATTTTTCCTTCATCCTTTCATCACCACATCCTTGATCTCTCCCGGGTGCATCGTCACCACCCGCTTCCACACCCCGAACCCGCCAAATGTATTCACTGCCTCAGTCCACTCATCCAGCGCAGCCCACTTAGCCTTATCCTGATCGGTCGCCTGCCCTTTCGTTTCCACTACTAGCATCTCGCCGCTCTGCAGCCGAATCAAGAAATCAGGCCGGTACTTCTGCACCACCCCTTTATACAGGTAATAAATCTCAAACCCAATATGGTCGTTCTTTACCCAGGCTGCCACATTTTCGCTGTTATCGATCGCATACGCATCGGACGACTCCCAGGCACTGTCGAACACGCACAGATTGATTTGGCTCTTTTTGGTCCATTCGCAAGGCTTGGCTGTTCTCCAGGTATTCATCTCTTCGGTCGAGCGAATGGGGTGTTCACGGTCAAAGACTGGTACCAGTCTTTCGCTGTTTTCCTGCCGAATAAGCATGATGATGTGGTTAACCACCCGTGACATATTCAGGGTGATGATCAGCCGCCGCTCCATCTCATCCTGGTAGAACAAAGGCGGGATGATCTGGATCTTGTCAGAGCGGATATATTTTTCAACCAGCTTGACCAGTTGAGCCAGCAGCACTTCTCGGCTGCCTTTCCACTCGTGTTTCATCTGGTCAAAAACATCCCGGGCAGTTTCAAAGATGATGCGCTGGGTGCGGTATTCTCTGGCCAGTTTTTCCAGGTCGATCTTGCTTACTTTGGTCACGTCCGGCCTTCCATCCAGCATAGGCGCCAGTTCGGCAACCTGGGCTGTTTTACCGGCATCGATCACCAGTTCCGGCACTTTGTCCAGTTCCAGGCTTAGCTGGCTCTGATATTCGTGCTCTATCCGCACAATATTTGGCCAGGTGATCTCAAAATGTTTTCTTTCAGGCAGCACTCGGATCTCTGTGGTTGGTTTGGGTGGAGGGGGTACTACAACACCCGAATCTTCATGCGGTAGAAAAGTAAAAGGCACCCCAAAGATATTGACATACTCAGGATCAAATAACCCGGTTTCCGGGTTCACTTCGTACACCGTGCGGCGCA
>DIWN01000010.1:0-3669 GCA_002423495.1 Anaerolineaceae bacterium UBA6105 | reverse complement strand
CTTAATTTTCGCTCTGCGGTGGGTTCGCCATCTTCCGCTTCATCCCCCGTTTCCGCCGGCACATTTTGCCCATCTCCATCTGTCCTGGCTTCAGCTTGCGCCAGAACTTTAGAATCGATGTGCAGGATGTTTTCGGGGTCACATAACTCAGTAAAGAGCGAGTTGAAGTGGATTTTCTTGTTGGCGAAGGCGAAATTGATCCGGGCTGCTGTTTCGGTACGGTTGCAGACGGTGATCATAACCGGCGGTGTGGTTCTTCCGGATTCTTTCCAGACCTTGTGGGTCTCTTTCCAGTCTGCCCCCAGCAAGGCATAGGCATTACTGACCAGGTCGGGCAAAGGGGTCTCTGGCGGCATGGCACGCGTCAGGTCAGGTTTCACCTCGTCATCATTATAAATATGGTACATCCGGCTGCGATAGGTAGCAGGATCAGGACCTGCATCATCCCGCACCACCACGCGCGGTGTTTTGACCAGCCCGGATTCGATTGCATCATTGAGCCCAAAATCGCTCACGATCCAGTTATATAATGTCTCTTCATCGCTCTTGCCACCCGAAGGGGCGAAGGGTGTGGCGCTGAAGTCATAGCATTTCATGATCCCCCGGCTGCGCTGGATGCGGTCCAGAGCGCCGATCCATACGGTGGCTTCTTCGGCGCTGTCTTTCATATCCCGCATGCGCAGGTATTTTGCAACTGCTTCAGGGTTCATGCGCCAGGCATGGTGGGCTTCATCGTTGATCACCAGCAGGTTCCTGGCATTCGCCATGCTCCCTAATACTTCACGTGTGTAGGCTTCATCGCTCTTTGCACCCCGCTTATCCACTCCCCGTTTGCGCTTGAGTTGTTCAGCACTTTCCCACGCCAAGACATGCCAGTTATGCACCATCACCTTTCCCTGCCGCAGGGTATCGAGCATATCAGGCGGTACCACCCTGAAAGCCTCGTAAAAATTGCCCTCCTGGGCAGTTTTCAACACGGCCAGGCGGTTTCTAACCGTCAATCCAGGTGCGATTACCAAAACGTTTTTAGAAAAGCGGCTGTCCTGCGGGTAGGTCATCTTGTTCAATATCTGCCAGGCGATCAGCATGGCCATTACGATCGTCTTGCCTGAACCGGTTGCCATCTTGCAGCACAAGCGTTGAAATAACCCTCCATCACCGCTGACCTCAATACCCACCTTTTCGTTTGCCGGGGCTTCAGTCAGCCAGATCAGGGTTTCAATCGCTTCCAGTTGGCAGAAGAAAAACTTTCGGATGTCGAACTCGATCGGATCCTGCCAGTATTCTAGCAGCCGTTTGGTGATGCTGGTTATTCCCGGGTAGCCTGCCGCCCTCCAGGCATCCACCCTAGGGCGGATTTTATTTACCAGCGGAATCTCCATAAAGATGCCGGGGTCATCAAAGGCTTTGGAATGCGGTGTGGCGATCACATATCCGGCAGCCCTTCTGCCTTCCATCATGTCAAACAGGCGCGTCACCCGGTCATAGTGCCAGTAGAATTTCGGTTTTTCGTAAGGCGAATTGATGACCAGCCTGTCAATCGTTGTTTGGGGCATTAATCCACCTCCATCACTTTCAGGCTCTCAATTCCCCGGTCATCCACGATCTTGACCGCAATCCTCTTATTGCTTCCTGGAGCAAAGGGCAGGCTGACGGTTCCGCGATAGGCTTCGATCAAGTCCTCATCGATCTCTGCTCGTAAATTCTTGGCCAGTTTTGCCCAGCCTTCACTCTCCCCTGCTATCGGGAAGAATACCTGGCGTGGGAACAGGCTCCGCCCATCATAATCCAGGTCTAACAACCAGACCGCGATCTTGTCAGATCCTCCCGATTCGATCTCTCCTGTACGGGTATTGTAATAATCGAAACCGTGAACCGAGACGACCACTTTACCTTTATCCTCCCCGCTTTCTATCGTGTCCACATGCACATCTGGCTGTCCTATCAGCCAGAACGATTCATTGCTGGCCCGCTTTTTCTTCAGGTCTTCGGTCAGCAGGTCGGCATTCATTTGGGCTTTGAGCAGTGTTACGCCCGGGAAATTGGTCTCATCGATTGCACGCGCTGCTTCCGGGTCGAACTGGAAGGCGGCAAACACCACGATCTTGGGCTTGGGCACCAGCGTATTGGCTTCTTCCAGCGCCCGCTCCACCTGGCGTTGTTCCAGCGGGGCATGTTCCGGACCGAACGAGACCACGATCCGTTGCGGGGTATAAGCAGTGCCTTCTTTGATGCTTGGGCTGCCCTCTTCGCTCGGGAGCGTTTCACCATCTACATGCAACCAGCGACTGCCTGGCAGGGCTTCCAGCCTGGCAAAACGGATGTACTGCCCTGCCTTTCCGCGTATGCCTGAACGCATCAGTTCATCCCGCCATTCTGCCTGGCGCAGGGTTTCACCCGATCGGGCTATCGAGGTATCAGCTGGCTGATCTCTGGTGGCGAGCACCTCTTCTGCTGTCATCACCGCCGGCGCTGGCACAGCTTCGACCGTGAAGGGTCCGCTTACGCGCACTCTGCTTTTTTCAAGCAGAGGCTGGTCGTACAGCGTTTCCTGTTCGGCAGGATCGTTATTGGCGATCGATTTCAGCGTGATATGCGGAACGGTCTTGTATTTGAAACCGCTTCCTACTCCCTCATCAGGATTTGCCAGCTGGTAGTAATCGTATACCGCCGTCATCAAGCGCTGCTTGGCCAGCGTGATGGCTACCCGCGAGGTATCACAGGTGATCCAGCGCCGGCCCCATTGTTCCGCTACAAAAGCGGTCGTGCCAGACCC
The DNA here is from genome assembly GCA_002423495.1 of Anaerolineaceae bacterium UBA6105. Taxonomy (GTDB): domain Bacteria; phylum Chloroflexota; class Anaerolineae; order Anaerolineales; family Anaerolineaceae; genus Mesolinea. The sequence goes on along the minus strand of DIWN01000010.1, from coordinate 893 downwards.
GCAGGTTGGGTCGAATACCAGGTCGCCCGGGTCGGTGGTCATTAGTATGCATCGCTCAATAATTTTGGTCGATGTTTGTACTACATAATGCAAATCCATTTCTCCACGTGTATCAGTCCATAAATTGTTTATTGGCACTAATGGAAAATCTTCAAAATATCTAACATAACCTATTCTGTTTTCAGTCGCGATTATTCTTTTTGCATCAATTAGTTTCTTAATACCTTCTTGATTAGTCTTCCAACCTCCTGCATTTATCGTAAAAGTTTTTCCATCAAATGTGATGGGAAATCTACTGTTGGGTCCTCCGCTCTGGCTTCGTAAAGCATGAACACCAAACAATTTCGAATTTATTGGTAGATTATCTAAATTTTTACGTTCTTCTGGCAGCAACAACCTTCTTGTTCCATCATCTAATTCTATATTTTGATAATTTGCTATACCACTCTTGGAATCAATCTTTGTATCGAAAAGTTGGTGATACCTAAAATTTTCAGCATTACGACAATACCAGACTATATAATCACCAACTTCATCTAACATCTTCGACATTAGATTTCCAGTTTTTCTGAAATGGATCATCCTAATAAAATTCTCAACTCCAAACACCTCATCCATCAACTCCCGCACATGATGCACATTCTCATCACTGATTTGCACAAAGACACTGCCGCTTTCTGATAGCAGGTCACGTGCCAACAGCAGCCGGTCGCGCAGGTAGGTCAAATAAGAGTGAATGCCCAGTTCCCAGGTATCCCGGAAAGCCCGGATCTGCTCCGGTTCAGCGGTCAGGTCTTCATCCTTGCCGTCTTTGACATCCCGCTTGTTCACAAAAGGCTGGAAATTCGAGCCATACTTAATGCCATAAGGCGGGTCAATGTAGATCATCTGCA
>DIWN01000030.1:247-6506 GCA_002423495.1 Anaerolineaceae bacterium UBA6105 | reverse complement strand
GCATGCCGTGATCGAGCTTGGTTTTGCCGGCATCTTCTTCAAGGTGCAGCTTGTGAATGCGCACGCGGCGGATTACCCCATCGGGCATGTGCAGATCAAAGTAGCCGCCCTTGCCTATGGGCTCGTCGTATTGAGTGATCTGGTAGCCCTTGGGCAGATCGGGATAGAAGTAGTTTTTGCGATCAAAGTGCGAGATCGGGTTGACCTCAGCGTGCATCGCGGCTGCCAGTAGCGCGCCTTTTTGGACCGCTTCACGGTTCAGCACGGGCAGTACGCCGGGCATGCCAGAGCAGACCGGGCAGATATTTGTGTTGGGTTCAGCTTCCCACGAGTCAGCTTTGCAGGAGCAGAAAATTTTAGTCTGGGTGTTGAGCTGGATGTGGGTTTCGAGCCCGATGACGACTTCGTACTCTTTCATTTTGTCACCTCCTGGCGCAGGACTGCCGGGCGAACTGCGCGCCAGGCTTCATCCTGGGTTGCCTGCTCATAAGCATAGCCCGCCCGTAAGATCAGGTCTTCGCGGAAGTCAGGACCGATGAACTGGATCCCGATGGGCAGATTGTCGGCATCCAAGCCGCCTGGGATGCTCACAGCCGGCAGACCGGCGTGGTTGGCAGAGACGGTCATTTGGTCCGAATACTGCATGCGCACTGTGTTGCCGAAGACGTCGTTGCGTTTAAAAGAGGTGGTGGCGGTGGTAGGGGTGAGGATCACGTCCAGGCGGTGCTCACCTTGGGGGTCGAAAGCGCGGTCAAAGTCGCGCCGGATCATGGCGCGCACCTTGAGTGCCCGCTGGTAGTAGTTGGCGGCAAAGCCTTCCGAAGAAAGGTACATGCCCATCAGGATGCGCAGCTTGACCTCAGAGCCAAAACCCTCAGCGCGGGTGCGGCGGATAAGATCCTGCAGGTCTTCCACATCAACGGGGGTGCGGTAGCCATACTTGACGCCATCAAAGCGATGCAGGTTGGAGGCAGCCTCAACGCGCGAAACCACAAAGTAGGTTGGGATGCCGTATTTCGCGTTGGGAAGGGGCACGTTCTCGACGATCTCAGCGCCAAGTTCCGCCAACACCGATGCGGCATCTTGAACTGCCTGGCTGATTTCTTTCTGTATCGATTCCTTGGCAAGCTCGCCGGTTTCAAAATCCGGGTAGAAGAGATGCGTGTAATCGGGGGAAAGCCCAACGCGCAAGCCTTTGACGCCTTCCTTCAGGGCTTCAAGATAATTGGACGGCGGCACAAGCGAGGAGGTGCTGTCTTTTGGATCGGTTCCCGCGATGGTATGCAGCATCAGGGCTGCGTCGCTCACGTTGCGGGCGATCGGACCCGGGCAGTCCAGGGAGGACGAGAACGCCATCAGACCGTAGCGCGAAACGCGCCCATAGGTCGGTTTGAGCCCGACCACGCCGCAGAAGGCAGCCGGCTGGCGGATTGAACCGCCGGTGTCTGTGCCGAGCGAAAGCGCCACCTCTTCGGCAGCAACGCTGGCGGTGGAGCCGCCCGAGGAGCCGCCAGGCACGCGGGAGGGATCCCAGGGGTTGTTTGACGAGGGTTTAAAGGCGCTGGATTCGCTGGAAGAGCCAAAAGTAAACTCGTCAAGATTGGCTTTGCCCAGGATAAGCGCACCCGCGTCGATCAGTTTCTTGACAGGCGTGGCGGTGTAGGGCGGTTTGAAGTTCCACAGGATGCGCGAGGCGGCCGTAGTTTCAATGCCCTGCAGGGTGAAAATGTCCTTGATCGAGACGGGCACGCCTGCCAGTGCGCCAGGGTCTTCGCCGACAGCAATCTTGCGGTCCACTTCGTCCGCTTGTTGGCGGGCGAGGTCTTCGGTCAGGCGGATGAAGGCGTGCACCTTTTGCTCTTCAGCGGGATTAAGTGGTTTTTGGTCAAGACTGCCCGGCGCTCCGTCCACAGCGTGGACCTGCGCGAGAGAGGCCTCAAGGACCTCACGAGCGCTCAGATCGCCGGCGCGTACGCGGGCGGTAACTTCTTGAGCGGAAAGTTGGTTCAGGCTCATTTCGCTCCTTTCACGTCCGGGACGGCGAACATGCCATCTTCAGTTTCAGGCGCGCCAGCCAAAATTTCACCTGGCGTGGGAAAAGGCTGCCAGACGTCTGTGCGCGGACCCGCGCCCGCGCAATCGATGCCGTGCAGGGTGGGCAGGATGTTTTCTTCGAGCGGCACCTGCAGGAGGGCGTTGACTGAGCTGAGCTGGTGGTTCATTTCAGTCAGAAGGTAAGCGCTTTCCTCATCGGTGAGTTCAAGCGCTGCCAAACCAACCAGCTTGTGAAAAAGTTCGGGACTGATTTTGCTAATGCTCATGGGCTTTCCTTTTGATTTGCTGAAGCGAATTATACCGTAGGCAAGCAATGCTATAATCGTTTATGTTGGAAACATTAATCGGATGATCGTTTGTTTTCCGCCTTGCCCCAGACTTGTTTATCAGTTTTAGGCAGGCAAAGGAGTTTATGATGAGCGAAGAAACTAAAGTCCAATGCCCCGCCTGCACCGCGGAGTTGACCCCTGGCACAGTTGAGTGCCCCTGGTGCGGGCATCTGTTGACCCCACGAGTTCAAGAGGTTCTTTTAGCGGAGCTTGCCCAGGCGGAGGAAGAGCTCGCTGAGCCTGAGCCAGTGGCAGTGCCTGAAGAGCCTGAGCTAATCCCACTGCCTGAAGAGCCTGAATCAATCCCAGAGCCCACTGAACCCGCACCCGAACTGCCATTACCGGAAGCCTCTGTTTTTCCAGTATCAGAGCCTGGGCTCACGGAGCTGGCGCCTGATGTGAGGCTCTCACCTGCACGCAATCTTAAGGTGATGGGGATTGTTCTGACAATTTTCTCATTCTTATCCCTTGCGTACTTTATTTTCCAAGTCCTCAAAGGGACCTTACCCCAGACGGTACTCTTGCTGCCGATATTTGGCATGATGATCGGATTGATTTCAGTGGCGGTTGCCCAAAGAAGGTAAGCTCACACACCTGGCGGCAAAACAGACAGAATGAGTGAAGAAAACCAGTTACCCGAGCGCCTGAGCCGCGAGACTTTCTTTGAAAGCGAATACATGCGGCTGCACCTTGACCGCGTCCGTCAGCCGAACGGATGCATAATCGAACGTTTTCACTACGTGGAGTTTCCGCGTCCGGCGGTGGGGGTGGTGGTGGAGAACGATCGGGGGCAGGTGGTGCTCTGCCGCGTGCCGCGCTACACAAGCATGACCTGCACCTGGTCGGTGCCGGCAGGGGGTGTGGAAGAGGGCGAAGACGTCTTGGAATCCGCCCGACGCGAGGTGCGGGAAGAAACGGGGTTTGAATCCTTTGAACACCGCCTGGTGTACACCTATTATCCTCAGCAGGGCAGCAGCAACAAACTGTTCCAGATCGTATTTTGTAAGGCCGGCGAAGAAACCGGCAGTTTTGATCCGAATGAGATCAGTGAAGTCGGCTGGTTTTCCAGGGACGAGGTGGAAGCCCTTATCACGCGGGGCGAGATGCAGGATGGGCTTGGACTGACAGCACTTTTGCTTTGGTTGCGAACGGCCAACACCTCTGGACAAAGTTAATCGTAGGGCGAGATTGAGGGCACCGCAAATGTTGTGATGGACGAACGTATCGTGCCCTCAATCCGCCGACGACGGTAACTTGGATAGCGAGGATTGTTTATTGCGAATGCCCAATGGTTTGATGGCGGATAGGAAGCACGCAAAGATTTCCGTTTGATTATGGCCACAGTGCTTCCAATCTCGCCCTACGACCAGATCGCCCTACAGGTAAATCGTCCCACAAGGCTTGCGTGTCATACCAAGATAATTGAGACATTACTCCCCAAAACCCCCCTGATGATAATTGAATCGATCAGGATCTATCATCTCGAAATCTTTGGCATTCCCATCAAAATAATCCCTGAAACTTGACCACTTCCACCCATCATAGGTTTCCATCAGACCGTGTTTGATGGGATTGTAATGTATATAATCGAAATGCGTCTGTAAATCCTTCTTATCTCTAATCGTATGTTCCCAATATTTATCTTGCCAAACTTGGTTGATATTTTTCGATGACTCGCGTTTCATCCACAAGGTGGTTAACCGTTTGATTTCACGCATCCTTATTGAAAAATCACTATCTCCTTGTGGTAGTTCGATCAATAAATGCACGTGGTCCGGGAGGAGGCAATAGGCAAGTAACTCAAATGGCTTGTTTCTTTGAACCCGCCTTATTTTAGCGTGTAGCAGATCCAGTTTGTTTGGAGTGTCAAAGTATTTCCTTCTTTGATAAGTGACAAGCGTGAAGAAGTAAGTTCCACCGGGCACATAATTGCGTCGATAGTTCGGCATGGAAAGATTTTATCAACACATCTAATAATTTGTAAATCGTAGGGCGAAATTGAGGGCACTGCGAACAGTCTGACGGATGAGCGTATTGTGCCCTCAATTCGCCGATAACGACAATTTGGGTAGCAAGGCTTGTTTGTTGTAAACAATTGATGGATTGACGGCGGATAGGAAGCACACAAAAATCTCTTCATGATAATGTATACAGTGCTTCCAATCTCGCCCTACGCACACTGTTGTTAAGATCACCGGCAATGGCTTCGTAGTCTGAAGTCAAGTTTATTGTTCTTGCTAGTCCCTTCATCGTGGGATGTTTAGTTGAAGGGCGAGCTTGAGGGCACCGTAAATGTTGTGATGGACGAACGTATCGTGCCCTCAATCCGCCGACGACGGTAACCTGGATAGCGAGGATTGATTATTGCGAATGCCCAATGGTTTGATGGCGGATAGGAAGCACGCAAAGATTTTCGTTTGATTATGGCCGCAGTGCTTCCAATACCCTACATCGCGGGTACTTTGTCTCGCCCTACAACCAGATCGCCCTACGACCAAATCGCCCTAAAAATATAATATAAGATTATCCATTAAAATCAAACTATGTCAGAGCAGGCTTCTACCGAAACTAAACCTAAAACTGCCCTGGTCCTTTTTACGCTCGGGCTGGCACTCTATCTGCTGACGCGCTTCATTGCGTTGGACCAATTCCCGATCTACTTTTTCTCTGACGAAGCGATTCAGACCATGATTGCGAGGGACCTGGTGGGCAGGGGCTTGCGGGACCTGAATGGAAGCCTCTTTCCGGTCTACTTTGAAAATGGCGGGCAGTATAACCTCTCACTTTCAGTCTGGCTGCAGGTATTGATCACCTGGCTACCCAACTCGGTCTGGCTTACACGAGGCTTGCCTGCGTTGATCACCCTCCTCTTTCCACTATTTGGCGGGCTCACCCTGCGTGACCATTTCAAGGCGCGCTTTTGGTGGCTGACGCCCTACCTGGTCAGCGTTATCCCCGCATGGTTCCTGCATTCGCGCACCGCCTTTGAGACCGTGCTTGGGGCGTCCTTCTACTGCCTGTTTCTATTCCTCTATGCCAATTACCGCCTTAAGGATCGGCGCTGGCTGATACCCGCTTTGGCTGCTGGAGCACTGGCTTTTTACAGTTACAGCCCCTTGCAGCTGGTGGTGGTGCTCAGCGGTGTGGTTTTTTTGCTGGTGGATTGGCGCTACCACTTTGAAGACCCCAAAAGCTGGCGGAGAGGGTTGGCCGCCCTGGTGCTGTTGGCTGCCCCCTACCTGGTCTTCCGGCTGACACACGCCGAAGCCTTCGGGCAGCATTTGCGCATCGTGCACTCCTATTGGGTCAGCGGTATCAGCCTGGTTGAAAAGTTCAGCCTATTTTTTTGGCGCTGGTTGAAGGGCTTTAACCCACTTTACTGGTACTTCCCGAACGAGCATGACCTGATCCGCCACCTGATGAAAGGCTATGGGCATTTACCCTGGCAGTTTTTGCCCTTTACGCTTCTCGGGCTGTGGTGCTGCCTGCGCAGACGCAAGGAGCCTGCCAACCGCGTGCTGCTGATCGCGCTTCTGCTTGCCCCAAGCGGTGCGGCTTTGGTGGACCTGGCAATCACGAGGGTGCTGGTGATGTTGGTGTCGCTGGCACTGCTGACGGCTATTGGAGTGAATGAAATCCTGCTATGGCTCAGCGCGAAATTGAAGGATTGGCGCCTGCCCGTGCTTGGGCTGGCATTGGCGCTGACTGCAACGGCAGGCTGGATGACGCGCGATGCTATCCTGAACGGACCAACCTGGTATAGCGATTATTCTCTCTACGGAATGCAGTGGGGCGGGCAGCAGCTTAGCGAAAAGATCCTGGAATTTAGGCAGACTCATCCCCAGGCGCGGCTGACCCTCAGCCCCACCTGGGCA
>DIWN01000030.1:0-146 GCA_002423495.1 Anaerolineaceae bacterium UBA6105 | reverse complement strand
TTTTATTTTGTGTCGCTGGATTACGCAGAGGGTGCCGAGGTGATCTTTGCGGCTGAATTGGCTGAAAGACGCCAGCCCCAAAGCGAGCAGGTGGAGATGTTGGGGCAGTTTGTTGAGGTTACCCACCCAATGCTGGATATTGGTGA
>DIWN01000053.1:26226-26975 GCA_002423495.1 Anaerolineaceae bacterium UBA6105 | reverse complement strand
GCAGAGGAACGCCGCCTGCTTTACGTGGGCATCACGCGTGCCCGCAAGCGCCTGACCCTGACGCGCGCCCGCCGCCGCCGCAGTCCTTACGGCAGCTATGAAGAATCCATCCCCAGCCGGTTTCTGGACGATCTCCCTGCTGAGCTTTTGCAGGGAAGCCCGCGCGACCTGCCCGGGCGTTTCAGTTACGGACGGGAAAATAGCTATTCCAGGTGGGAGGCGCCCTCGTGGATGCGCACTGCTCCTCCCTTAAAAGAAGAGCCCATTACGCGCTTCAAGGCGGGTATGCAGGTGAAACATGCCAAATACGGACGCGGCGTGGTCAAGACCAGCAAGTTGGAACACGGCGACGAAACCGTGGAAATCTATTTTGAGGGCTTTGGTCTCAAAGCGCTGGTGGCTTCACTGGCGAAACTTGAGATTTTGTAAGACGCTCCAGAAGGTTTTTGTCTGGCGGTCTCATTCCGACCTGCGAGTTTTTCTCATTCTGAATGAAGTGAAGAATCTTGGGTGGCCAGTCATTAAGATCCTTCGCTGGTGCTCAGGATGACAAAGGCTGGCGACCGGGTGAGAATGGATTACGCTCAGGATGACAAAGTCTGGACGCGTCCTGCCGGAGATCAAGGCAGTGGCCGAATTGTATGTCATTCTGAACGAAGTGAAGAATCCTGGTAAGCAGCACGGTAAAATCCTTCGCTGATGCTCAGGATGACAAAGTCTGGACGCGTCCTGCCGGGGATCAAGGCAGT